>CAJGBW010000046.1 GCA_904501835.1 uncultured Bacteroidales bacterium
AAAAGAGATTTCCGTGGGTGCCCTCTACCCGCTTCGTCTGGAGCAGAATCTGGCAACTGTCGCCATTGTGGGCGAAAACATGAAGAGAGCAACGGGTATTGCCGGAAAACTCTTCACCACCCTGGGTAGAAACGGCATCAGTATCATCGCCTGTGCACAGGGCGCTTCTGAGGGAAACATTTCCTTTGTAATCAAAGAGGAATTCATGATTAAAGCCCTGAACGTCATCCATGACAGCTTTTTTCTTTCTGAGTATCAGGAACTCAACCTCTTTATCTGCGGCATCGGTACCGTAGGTGGCAAATTGATTGAGCAGATTGCCCTGCAAAGTGAAAAACTCAAGAAAGAGCGCAATCTCAAACTCAACATTGTCGGCATCGCCCGCAGCAGCAAAGCGCTTTTTGACCGCAACGGCATCGAACTGGACAACTACCGCCAGACCTTGCAGGAAAAAGGCATCGACATTGATATTCAAGAACTAAAAAAACAGGTCATCGACATGAACATCTTCAATTCGGTGTTCGTGGACTGTACCGCCAATCCGGAAGTGGCCGGCATTTACAACGACTTGTTCAACCATGGTATTTCTGTGGTGACCGCCAACAAGATTGCCGCCTCTTCGGAATATGATACCTACCAGACTTTGAAGACCAACGCCCGCAAGAAAAATGTAAAATTCTTGTTTGAGACCAATGTGGGGGCTGGACTTCCCATCATCAACACCATCAACGATCTGGTGAACAGCGGTGATAAAATTCAGAAAATCGAGGCGGTTTTGAGTGGCACCTTGAACTTTATCTTCAATGCCATTGCTGCCGACGTTCCTTTGAGTGAAACGGTTCGTCTAGCCAAAGAACAGGGCTATTCCGAGCCGGATCCCCGCATCGACCTTTCCGGAAAAGATGTCATCCGCAAATTGGTGATTCTCTCCCGCGAGGCCGGTTATAAGGTCAATCAGGAGGATGTCAAGAAGAGCTTGTTCATTCCCAAAGAATTTTTCGATTGCAGCGAAGAGGAATTCTGGGCCAAACTCCCCTCTTTGGATGAAGATTTCGAAAAACGTAGAAAAGTCCTGGAAGCAAACGGACGCAAATGGAAGTTCGTGGCCCGCATGGAAAACGGTCAATGCGATGTGTCATTGCAGGAAGTTGATAGCAAACATCCTTTCTATAATCTGGAAGGTTCCAACAATATCATTTTGCTCACCACGGAGCGCTACCACGACTATCCCATGATGATTCAGGGATATGGTGCCGGCGCCAGTGTGACCGCAGCCGGTGTATTTGCCGATATCATGAGCATTGCCAATATCTAAATGAAGCACATTGTCATCATAGGAGACGGAATGGCGGACAGGCCGATTGAGCAGCTGGGAGGAAAAACCCCGTTGCAAATCGCCCATACGCCCTATATGGACCTGTTGGCCGCCCAAGGCCGATGCGGTCTGTTGCACACCGTTCCCGATGACATGCACCCGGGCAGCGAGATTGCCAACTCTTCCATTCTCGGATACGACCAGCACAAGGTCTTTGAAGGACGCGGTTCCTTGGAAGCGGCCAGCATGGGCGTAGCGTTGCAGGAGGGCGATATGGCGATTCGCTGTAACCTCATCTGTCTGGAGGGCGACCATATCAAAAACCATTCGGCCGGGCACTTATCGACAAAGGAAGCCAAAATTTTGATTGACTATTTGCAGGAGCAACTTGGCAACGAACAGGTTCATTTCTATCCGGGCATTCAATACCGACATTTGCTTGTCATCAAAGGGGGCAACAAAGCCCTGCAATGCTTCCCCCCGCATGATCATCCTCTGGAAGCGTGGAACCCCTTGCTTGTACAAGCCAAAACACCCGAAGCAGCAGCGACGGCGGCCTTGCTCAACGATTTGATTATCAAATCACAAGACCTGCTTTCCAAGCATCCGCTCAACCTGCAGCGACAGGCCGAAGGGAAAGACCCCGCCAACAGCATTTGGGTTTGGTCTGCCGGCTACAAGCCCGCCATGGAGACCTTGCAAGAACGCTTCCCTCAAATTCATTCCGGCGCCGTCATTACCGCCGTAGATTTGATTCGCGGCATCGGCCATTATGCCGGTTTGGATAGCATCGAAGTCGAAGGCGCGACGGGCCTGTATGACACCAACTACGAAGGAAAAGCCCAAGCGGCCATCCGCACCATTGCCGAAAAAGACTTTGTATTTGTACACGTCGAGGCCAGCGATGAAGCCAGCCACGATGGAAATATAGACTTGAAAATCAAGACCATAGAATACCTTGATAGCCGTTTAATCGGCCCCATATACGAGGCGGTCAAAGACCAAGAGGTAGCCATAGCCGTGCTGCCTGACCACCCCACTCCCCTTGCCTTGCGCACCCATACCCGCGATGCCGTACCTTTTATAATATACGCACCGGGAATGGAAGCAGACCCGGTAACGACCTATGATGAGGATAGCGTACGCCACGGTGCATACGGCACCCTCAAAGGTGATGAATTTATCAAAGCATTGATGCAGTTATGAAACTATATTCCACAAATGGGAACGCCCCCTTGGCAGATTTGAAAAAGGCCGTCGTGAAAGGATTGGCCGAAGACAAAGGTTTGTATATGCCTTGCGAAATCAAAAAGCTGCCCGCCGCCTTTTTTGAAAACATCGATAAGATGAGTTTTCAGGAAATCGCCTACACGGTTGCCGATGCGTTTTTCGGAGAGGATATTCCGGCAGAAGATTTGAAGGCCATTGTCTATGACACCCTTGCTTTTGACTGCCCCATTGCCAAGGTGGAAGAAAATATCTATTCCTTGGAGTTGTTTCACGGGCCGACCCTCGCATTCAAAGATGTGGGAGCGCGTTTTATGGCCCGCATGCTGCGCTATTTCACCCAAGGAGAAGACAAAGGGCTCAATGTCCTGGTTGCCACTTCGGGAGACACAGGAAGCGCGGTTGCCAATGGATTTTTGGGTGTAGAAGGCATCAATGTCTATGTCTTGTACCCCAAAGGAAAGGTCAGTCCCATTCAGGAATGTCAGTTTACGACTTTGGGACAGAATATCCGTGCATTGGAAATCGATGGAGTGTTCGACGACTGCCAGGCCTTGGTGAAAAATGCGTTCATGGACGCCGATTTGAACGCCCGGATGAAACTCACCTCTGCCAACAGCATCAATGTCGCCCGTTTTCTCCCGCAATCCTTCTATTATTTCTGGGGCTATGCCCAGATGAAGAAATTGGGTTTGGCGGACCATTTGGTAGTTTGCGTCCCCAGCGGAAATTTCGGCAACATCTGTTCTGCCCTCTTTGCCCGCGAAATGGGATTGCCCATTGAAAGATTTATCGCTGCCAACAACAGCAACGATGTGTTTTACAACTATTTACAGACCGGAAAATACGAGCCGAAAGCCAGCATACAGACCCTCGCCAACGCAATGGACGTAGGAGACCCGAGCAACTTTGCCCGTATTTACGACCTATACCAAGGCGACCATGCCAAAATCGCGTCCTTTATCAGCGGAGCCATTGTGGATGACGACTGTATCGGAGCCACCATCCGTCAATGTTACCAGGACAACGGCTATGTGCTGGATCCCCATGGAGCTTGCGGCTACCGCGCCATGAAAGACAGCCTGCGCGAAGGTGAAAACGGATTTTTCTGCGAGACGGCCCATCCTGCCAAATTCAAAGACACGGTGGAAAAGATTTTGGGACGCGAAGTGGAAATTCCGGAACGTCTGGCGGCCTTTATGAAGGGTGAAGTCAAGAAAATTCCCCTTTCCAAGAATTATGAAGATTTGAAGAATTATTTAATAAACGAACAATGAAAGTAGCAATTGTCGGCGCAAGCGGCGCTGTTGGCCAGGAATTTTTGAAAGTTCTGGCAGAGAGAAATTTCCCGATGGACGAATTGGTCCTCTTTGGTTCCCCCCGCAGTGCAGGTACCAAATACACATTTAAGGGAAAAGAGTACGAGGTTAAATTGTTGCAACACAACGATGACTTCAAGGATGTAGATATCGCTTTCACCTCTGCAGGTGGTGGCACCTCTATCGAATTTGCAGAGACGATTACCAAATATGGCGCCATTATGATTGATAATTCCAGCGCCTTCCGTATGGACCCGGATGTACCCCTCGTGGTACCCGAGGCCAACGCAGCCGATGCTCTTAACCGTCCCAAAGGCATCATCGCCAATCCCAACTGCACCACGATTCAGATGGTTGTGGCTTTGATGGCGATTGAAAAACTTTCTCATATCAAACGCGTACACGCTTCCACCTATCAGGCTGCCAGCGGCGCAGGTGCACAGGCCATGGCTGAACTCTATGAGCAGTATCGTCAGGTGCTTGCCGGAGAGGAAGTGACCGTGAAGAAATTTGCCTATCAGTTGGCTTTCAACCTCATTCCCCAGATTGACGTGTTCACCGACAACGGTTACACCAAAGAAGAAATGAAAATGTACAACGAGACCAAGAAAATCATGCACAGCGACATCGCTGTCAGCGCCACTTGCGTCCGCGTACCCGCATTGAGAAACCACTCCCAGAGCCTTTGGGTGGAGACCGAGCGTCCCATCAGCGTAGAAGAGGCCCGCAAAGCCTTTTCCGAGGGTGAAGGACTGGTCTTGATGGACAACCCTGCCAACCAGGAGTATCCCATGCCTCTTTTCTTGGAGGGTCAGGATCCTGTCTATGTAGGCCGTATCCGTAAAGACCTCACCAACGAAAATGGTCTTTCCTTCTGGATTGTTGGCGACCAGATTAAAAAAGGCGCCGCCCTCAATGCCGTTCAAATTGCAGAATACCTTATTAATCAGAAATAATATGTTGAAAATATCAGAGAAAACTGCGGCTATGCCCGCATCCGCCATTCGTAAATTGGTTCCCGTTGCTGATGCTGCCAAAGCAGAGGGCGTAAAAGTCTATCATTTGAATGTAGGTGCGCCCGACATCAAATCTCCGGACTGCGCTGTAAACGCGGTTATCGAGCAGTGCAAAAACATGCACCACCTTTCTTACACCAACTCTGCCGGTTTGATTGAACTGCGCAAAGACCTCGTGGAGAAGTATTATAAAAAGGTTGGCATCAACATCGAAGTCAGCGAATTGCTCGTAGAGGTAGCCGGTAGCGAGGCTTTCTCCTGCGCCATGCAGATTGCTGCCGACGAGGGCGACGAAATCATTGTTGTAGAGCCTTTCTACACCAATTACAACACCTTTGCTTTCTTGCACGGCATTACCTTGAAAGCCGTTCCCACGAACATACGCGAAGGATTCAAGGTGCCTGACATCTCTGAATTTGAGAAATTGCTCACCCCCAAGACCAAGGCAATCTTGCTTTGCAACCCTTGCAACCCTTCCGGTAAATTGTTCACCAAAGAAGAAATGTTGAAAATCGGCGAATTCTGCCGCAAAAACGACCTCTTCTTGATTTCCGATGAGGTTTACCGCGAATTCTGCTACACCGACGAGCCTTATTTCTCTGCCATGGATATTCCCGGCTGCGAGCAGAACGTCATCTTGGTGGATTCTGTTTCCAAACGTTACAATTTGTGCGGTGCCCGTATCGGTTGCATTATCTCTCACAACAAAGAAGTGATGGCGGCGGCTATGAAATTGGCACAATCCCGCCTTTGCCCTCCCGTATTGGGTCAGTACGCAACTTTGGGTGCCTTGGACACGCCTTTCAGCTATTTCGATGAGGTAAAAGAGGAGTATATCGCCCGTCGTAACTGCGCCATTGAGGCCCTCAATCAAATGCCCGGTGTCTATACACCTATGCCTATGGGTGCCTTCTACACGGTGGCTGAATTGCCCGTAGATGATGCTGAAGCCTTTGCCAAATGGTTGCTCACCGACTTCCGCGTTGACAATGAGACCGTCATGGTGACCCCTGCCAAATCCTTCTACAAGACCGAAGGAGTGGGCCACAACCACGTTCGCATCGCCTATGTATTGGAAGTTCCGAAGTTGAAAAAAGCCATGCATATTTTGGCGGAAGCCCTCAAGGTTTATCCGGGAAGAACCAACTAACATTTATTCTGGTAGAGTAAACCTATGAAACAGGAACTCGCCGAACAAATCATCGACTTAAACAAAGAACTCATCCGGCATCCCTCTGCCACCTTTATGGGGAGGGTTGCCGGTGATTCTATGATAGAAGAAGGGGTGCAGGAGGGCGACGTGCTGATTATTGACCGTTCGCTGACACCGCGCAACGGAGACAAAGTCATCTGCTTTTATGAGGGCGAATTCATCATGCGCACCCTTGAATTGCAAGATGATTATGGTTGGTTACATGCCGCCAATCCCAAATACAAGCCTATTCGCCTCGGAGCGGAAAGCCCATGCCAAATCTGGGGCGTGGTCAGTTATATTATCAAAAATGTACGCGCCCGTTAAATCGGGACATCCCTCATGTACGCACTGGTCGATTGCAACAATTTCTTTGTATCCTGCGAGCGGGTGTTTCGTCCTGACTTGGAAGGAAAAGCCGTGGTCGTGTTGAGCAACAACGATGGTTGTGTGGTCGCACGCAGCAACGAAGCCAAGGCGCTGGGCATCAAAATGGGCACGCCCTCTTTTCAACTCAAGCATTTCTACGAAAAAGGCACGCTGATTCCCTTTTCAGGTAACCACCAATTATACAGCAACTTATCTACCAGAATCATGTCTATTCTGGCAGAAGATTGCGACAATCTGGAAATCTACTCCATCGATGAGGCTTTTTTCTCTTTGGACCGCATTCCCCCGGAACAACGCATCAGTCATTGCCGTAAACTTCGGGATAAAATCCGTCAATGGGTCGGTATCCCCGTGAGCATAGGCATTGCCCCCAGCAAAACCTTGGCTAAATCTGCAGCACATTTTGCCAAAAGCTTCAAAGGCTATCGAGGCGTCTGTGCGATAGACACGGAAGAGAAACGTCGTAAAGCCTTGTCGCTTCTTCCCATCGGAGAGATTTGGGGCATTGGACGGAAAATGGTTGTTCGCGTCGAAGAAAAGGGCATCCATACCGCCCTGGATTACGCAGAACGGAGACGGGATTGGATTTTTTCCGAGTGGAATCTGCCCGGTCTGCAAATATGGGAGGAATTAAACGGTCATCCTGCAAAATTCAGAAACAAGGATGATAAAAGAAAATCCATCTGCCATTCCCGTAGTTTTGCCAAAACCATATCGGAGTTTGAGTCGCTCGCAGGCCGCATTTCCGATTTTGCTTCCTCCTGTGCGGCTGATTTGCGTAGTGAGGGTACCGTTGCCCACCGCGTCAGCACCTTTATCCGCACCAACCGTTTCCGCGAGGATTTACCCCAGGATGAGGCCTCTACGGAAATCATTCTGCCCGTGGCCGCCAACAGCAGCCAACAAATCACAACCGCAGCGTTGCAAGGCCTGCGTATTATCTTCAAAAACGGTATGGAATACAAGAAAGCAGGGGTGGTGGTCTCCGATATTATTTCCATGGAAGACAACACCCAGCTGATTTTTGATCCGGAGGAAGAAAATCAGCGTGAGAAGGAAGACCGTCTGTCTGAATTGATGGATCTAAAACTCGGCGATTTGCGACTGGCGCGACAAAACAAGAAAGACAACAGCACGCGACACGAGCACCGTTCCCCCAATTACACCACTTGTCTGGAAGATATTATCAAGGTATATTAGCGCCACAGTTGCGCCAACAAAGACTTATTCGGTGCGGCCGGGATAGGCTTCCAATGCTTTGGCCAAACACTCCAGCGCCGCCGCCAAATCATTGATATTCAACACATAGGCAATACGCACCTCTTGGCGCCCCTCACCCGGCTCGGTATAGAAGCCGCTGGCAGGAGCCAACATCACCGTCGCGCCTTTGTAACTGAAATCCGTCAGACACCATTTGCAGAAAGCTTCGGCATCGTCCACCGGCAATTTGGCTACGGTATAAAAAGCGCCCATAGGGATGGGAGAATACACACCCGGAATTTTATTCAGACCTTCAATCAAGAAATTGCGGCGCTCCAAATACTCCTCATAGACAGAGGTCAAATAGGATTTCTGCACATCCAAGGACGCCTCAGCGACCACCTGACCAATCAGCGGAGGACTCAAACGGGCCTGGCAGAATTTCATCACGGCCTCGCGTACCTTTTTATTCTTGGTACAGAGGGCACCGATACGGATACCACACTCCGAATAACGCTTTGATACAGAATCAAACAGCACCACATTTTCCTCAATCCCCTCCAAGTGGAAAGCGGAAATATAAGGCATGCCCGTATAGATAAATTCACGATATACCTCGTCGCTGAAAAGGTAGAGATTATGCTTCTTGACGATGTCGCGAAGACGATACATTTCTTTGCGGGTATAGAGATAACCCGTCGGGTTGTTGGGGTTGCAAATCAAAATCGCCTTGGTGCGCTCGTTGATGTGCTCTTCAAACGCCTCGATGGAAGGAAGGCGGAAACCATCCTCAATGGAGGTCTTCACAGAACGAATCACCGCACCTACCGAAATGGCAAAGGCCATGTAGTTGGCATAGAAAGGGTCGGTCACAATGATTTCATCACCGGGATCCAGACAGGCCAAAAACGCAAAAAGCACGGCCTCGGAGCCACCGGTCGTCACAATGATTTCATCGGGCGACAAATCGATGCCGAACTGCGCATAATAATTGACGAATTTGGTACGCAAAGAGAGATAACCTTGTGAGGGGCTATACTCCAAAATATCCCTATCAATGGACTTCAGGGCATCCAGACCACATTGGGGCGTCTTGATATCCGGCTGACCAATGTTGAGATGATATACCTTGGTACCATTGCGTTTGGCTGCCTCTGCATAAGCGGCCAATTTTCGTATCGGTGAGGAGGGCATTTTGTCCGCCCTTTGTGAAATTTCCATTGTGTAAAATCTATAAATCTCACAAATGTAATAAAAATATAGTTACATTTGCGTCAAATTTAACAAAAGCGTGATGAATCTACCTTTTATAGAGATATTTTTAATCGGAATCGGCGTTTCTATGGATGCCTTTGCTGTCTCCATAGGGAAAGGTCTCTGCCTCAAGGAAGTACATTGGAAAGACTGCTTGAAGGTGGGACTTTGGTTCGGATTGTTTCAGGCTCTGATGCCCTTGATTGGCTATTATGCCAGTATCTCATTTACTTCTTTGGTACAAGAAATCGACCATTGGATTGCGTTTGTCATGTTGGGATTGATTGGCGGCAATATGATTAAGGAGTCGCTTCAAGCCCAAAAAGAAGAAGAACAGGTATGCAAAACCCGTCGCGAAGAACTCGCATTCAAGACCATGTTGCTGCTTGCTATCGCCACCAGCATAGACGCTCTGGCGTGCGGCGTATCTTTTGCCTTTCTGGACTACCCTATTTTTGAGAGCATTGCCATCATCGGTCTGACCACTTTCTTCTTCTCTTTCTGGGGCATACGACTGGGTCACCGCATAGGCACCCGCATGCACAAAGGAGTGGAAATTTTCGGCGGAATTGTCTTGATTTCCATCGGAGCAAAAATCCTGCTCGAACATTTACTCGGATAAAGCGCGAACTTACCGCGGCAAAAGTCGTTCAGACTTTCACGACGCAATCAAGAACCGTTTATACTTTGGCCGCACAAGCGATGCCGTCGAGAGCGGAAGAGACGATACCGCCCGCATAACCGGCTCCCTCCCCACAAGGATACAATCCCGGCACACTCAAAGATTCGAAAGTCAGCGGATCACGGGGAATACGCACCGGCGAAGAGGTTCGGGATTCCACACCCGTCAGCAAGGCCTCATTGGTATAATAGCCATGCATAAATTTATTGCCCACATAGGGAAAAGCCAATTTCAGACGCCATGAAATATGCTCGGGAAGCAACTCATGCAAAGGAGCATTGAGAACCCCGGGATGATAGGTCGATTTGGGCAAATCCTTGGAGGGAATACGGCGGCAGAAGTCCATCATTCGCTGTCCGGGAGCCTTCAAAGAAGAGGAATAATCATACATTTTCTTCTCGATATCAGCCTGATAGCGCATCATGGCAAGGGGACCGTATTGGGCATATTCTTCAGGAATATCGCTCGGTTCGACTGACACCACCACACCGGAATTGGCAATTTTTCCGTTGCGCGCAGAGTTGCTCATTCCATTGAGCACCAATTCGCCGGGAGCAGTGGAAGAGGGTACCAAAATACCACCGGGACACATACAGAACGAGAATACGCCACGCCCCTCAATCTGGGTAACAAAAGAGTATTCCGCCACCGGCATAAAAGGTTGCCATTTGCCGTGGTATTGGATTTTGTTGATGAGCCATTGAGGGTGTTCGGCACGCACGCCAATAGCCAGTCCTTTGGCCTCCAACGCCCAACCTTTGCGAGCAAAAAGTTCATAGATATCACGGGCTGAATGTCCGGTCGCCAAAATGACTTTTTTAGCCGTAAAAGTTATTGATTTTGAAGCACTTGTAGAAGAGCCAAGAGACTCACAATACAATTTGATATTCCCGTCATTCAATTTTTCAATATCGGTCAAACGACAAGAAAAATGATATTCTCCGCCATGCTCAAGGATACATTCGCGGATTTTTTCCACCACAACAGGAAGACGATCGCTTCCGATATGCGGGTGTGCATTGACTAAAATATCGGGATCCGCACCAAATGCCACCAACTGATGCAGCACCTCACGCACATCCCCTCTTTTGGAAGAACGGGTAAATAGTTTACCATCAGAAAAAGTACCGGCCCCACCTTCTCCGAAACAATAATTGCTATCCGGATTGACCACTCCTTCACGAGAAAGCGCCGCCATATCGTATTTTCTGCCATGTACATCTTTGCCTCGCTCAATCACAATGGGTTTGAAACCGCGCATCAGGAGTTTCAGGGCAGCAAACATTCCCGCCGGTCCTGCGCCCACCACCAGAACGGGCTCGGCATTGTGAACATCCTGATATTCATCGAGATGATATTCCTCCAAGTTTTCATCCTTGCGGCACACATCGATTTTGTAACGATAGAGAATTTCAGAAGAACGCGCATCCACACTTCGACGGGCAATGCGCCAATCCCCCACCTTGTCAGCTTTTACACCCAAAGCTTTGGCGGCTATGGGAAGCACATCGGCATTCTGGGGGTCACGACCTATTTTACAGGCAATTTCTATCTGCTTCATACTCATTTCTTTATCTCAAGTTCAGCCGCACGGGATACGGGCGCCACATCCAAGGAACTGCGTTTTCCGGCCAGGTATTGATAATAACCGGCAACGGCAATCATGGCTGCATTATCAGTGGTAAATTTGAATTCAGGCAAAAAGGTACGCCAGCCTCGTTTTTCTCCCTCCTCCACAAGGCGGGCACGCAAGCCGCTATTGGCCGACACGCCACCACCAATCGCAATATCTTTGATGCCGGTCTGACGAGCTGCCTTGACAAGTTTGTCCATCAGAATATCTATCAAGGTCTGCTGGAAAGAAGCACAGATATCCTCTTTGTTCTTTTCCATAAAATCAGGGTCCTTTGCTACCTCATCACGAACAAAATACAGCAAAGAGGTCTTCACACCGCTAAAACTGTAATCCAATCCCGGAATGTGGGGTTTGGAGAAACGGAAACGATGAGGGTCTCCATTTTTCGCCAGACGGTCAATGATGGGACCACCGGGATAACCCAAACCCATCATTTTGGAACATTTGTCAAAGGCCTCTCCAACGGCATCGTCAATGGTCTGTCCCAAAATTTCAAATTCCAACGGTCCGTTTACCTTGACAATTTGGGAATTACCTCCGGATACAAGCAGACACAGATAAGGAAAATCCGGCGTGGGAGTATCCTTGTCGTATTGTTTGACAAATCCCGCCAACAAGTGTCCCTGCAAGTGATTGACCTCCACGAGAGGACAGTTCAAGGTCATGGACAAAGTTTTCGCAAAAGAGGTTCCCACCAACAACGAACCCAGCAAACCGGGACCGCGGGTAAAAGCAATGGCACTGATATCGGAAAGCTGAATTCCGGCCTGACGGACAGCCTCGCTGACAACGGGCACGATATTGAGCTGATGAGCGCGGGAGGCCAATTCTGGAATCACTCCTCCATAGTCTTTATGCACTTGCTGACTTGCCAAAACATTGCTCAGCAGATAGCCGTCTTTGAGAACGGCTGCGGATGTATCATCGCAAGAAGATTCAATTCCTAAAATAATGTCGGCCATAACT
>CAJGBW010000047.1 GCA_904501835.1 uncultured Bacteroidales bacterium
ACGGCGTTCATGTTGTTCCACTTCACAGCATCGTCCATATAACCGGAACCTGACAAAGTGAAGTTATTATTACCGGATTTGTAAGCAGAGAAACCCGCCAAAAGATTGAGGGAGTGATCATCCAACTGGTCAAAAGTATAACCGATGGTGGTCTCATTGGAAAGAGAGTAGCTGTCGTATTCCTCACGAAGGGCCTCACCTCCCTGGTTCTCACCTTTTGCAGGCAAAGTTCCGGGATAGTAGCGATAAGTATGGCGCTGGAAGAGGAAGTATGAGAACTGACTCTTGATATTGAAGTTCTCAAAAGGATTGATATCCACCTTGAACGTGTGGTTGGTAGAGTGGAATTCCTTATAATAGGTATTCATATCAATCAACATACGAGGCGTGTTGATACGCTGTCCACCACCATACAAGGGGTTCTCGGAGTCACCGGGCTTGATAAGGGGTGAGAGGTACTGGGCAGAGTTCCAATAAGCGGTACCACCGATGGAAGCTTTAGCCATATCCTGGTGACGGTAGGTGTAAGTACCGGAATATCCCACCTTCAACCAGTCGAACAAGTCACGGTCGAAAGCCAAACGGCCGGTAAAACGCTGCTGTCCACTACCTTGAATAATACCCTCTGTATCATTGTACGAGAATGAAGAGTAGTATGATGACTTATCAGTCTTACCTGAAAGGGACAAAGCATAGTTCTGTGTGATGGCAGGACGGGTAATTTCTCCAATCCAGTCTGTACCTACCAGACTCATAGGGTTGGAATACACAGACTCGGAAAGCGGAGAACTTGAACCAACGCCCTGGTGGTTGGGGTCACCACCGAAATACGCATAGTCATTACGATACATGGCAAACTCCGCTGCATTCATGATGTCCAATTTGGTGGGCAAGTGAGAAACACCGACATCGGCCTTGAAAGTAATGTTGGGCTTGCCGGAAGTACCACTACCCTGTTTGGTCGTAATGATGATAACACCGTTGGCACCTCTGGAACCGTAAATCGCAGTAGAAGAGGCGTCCTTCAACACGGAAATGGACGCGATGTCATCAGAGTTGATATCGTTCAAGTCGTTGATGGCATCCATCACACCGTCCACGACGATCAAAGGCTCGTTGGAAGCGGTAATGGAACGGGTACCACGGATACGGATGGTAGAAGTAGAACCCGGCGCACCGTCGGTGGACATAAAGTCGGCACCTGCGATACGTCCCTGAAGGGCATTGTCAATGGAAAGGGCGGGCGTATCTTTGATATCACCCATCTTCACGTTCACAACGGAACCCGTCAAGTCGGATTTCTTTACAGAACCATAACCGATGACCACCACGTCGTCCAAGATGTTCTGGTCCGGACTGAGGACAATGGTAAGTTGGGTCTGGTCACCCACCGTCACGGTTTGGGTAGCAAAACCGATATAGGTAATTGTCAAGACATCACTGGGTTTTGCTTGAATGGTAAAGTTACCGTCAAGGTCGGTAATCACACCCGTAGAGGCGTCAGAACCAATCATGACCGCAGCACCGATCAAAGGGAAGTTATCATTATCGAAAACGGTTCCGCTGATGGTTTTCTTTTGGGCTGACGCATTCTGCGACATCAACAACGCGCACAAGCAAAGCGACGCTGTCAAAACAACCCGGTATAAGTTTTTAAGTTTCATAATCAATTATTAGAGGCACCTCCCAATACCTGATCTTTTCCACTCTTGCCACCATTGAGTTGGTAGAAATCCTCGTCAAATTTGGCATTCACTCTATAAATATAAATATCATCCAAGAAGATACGGCTGTTTTTGGCAGCGGGTGTATCGGACATGGAGCCTGCAATAAAACGCACGGTCGTATTGGCGGTAATCGGGTTGGCCTTGGTGCTTTCAATGAACACAAGGTACTCACCTCCGTCAAACATATTCGCAGGGAAGTCAGGATGCATGCGATTGTAAGTAGGGATGTCATTGAAAGTGATGCTGGTTGCACCTGTTGTGATGAAATCACGAATCACACCACCCCCTACGACTTCAATGGTAAGGGTATTGTTATCCACCTCATCAGCAGCCGGAGCAATGGCTACAGACATGGGTTTAATCAACTCTGTACCACCTTCGCCGGGATTGTTCGGATCGCTGGGAGTCGGATCATCGGGCGTAGGATCGGGTTCCGGTTCCGGTTTGGGATCTTCCGGTTGCTCACCATCGCCATAAACTCCCTCGGTATCACCATAGAAGTCGCCGGTAGAAGGACCATTTTGTACAACCGCCTTGAAGGAAACGACCAACAAAGAATCATAACGCATCATAGCCTCATGGGGCGCAATCAAATCCGCACCCATACCATCGCTGTTACCCAATTTGATATAACCGGCCTTTGCATACACCCAAGCCTTTTCCTGACCGGGGATGATGGTCGTTTTGAAACCTTTGTTCTTCTGCAAGTTCGTCCAATTCTCATAGACAACGTCGCTGATGGTCTCGTTCGGTTTTTCAGAACCTGTCAACCAAGAAAAATCACTGGCAACACGGGCGGTAAGACCCTGATCCACAACAAAGAAACGGCCGGCATGAATTTCGGGTGCCTTCAACATCAAGACGCCGCTTCTCTTCTCATAAACAGCCTCTTCGGAAAGTTTGTCTGCAGAAACAGTAATTTTCCAAAGACCGTCTCCGATGGACTGCAAAGGAGAAACGTGGGCCCAGGGTTTAACCTGACCAAACTCGTCGATGTTTCCATCCTGCCATTCGAGGTCGAATTGGATGTTACTCTTTATATATAAGGTAACCTCTCCACCCCTAACCGGCAAATGGGTGCGTTCCAAAGGTTCAACGCAATCGGGCGTCGCATACACCTCAATGAACTCTTTTCTGAGCGCATTGGGGTCGTCGTTCTGACAAGAAGCCACAACAAAGGCGATTGCGAACAATACAAAATATATGAATCGATTAGTTTTCATAAGCGTATCGTCATTTATTTAGACATATCAAATTCCACGAGAACAGGTCTGTGGTCAGAAGGGTCACAGAAGCTCTGTCCTGAATCCGGATCCAACAAAGGATTGGTTCTCGGGTTAGACCACACGTCACGAATTGATGTTGAAAGCACGGTCGCTCTCTTTCTCATGGATTCACTACCATACATGATATCAATACGGGATGCACCGGCGGAGCTGAGGAAACGACCGGGACCTTGGTAAGGAGAACCGGCACCCTCACGCGGAAGGTCATACAAACGCTTGCCGTTCTTCGCACCGGAGAAGACTGTATTGGCATACACCCATTTGGTACGAGTCGGTTCATAGAGCTCGTTCTGCTCATAATACTCCATATCCAAAGGAGAGATGGAGTTGGTATCACCCATCAAGAGCCAGTTGGTCACGCTGGAATAAGTAGAACTGAAGAAAGTCTTGTTCATGATGCTGGTCGCCTCGTATTTCTGATAGTCACGACCTTCCTGTTTGTCGATTGACGCCTGGGTTTGTCTTCCGGGCCAGAAAGCCTGCGGCCACAAGTGCAAGCTGACGATATCGATGCTTTGACCACCGGCGCTCACGCGGAAGTGACCGGCACCGTGCATGATATACTGACCGGAAGTGGAGCCCTCGACGATACGACGGATGGTTGTAATCGGCGTGCGGCTGGTAATTACCTGCGGGTAGTTGTCGCGATAACCACTGACAGCATGGTAGTTGTGTCCCCAACGTTTGGCCAAGGCTGCCCATTTGGGATCAGTCAAGGCGCTGGTCGCATCCGTATTGCTACGTTTGTCCTTCATATTGGTAAACAACTGCCAGTTGCCCGTACCTGTACTGGTTGCAGTACCGGTGGTGTAGATACTCTGAGACTCACAGAATACGCAGATATCCACATCCCACTGCTTCATCCACTCAACAAAGTTATTGAAACTGTTGCCCTGGTCAGACCACATACCGTTCTGAATGTTGTAGAGCATCACACGAATCTTTTTGCTGGGAGCCTGGTAAGGTGTGCCATAGATTTCTACGTTGTCAATGTAGTGTCCGTGCTTGATGCTGGTACCTGTATCCACGCCCCACAAACTGAAGGCTGTCGTCTCACCCACGTTTTCAATGGTCATCTCAACATGATGCCAACCATCTTTGTATTCGTCGGAAGTCGGCGCTTTCAAATCCTTGCGACTCATGGTGCAAGTATTCAAGAAGCCATGGGTATAGGTATTGTTACCATTGTACTCGGTCTCCAAAGTCAAAGGAACGCCGTCAATCTTCACTTCGGTCACGATACCACCGTCATTGACATGGGTACAGAAGGTATCCTCGGTGCCATAACGGAAGCAAACATCGTAGGAAACCCTCACGGTGTAAATCTTACCCTTGAACTGCGGGAATTGCGCAATCTGGTAAGCACCACGGGTCTCATCGGCACCACCGCAAGAAACACATCCCTGGAACTCCTGACAACGATACATGTAAGTCAAATCTGCAATGTTGCGGCTTCTGACATACTCCTTGCTCACCGTGGGACGCTCGCCGACTGTCCAACCGGAAACCGTTGCCCAGTTTGCCTGAATAAAGGCAGAACCCGGCGTCGTGTTAGCGACTTTGGTAAAGGCGTTTTCGGTACCTTTGCGCTCGGTAGGATTGTCATTGAGGTTGGTTGACGCGGTCGGAGCGTAAGACATCACAGCCGAATTACCCTGCACGTTACCACCCCATACGAAGTTGTCGAAATGCTCGAAGAAGAGCAGGTCGGACGCGGGCGCGTACGTGAAAGAGAAAGGCTTCATCTGACCGGCAGCTACTTCAAAGGCAGGAATATCAAACACCTGTCCCTTGTGATCCATATCGGTAACCGTCAAAGTCAAACCCTTTGAATAGTTTCCTTTGGACAACAAAAGATAGAAATGGGTGCCCCCATCGGTGATTTTCACACCGTCGCCCTCGTTGGTACAGTTCAGGTTGACAAAATTGACACCCTCATAGAGCACATAGCCATCTTCCAAATCGTAAGATGCTACACCGGCTAGGTTGTGCGCAACATCTTCCTCGGTCGCTTTGTTGCGAACATGAACGGAAGCAATTTTGGCGTTACCCTTCAAAGTGATATCCAAAGCAGCAATCACCTCTTTGAACACCATTTTGTTGCCCGTTGCCTCTGAGTACTCACCCAACATCGGATAAGTAGCGAGCTGATCTACCGTCGTCTCATAGAACTGAGAATACGGGATAATCAAATCTCTCAAAGGATACTCTCCCCCCGGCAAGAACCAGTCTTTGGATGCCTGCGGATAGCAGAACATCTTGTAGGTTCCTGTCTTAGACTCAGGAATATCCACATAGGCAGCACCATCAGAAGACATGATGGGGTTGTAAACTGTGGACTTCACATAGACCTCATCAGAAGAAGAAAACGTGTGTTTGCTTCCGCCGACTGAAGTCCTGAGACTGCCGCTCTCTGCATCTAGATAGAAACGGACCATTCCCCCTTCGGGTACCAGCGGCATCACCGTTTCCTGCTCAACTCCACCACCTTTTGCGTAATCGGCTTTCGGATCAACACAGCTGAAAACAGCCATGCTCATCAGGACGATTGCACACGAGGCGAGGATTACACTCTTAGGCTTCATTTTTTTGGTTATTTTGTTTTGTTAATTTTTTGGCGTTATAAAACAGACAAATATACGAATTTTAAATTCAATAAACAAAGTTTATTATGAATCATCCGGCAAAACGCTAATCTTCAACGATATAGACATCTTCATCTTTCGCGCAAAAACCCAGGTTTTCGCGGGCATACTCTTCCGCAGCATCAGCGCTGGAGTTCATTTGTTCAATGCCTTTATCCAACGCATCGATGTTCTTTTCCAAGTTTCGCAACTCACGATTTTGCTCACCAATTTCAAAGGCGGCGCCCATCCAAGTAATGAGATTGTTCTTGCGAAACATCAGCAACAAAAGAAAAGAAGTCAGCAGAATCACCCAGAAAAGATTTCGGTCCTTTCGCAACCATTCGAATATTTTTTTCATAAATTTTATGTTTACCGTCCTTAAAACTTGATTATTTTACGCAAAAATAACTAAATTTGTCAAAACATCTAAAACAAAAAACAATGAAACCTACGTTATTAGTTCTTGCTGCCGGAATGGGAAGTCGCTACGGTGGTCTTAAACAGATGGACGGACTCGGTCCTAATGGAGAAACGATCATTGATTATTCCATCTACGACGCCGTACAAGCCGGCTTTGGAAAGATTGTCTATGTCGTTCGCGAATATTTCCGCGAGGATATGGAAAAAACTGTCAGAGAGAAATACAAGAACGTGAAATGTATTGACGGAACTGACTTGGAATTTGATTTTGTCGTTCAGGAATTGAATAAAATCCCGGCTGGCTTCACCTTGAATCCCGACCGCCAGAAACCCTGGGGTACTGCACACGCCGTATTGATGGGCAAAGAGGTTATCAACGAGCCTTTCGCCGTCATCAACGGAGACGATTATTATGGCAAGGAGTCCTTCCAGATTTTGGGTGACTGGTTGCGTGCTCACGAAGGTTCGACCGGATGCTACACCTTGATTGGTTTTGAGTTGGGCAACACCCTTTCTGAAAGTGGTGGAGTAAGCCGCGGCATCGGAAGTGCTGATGAAAATGGCGTTCTCACACACGTGGAAGAGCATCACAACATCGCTCGTGCCGAAGACGGAAAAATCTACGGCGACAATGCCAAAGGCGAAAAAGTCTGCATCGATGAGAAAGCACTTTGCTCTATGAACATGTGGGGCTTCACTCCCGATTACTTCGAGAAGAGCGAGAAAGTATTTGAAGAATTCATCGAAAAGAATATCAACGAGTTGAAGGCAGAATTCTACATTCCTTACGCCATTGACTGCATGATTCAGAACCAGAGCGCCAATACTGAATTGCTGGCAACTCCGTCACGCTGGTTTGGTGTCACTTTCAAGGAAGACCGCCCTGCTGTAGTAGCCAAATTCCAAGAATTGGCAGACACGGGAATTTATCCCACTCCCCTTTACAAATGAGAAACAAACATAGATTGAGAGCAAGTTCATTCGACTTGCTCTCAACGTATAATTATTTCACTCCCGGGTGGATTGATTTTTTGTGGATTGGCATCAGCTTATTCATCGGAGTCCTGTTATCCGGTCTGCTGGGAATCGCCCTCAATAAGGCCGGTTTCGAGCCCATTTACATTCAACTAATTTCCTATCCCATTCTCTTTATCCCGAGCATGTTGCTTGCCTCATCTTTGAGCCGCCGCAATATGTTTCGTGACAAAGAAAACCCTTTGGATAAAAATAATTATTGGTCTGTAAAACAAGTACTTATCGCCGCTATCAGCATGCTTGCAGCAGGCTTTGTCATTGATGGGATCAACCTCATTCTCCCGCCCATGCCGGAGGACTTTAAGGAAGTCATGCTCACCTTAAAAGAGGGGCCTGTCTGGGTATCAATTCTGTGCGTGGGCATATTCGCTCCTTTCATGGAAGAATGGTTGTGCCGAGGCATTATTTTAAGAGGCCTTTTGGGTAAAATCAACGCTCCTGCCGCCTTGATTATTTCCGCCTTGTTTTTCGGAGTAATTCATGGCAATATCTGGCAAGGAGTCCCCGCTTTTTTCATCGGTATTTTGCTCGGTTTCATCTACTACAAAAGTGGTTCGCTCAAACTCACCATGTGTATGCACGCCATCCACAACCTCGTGGCATTGACCTTGATGAAAATTCCCTCCTTGGAGGCTGCAGAAACCTATTTTGACATATTCCCGTCCGTGTGGACTTATGGAATAACAATGACGGCAAGCATCGTCATTACGACACTCACCGTCATTTATTTTGCACGCTTAAAAAGACCTGAAGAAGTCAGCGAATAAATAGAAAATTCTTACTGAATTTTAAAGCCTCCTTCACGCATTTTAGATAAGGTCTCGACATGTCCCTCTTGGGCAACATAGGCGAGGCCTTTTTCTATTACCACCACATTAAATCCGGCATTTTTCAAATCCTTGGCCGTGTTATAAACACAATACTCTGTCGCAATACCACACACGTAAACTGTTTGAGCATCAAGCATTTCCAACACCTCCGCCAAAGTCTGACCGGCTTCATTCTTGCCTTCAAATCCGGAATACTGCTCTTCTTCTTTTACACAGCCTTTGTAGAAAGTCAAAGCTTCTTCCATCTTGGGTTTTAGTGCCTCATGTACCTCTCCGCCACGAGTACCGGCGACACAATGCACAGGCCAGATACCTCCGAAATCGGTGAAAGACGAGTGGTCGGCCGGATGATGATCACAAATAAAAAGAGCCGGCGTTTCGGGATTCTCAGCCATCAAGGTCTGGGTGTAAGCAACAGCCTGTTCTGCATTTTGACATGCCAGACTGCCATCAATAAAATCGTAGAGCATATCTACGACAACAAGGGCAGAATTCTTTTCCATTTTCACAGTTTTAACAGGTGCACAAGCCACCATAATAACGGCGAGTGCAAGCAATTTAACGAGAGATTTCATTTTCGTAATTTCTTTGTATATCCTTTACCAAACGCTCGATGATTTCCGACTTCAAATTATACAAATCATCTGAAATATCCACCTTGTAATAGTGGGGGTTGATGAGTCGTCTTTCGCTCGGACTCAAACGGGACAGATTGTCGTTGTAATACGCTTTTTTTGCTTGGAGACTTTCTTGCTCCACAATGCGCACACCATTCTCTATCATCTTGATTTGCAGAGCTTTAACCTTATACCCTCCTGCTTTGAAACTGGTCATTTTATAGCGATCATGTTCGTCGCAGATGGTAAAGGCTTCTCCGTCCTCTATCTTCTGTGAAAGACTGTCTCCACGCAGACAGGTCACATCCGCAGCAAACATATCTTCGCCCTTTTCATTGGGAACCAAAATTCGATAGGTAATCTGGAATCCCGGATTGATCAGCTTGCCTCTGTCTTCCGAACGTTTGAGTACGGGTTCGCCATCAATCTGCACCAATTTATACACATTTCCGAAACAGGGATTGGCGTTACTGGTCGCAATGGCATCACCCACTCCGTAAGAATCGATACAAGCCCCTTGTCTTTCCAAATCGGCAATCAGGTATTCATCCAGGGAATTGGTCGCAAAAATCTTACACTGATGAAAACCATTTTTATCCAGAATTTCGCGGACTTTCACGGAAAGATAAGCCAAATCGCCACTATCCAGACGCACGCCGTAGAGAGGCTGATAACTATCGTCGATTCCGTTGGCCCGGAAAGCACTCATCGCGTTGAAAATACCACATTTAAGCGTATCGTAGGTATCAATCAACATAATAAGAGGCTCGCCTTTGTGCGACTTGATATAGCGGTCGAAAGCCTCTTTTTCGCTTCCCGCAGAACAGCCAAAAGCCGTCACATAACTATGCGCCATGGTACCGGTAGAACCATAGTCCCAATACATTCCAGTAAGCACATTGGAGGAATTGGCGCAGCCGGCAATAATCGCCGCTTTGGCCCCATAAATCGCCGCCCAGGGTCCATGGGCACGACGCGAACCAAATTCACTGACCGGACGCTGAGTAGCACGACAGACACGCGAAGCCTTGGTTGCCACCGCCATCTGGTGATTCATAATGCAGAGCATAGGCGTCTCAAGCACCTGAGCCTCTACCAAGGGGGCCTCCACTATAACGATAGGCTGTGAAGGGAATACAATTTCCCCTTCTTTCATCGCATAGACCTGACCGGTAAACTTCATTTCCGACAAATAGCGACGAAATTCCTTGTATTCTGCGCCAGGGAGAAATTTTTCAAAAAAAGCCTCGTCTTTTCCGCCCAATGCGGCCACCATCTCCAAGACCTCATCGGTTCCGCTCACTACGGCCCAGTTGTTATGCTCGGGCGCACGGCGATAAAAGAGATTAAAGACGGCCATCTGCTGGGCTTTACCACAATCATAGAACGACTTTCCCATGGTATATTGGTACTTGTCTGAACAATATGACAAATTCTCTAACATGGTTTGTTTATTTTTTCGCGTTTCGCGTTTTCGCACAATGGCAAAGATAAGTATTTTTCCGCACCGTTGCACCCTTTTAGCGCTTTTCTGCTACTCCATACGCATTGTTTGGGCAGGGTCAATGCGGGAAATAAAGGCACAAGGAATCTGCATCAGAAGCAAAATCGCCGCATAAGCCACCACATCCGCCAAGACTATAGGCATAAAATTCAAATGCACCGGCACATAGGACACAAAATAATTGACCGGGTCGAGCGGTATGACATGAAAATACTGTTGAATCAGACACAAGACAATCGCGCTTAGATTTCCTATCAACAGCCCTTTGAGCACAATACGGGAAGAGAGTTTGACAAAGATTTTGCGGATGCCGGCATGCGTCATTCCAAAGGCTTTCAGACTGCCAATCAGGGAAATACTTTCAAACAACAAAATCAAGAGTCCCGATATCATATTGAATCCCGCCACGATAATCATTAGCAGCAGAATAAAGACCACATTAAAATCAATCAGATTGAGCCAGTCGAACAATTGGGGATAATAATCCATGGACGCCACACAATAGACCGGCACTTCTTCTTCCGAGCCATAGACATACATCATACCGCCGATATCGGACTTGAGCGTCTGAATCTGACTTTCGCTTTTATAGGCATTCTTCAGATAAATCTCCATGGAAGAAACACGGTCTGAAGACCAATTATTGACCCTTTGCATATCTTCCAAGGGCATATACACCACCAATTTATCGTCGGAATCCAAAATGGCATCATAGATACTCTCCACGGTCAGACGACGGGCACGGGTTTTTGCGCCAATGAAATAAACCGTCATTTTATCCCCCTCCGAGAGTTTCAAAATCTGGGACAGACGACGAGGAATACGCACAAAACCGCTGGAATCGGCGCCATCGGGTACCGCCTTAAACAACACGCCATGAATATGCTCCGCTTGTTTGATAATACCGACACGGCTTACCACAGGGACGATTTTTTCAATAGCGGGATGCTTGGATATCGAATCCAAATAAGCCGGATAGCGCTCTATGGACATTTCCTCTCCCAAGGTATTCTGACTTTGGGGCAGAATCTGCAAATCGCCGGAAATAGACGAAATACCCTCTCTGATTTCATTGCGAAAACCGGCGGAAATCGACACGGCCACAATGATGATAAAAAAGCTGAGAGCGATACAAATGAGAGGCAAACGACCTTTGAAACTCATTTTTGAGGCGATAAACGAAGAAGGATTGCTCATCTCACATCCATTTTTATGCGTCTTGACTTGGGATACAAGTTATTGCAACGCGTTCCTAAATTTTTGGCAAATCCAATGGGTATTCCTTGATAGGTCAGCAAAAGAATTCCCTTGGGGGCAGAGGGCAGGGAAAAACTATCCCCGTGCAGATACTGCAAAGCGGTCTGTCTGTCGAGTTGGGCGGTCTCATATTGAAATTCTTTCTGTTCGGACAGAATCAGATTGAGCGCCAAATCGACAAAGGGAAGCCAATCTTTTCCTTTTTTCTCGGCGATTTTCACTCCGCCGTGTATGAGTCTGACGGCTTTTTTGATTGTATTGACATAGGCGGTCAAATGCGCAGGAACGGCAAACATGCTGTCATCCTGCGACCAAATATGCAAGCTGCGCGTTTGCTCTTCTTGCGCTCCATTGCTCTCCTCATAATCCCCCGGGGAAGATTTCTGCATCAAGGCGCAAAATTGCCCTTCGCCGCGAACCCATCCGGGTATCAGACGCACCATGCCCTCTTTATAAAACAAACGGTCTTGCCCAGATTCCAACTCGGACTCCGGCGAAGATTCCGACTCGGACTCCG
>CAJGBW010000048.1 GCA_904501835.1 uncultured Bacteroidales bacterium
CAAAAAAATGCACCTTTTGCCGTCAGCAACATCGGCAAAAAAGAACTCACAGACTTTTCAAGCAGCGGCAAAGAACTCCCCTTCCTGTTTGCACGCACCCCGGGCGTCGTTGCCTGGAGCGAAAACGGAACGGGCATAGGCACCAGTTATATGCGTATTCGTGGCGCAGGTGGGGCCAATATCCATGTCAGCCTAGACGGCGTGCCCCTCAACTCGCCCGAAGACCAATGCGTATTCTGGGCCAATATGAACTCCTATAGCCAATTGCTCTCCAATGTGCAGATTCAGCGCGGAATCGGCTCTACAAGCAGCGGAGACGGACTTTTTGGCGGCGGCATTTCCCTCTCCAGCAGCGCGCCGTCCCTCATTCCCACCGCCACCCTCAGCGGTGCCTACGGTTCGTTCAACTCCTACAATGCGGGCGCAAAAATATCCACGGGTTTGCTTTGGAACCACCTCATTTTGGAAGGCGCGTACCACGAAAGCGGCACCGACGGCTTCCTCAACGGCACCCATGGCCGCGCGGGCAGTTACATGGGCGCGCTGCATTATTTAGGACGGGGTTTCAAACTCAGTTACCGTCTCGTTGGAAACTTTGAAAACACGGGACAGGCCTGGAATGGCGTGACAGCCGGAAACGATGATTTGTCGCTGATGGACGGGAGTTATTGCGATGCAAACTGGGCCTACGACCAGCACACGGGCATTTTTACCTACAAAGACTTGTGCGAGCGCGGTCTGGGACGTTACAACTCGCTGTATGAGAAACTCGTGACAGACAGCAATGGCATTTTCGTGGAGGAAAACGGACAATTCAAGACCGAACGCCACACGATGAGCGACGGAACATTTTGGCCGCGTACCACGGATAATTTCTGGCAGAACCACCATATTTTGAACGGAGCCTGGCGCATCAACGAATACCTCAACGCCTCTGCCACCCTGCACTACACCCACGGCTACGGCTGGTATGACGAGTTCCGCAGCCAAAACAAACTGCTCAAATACGGCATTCCCGTCTTCACGGACAAGGGTGGCAATACGGTGAAGAAAAGTGATTTCGTCCGTCAAAAAGGTCTGACGCAACACCATTTCGGCGGTCTTGCCCACTTGATTTATCAAAAGAATGCGCTAAAACTGACGACAGGACTGGGCGTGCAGCAATTTCTGGGCAATCACTATGCTTACCTGACCTATTGCAGCCACCCGGAACTCAGCGAGACCTTGTTGAAGGATGGGCGCTATCAGTATTATAATTCGGATGCGGACAAGTTGGATTTGAATGTCTTTGCCAAAGCCGCCTATGAATTGACGCGCGAATGGAGCCTTTTTGGTGAGTTGCAATACCGCCACGTACATTACCAGACCTTTGGCGGCAACGACAAATACATCGACAACGGGGACGGAACGGCCACCCAACAGACGCTGAATGTCAACGAACGTTACCATTTTGTCAATCCGAAAATCGGCGCCAACTTCAGTCTGGACGGTCACCGCGCTTATAGTTCGTTGGCCATGAGCAGCCGAGAGCCGGAGCGCAACAACTTCACCGACAATAGCAACTACCCCGCCCCGCGCCCTGAACGCCTGATTGACTACGAATTGGGCTACCAATATGCAGCAAAGAAATGGAATGTGGGCGCCAACCTTTATTATATGTATTACATCGACCAATTGGTGCAGACGGGCGAGAAAAGCGACATCGGAGAAAGCCTGACGACCAATGTCGGAAAATCCTACCGCAGCGGCATCGAACTGACGGGCGCATGGGAAGCCCTTTCGTGGCTGAAAATCGAGGGCAATGCCGCCTTGAGCACCAATCGCATTCTGGATTTTGATGAGGTCGTGGAGGACTGGGACAACGGCAGCCAGACTTTCCATTATACCAACAAAACGCTGGCCTATTCCCCTTCCGCCATTTTGAATTTGTTCCTGGATTTTCATTACAAGGGATTCAGCGCCATCTGGCACACATCTTATGTCAGCCGCCAATATCTCGACAACAGCGAAAACCTGGAACGTTCCTTGCCGGGATACTCCCTGAGTTCGTTGAACCTGGGATACACACTCAAACTTCCGAAAATCGTCAAGGAAATTCATTTCGGTATCGATATCAGCAATATCTTCAACGCACGGGTGGCCCAAAGCGGCTGGGTGTATTCGGCCATCGCGGAGAGTCTAGGACACAGCAACGACAACCGTTATTATCAAATCGGATTCATCCCCGTAGCACCGATTTCGGCCTTGGGACACATTCGCATCCACTTTTAATTATTGAATCACATGGACACGCTGCGACTCTTGGATATCTTGGGATTTGTGGTGGGCATC
This sequence comes from uncultured Bacteroidales bacterium, assembly GCA_904501835.1. Classification (GTDB taxonomy): domain Bacteria; phylum Bacteroidota; class Bacteroidia; order Bacteroidales; family UBA932; genus Cryptobacteroides. The sequence goes on from CAJGBW010000048.1 coordinate 2,332, forward strand.
GCCTACCTGATTTTGGAATATCGCGCCAGCATCTGGCTCTGGGTCGCAGGCGTCATCATGCCCGCCATTGACATGGTGCTTTATTACAAGGCCGGCTTGTATGCAGACTTCGGCATGGCGATTTATTACTGCATCGCGGGTGTCTATGGCTTTTTGCTTTGGCAATTCCAAGGCCCCAATAAAGCTCAAAAAACGGCAAGCAAACGGCCCATACAGCATTTTGAAAAATCGCGCATCCTCCCGGCCTTGGCTGTCTTTCTGTTGATTTGGGCAGGAATCTGGGCGCTGTTGAGCCACGCCACCAACTCCACCGTTCCCATCACCGACGCCTTCACCACCGCCCTGAGCATCGTCGCCCTGTGGGCCTTGGCGCAAAAATACGCCGAGCAGTGGCTCCTATGGTTTGTGGTGGATTTGGTTTGTTGCGCCCTATATATTTATAAAGGTATTCCGTTCAAAGCGGCGATTTATGGAATTTACACCCTCTTTGCCCTGTTTGGCTACTACAAATGGTGCAATCTAGCAAAAAACAACGCGAAAGAATTGAGAAATTGAAAAAATATGTACCTTTGTAGATTATGGAGAAAGTGATGAAACAGAAAAGATTTATTCTTCCCGAGTCGGAGATTCCGACACAATGGTACAATATTCAGGCGGACATGAAGACAAAACCCATGCCCATGCTGAATCCTCAAACCCGTCAACCCCTGACCGCGGAAGACTTGTATCCCATTTTCTGCAAGGAATGTTCGCAACAGGAGTTGAACACGACTGACGCGTGGATTGACATTCCCGAGGAAGTTTTGGAAAAATACTGCTACTACCGAAGCACCCCTTTGGTCAGAGCGTATGGCTTGGAGAAAGCCCTGGGCACGCCGGCACACATCTATTTCAAGAATGAGAGTGCCAGCCCCATCGGTTCCCATAAACTCAACTCTGCCTTGGCGCAGGCCTATTACTGCAAACAGGAAGGCGTAACCCACGTCACTACGGAAACGGGTGCCGGACAATGGGGCGCCGCCCTCTCGTATGCGACCAAAGTTTTCGGTATCGAATGTGCGGTGTACCAGGTTAAAGTAAGTTACGAGCAGAAGCCTTACAGACGCAGCATCATGCAGGTGTTCGGTGCGCAAGTAACCCCTTCCCCTTCCATGTCCACCCGTGCAGGAAAAGACATTCTGACAGCCAATCCCAATCACCAGGGTTCATTGGGTACAGCCATTTCAGAGGCCATTGAGTTGGCCCGCATGACGCCCAACTGTAAATACGCCTTGGGCTCCGTGCTGAACCACGTTTCTTTGCACCAGACCATCATTGGTTTGGAGGCTGAAAAACAGATGGAAATGGCAGGAGAATATCCCGACGTAGTGATTGCCTGCTTTGGCGGCGGCTCCAACTTTGCCGGTATTTCCTTCCCTTTCATGCGTCACAACATTTTGGATGGAAAGAAAACCCGTTTTGTGGCTGCAGAGCCGGATAACTGCCCGAAATTGTCACAGGGTAAATTTGAATACGACTTTGCCGATGAGGCCGGTTACACCCCGCTTATGCCTATGTTTACCTTGGGTCATAAATTCCAGCCCGCCCTCATTCATGCCGGCGGTCTGCGTTTCCACGGTGCTGGTGTGATTGTATCGCAATTGCTCAAAGACGGATTGATGGAAGTTGCTGACATCAGCCAAATTGACTCATTCTCAGCAGGTTGCCTCTTTGCCAAAGCAGAGGGTATCATCCCCGCTCCCGAGTCTTGCCACGCCATTGCAGCGGCCATTCAAGAGGCCAACAAATGCAAGGAAAGTGGCGAAGAGAAGGTTATTTTGTTCAACCTTTCCGGTCACGGTCTGGTGGACATGGCTGCCTACGACCAGTACCTTTCCGGCGCAATGATGCGCTAAACGCGAGCCGCACAGGCGAAAAGCCGCTCAAATCAAGAAAATAATGCACGAATAAATCCGCTTCCGTATCCCCATAATTGAACAAAGGAGGTACGGACGGATAAGCGCGCAACCTTCACCCCATTGCGGGCGCAAGCATCCCCAAAAATCAACAAGGCATAGAGACAAAGCGGCGCAAGAAAAAGAAGCGCGGCAAGCGTCGCCCCCGCAGCAGAACCCAATTCGGGACGCGGGAACAAGAAAAAGGCGACAGCAAACAAGGCGGAGGCAAAAAAGCCCAATAACAAAAGCGCACAGCCAAGGGTAAACAACGAGGGTAGGAGGTGAACAAATTTGAGCGTACCCGGATGACGACGTGTCAATTCCACACGTGCCGCACCTGAATGATTGACCTGACGGAAGAAAGCACGCATATCCGTCCGGCGTTTGTGATACACCCACGCCTCTTTGAGTAAAACCGTCTTGAATCCGGCCTTCATAATGCGTATGCTGAAATCAATATCCTCTCCGTAACGCATTTGTGAAAACCCGCCCGTTTTCTCAAACACCGCGCGAGAAATACCCATATTGAAGCTACGAGGATGGAATTTATCCATTTTCTCGCCTCCCCCACGAATACCGCCGGTGGTAAAGAAAGAAGTCATGGAATAGCTCACGGCTTTCTGCATGTCATCAAAGTCCGCACTGGCACAATCCGGCCCGCCAAAGGCATCGCAGTCCGTCTGCGCCACCCCCCTTTTTACGGCTGAAATATAATCCGGCGGCAGAACGCAATCCGAATCCAGAATCACAAAAAAATCGCCGCAGGCTCTTTCCATACCATAATTTCTGGAAGGACCGGGCCCGCTGTTTTCCTTGTAAAGGTATTGGATACGGGGAAATTGGAATTGCTCTACACGATCTTTACAGGGCAGGGTCGAACCATCCTCAACAAGGACGATTTCAAAATCCATATCGCTTTGTACAGACAGGGAGCGAAGCAACTCTTCCACCTCGTCGGGGCGGTTGTAAACAGGTATGACAAGACTTAGATCCATGCTTGAATGGGTATCAAACACACAAAAATAGTCAAAAAAAGAAAAACTTTTTCATTTTGTGGATTTGCAATTCTATTTTTTTGACAAAGCGGTATCCATAGGCGTATTTTTGCGGAAAAAGACCATGAAAATAGCGGATATGTGGCGGGAAGAAAGACCGCGCGAAAAAATTCTCACCCATGGTGTATGGGTAGCCTCGAACGCCGAATTGATTGCCGTTTTGCTAGGGAGCGGCACTCGGGATTGCAGCGTACTGGAACTGGCGCAGCGGCTTCTGAACGAATGCGAGGGCCAACTGACCGAGTTATCGGTGCAATCCATTGAAAAATTATCCTCGATCAAAGGCATTGGAAACACCAAAGCCATCACCTTGACGGCGGCCTTTGAACTGGGGCGCAGGATGGGCGAAGAAAAATTTCGACTGCGCAAAAAATCCATCACGGGTCCCAAAGACATCTTTCAGATTTTTGGCAACAAACTCAAAGGCTTGGAAAGGGAGGAATGTTGGATTTGCCTGCTCAATCAGGCGCAATATGTCATCGCACAGGAGAAGGTCAGTCTGGGCGGCAGCAGTTGCACCATCATCGATATCTGCACCATCTTGAAAAGGGTGTTGGAACGAAAGGCGCGAAGTGTCATCTTGATACACAACCACCCGTCCGGCAACCCCATGCCCAGCCGCGCCGACATCGAACAGACCAAAAAATTAAAGGAGGCCTTGGCCCCCTTTGAAGTAAAACTGCTCGACCACCTGATTGTCAGTGACGACAGTTATTATAGTTTCTGTGACGAATGTGTCTATTCAGCGACTTCCCAACGAGCACCCTTGCTAAACAAGCTTGTCTTGAATTCCTCCAAATAGCCCAAGCGATACAAAATATCAATGCAGGAAACGCGAGCACGCATGAAAGGAATGACATCCACCGTCTCTTTCAAATGTTCGCGGCTGACACAAATCATTTCGGGTTCATAAGGCGCACCGACGGCTTTGAGGTTTTCGTACACCTGCTCAAAAGGAAGAATTTGCTGGCGAATACGCTCGGACAAACTGGGCCAAGCGGCTTTCAACAATTCAACCTGCCTACGCAAGCCCTCTGCATCCACATATTTACCTTTTGCCTCCACCAGACAACGGCTCAAATGGCCGGGAAGATTGGCACAAAGACGATGGATTTCGGCAGCCATTTCATCCCAGGTTTTCCAAGCGGCAACGACCGCGTCCGTATCCACAGCGGCCACGTCTTTGGTCAGCAAGAATTCCAACGCCAAGGTGGAAATCAAGGTGCCGATACCCACTTTGAAACCGTGAGAGACGTGTTTTCCATCGGGATAGCTCAAAGCTTCCATATCCCAGAAATGCGAGAACTGGTGTTCCAAACCGGAAGCCGGACGGCTGCTTGACATAGCCTGCATGGCAAAACCGCTGAGCAACAGACCTTCTGCCAATTTCTCCGTATTTTCCACATCCCCGGCATGTACCGCAGCAGGATTAGACAAGGCGTTTTTCAAACCACCCTGTACCAAGTCAAAAGCAAGGGGATGAATTTTCTCGCTATCTACCGCATCAGCCAGCATCCAGTCTGCGCCGGCAGGAATTTTGGCAATCAAATCGGCATAACCGGAAGCAGCCAACTCTTTGGGAGCTTCGGCAGCAATCAACGGGTCCATCACAAAGCCCAAAGGAGCGGGGCAGGAAAAAGTCTGCTTGTTGCCATCCTTGGTAATGGAAGCACCAAAGGCCGTAAAGCCGTCCATAGAGCAAGCGGTACCCACACAGATATATCTGCGTCCCAACACATGGGAAACATATTTCACCAAATCATTGACAACGCCCGCACCAACAGCCACTGCAATAGCATCCGTCTGCGACATACGCGCCTGCAACTGCTCGACAAACTTCCACTCGGCATAAAGTTCGGGGTCATCAAACACATAAGCCGGCTCTGACACAACACCCGCCGCATCCAAAGACTGCTGCACAGCGACACCGGCAACGGTCCAAGTATTCAAGTCTGCGACCACAAGGGCCTTTTGACCCGGAAAAAGTTCCACAAAAACCTTGGCTGTATCAGCCACCACACCACGTCCCATCAGACAAGCCTTGGTGTCAGTTGTGCATTGAAGCGCTCTCTCAATTTGATTCATAATTTTGATATTTTTGAGCTTACGATTAACGCAAAGTTAATTATTTTATTTGTATTTTCATAAAAAGTATTAACTTTGCAGTCCTTAAACCAACATGGTGCCCATAGTTCAGTTGGTTAGAGCGTCAGATTGTGGTTCTGAATGTCGTGGGTTCGAGTCCCACTGGGCACCCTCTCAAAATGGTCGGTCCCAAAACCGGCCATTTTTTATTTTACAGAATTCTATGAAAATTGATACCGTACTTTTTGATTTCGACGGCACTTTGGCCGACACGACGCAACCCATTATCATTGCCATGGGCATGATGTTGGAAGAATTGGGGCTCCCGTACAAGACGGAAGCCGAGCGTAAAAGCGGTATCGGTCTGGCCATGCCGGAAAATCTCAAATACGCCTGCGGGGTGCCCGAGGACAAAATCAGCGAGGGAGAACGTCTGTATCGAAAATACTTCAGCGAGAATGCCAAAGGCAATGTTACCCTATACGAGGGTGTACGTGAAGTGTTGGAACAGTTGCACGAGCAGGGATATGCCCTGGGCATTGTCACCTCCCGCAAAAACGACACGCTGACGGAATTCATGAAAGACTTGGGTATCTACGATTTGTTTGGCGCCATTATTTCTGTGGACCACGTTGTCAACCACAAGCCCCATCCCGAAACCGTATTCAAGGCCCTGGAAATTTTGGGTAAAAAGCCCGAACAGGCCTTGGTGGTGGGCGATGCTACCTACGATATTCTTATGGGAAAAGGCGCGGGCTGTCGCACCTGCGGGGTATCTTACGGAAATCAGGGCCGCGATACCTTAAGCACCGTCAGCCCTGATTACATTATCGATTCTATGAGCGAATTGCTCGCCCTGCTATAGTCTATTCGACTGATTTGAGTTCAATCTGCAACTCTTCCAATTGAAGGTCATCAATACGGCTCGGAGAGTCAATCATCACGTCGCGTCCCTGATTGTTCTTGGGGAAGGCGATGTAATCACGAATGGTTTCCTGACCGCCGAACAAAGCACAAATACGGTCAAATCCGAAAGCCAATCCACCGTGAGGAGGCGCACCGAATTTGAAAGCATTGACAATGAAACCGAATTTGTATTCTGCATCTTCTTTGCTGATACCCAACACCTCAAACATACGCTCCTGCATCTGCGCATCGTAGATACGGATGGAACCGCCACCGAGTTCTGAGCCATTCAAGACAAAGTCGTAAGCATTGGCGCACACGCGTTCCAAATCCTCTTTTTTGTCGGAATAGAACCACTGCTCATGCTCGGGCTTGGGAGCGGTAAAGGGATGGTGCATGGCGTAGAAACGACCATCTTCTTCGCTCCACTCGAGCAAGGGGAAATCCACAATCCAAAGCGGTGCAAAGACCTTGGGGTCACGATAGCCCAGGCGCTCGCCCATTTCCAGACGAAGCACACCCAACTGGCCCTGTGTCTTGCGTTTGGGGCCACAAAGCAAGAGCATCATATCACCTTTGGAAGCCTCCATAATGGTCGCAAGTTCCGCCAACTGCTCGGGGGTATAGAATTTATCAACAGACGATTTGAGGCTGCCATCCTCGTTCCATTTAACATAAACCAGACCTTTGGCGCCCACCTGCGGACGTTTCACCCATTCGGTCAACTGGTCGATTTCCTTGCGGGTGTAAGCAGCGGCACCGGGCACATTGATCGCACCGATATACTCCGAACCGTCAAAGACACCGAAACCTTTGCCTTTGGCCCAATCAGTCACATTGTGAATGGTCATACCAAAGCGGATATCGGGTTTGTCGCTACCATATTGGTCCATGGCGTCGTACCAGCTCATGCGGGGAATAGGATTGGCAATCTCCACACCGAGGGCATTTTTAAACATCTGACGCATCATGCCCTCAAAAGTCTTCAACACATCCTCCTGATCCACGAAAGACATTTCACAGTCTATCTGGGTAAATTCAGGCTGACGGTCGGCACGCAAATCCTCGTCACGGAAGCAACGAACAATCTGGAAATAACGGTCATAACCGGCCACCATCAACAACTGTTTGAAGGTCTGCGGAGACTGGGGAAGGGCATAGAACTGACCGGGATTCATACGGGAAGGCACCACGAAATCGCGTGCACCCTCGGGCGTAGATTTAATCAGATAAGGCGTCTCAATCTCCATAAAGCCCTCTTTATCCAAATAGTTGCGGATTTCCTGCGCCAAACGATGACGAAGTGCCAAAGCTCGCTGCAAGGGAGGTCTTCTCAAATCCAGATAACGATAGTGCGCACGCAAATCCTCGCCGCCATCGGAATTTTCCTCGATGGTAAAAGGAGGCGTCTGCGCTTTGTTGAGCACCTTGATATCCTTAACGGTAATTTCAATATCACCGGTGGGCATTTTGGGATTCTTGCTCTGCCTTTCAACCACAACTCCCTTCACTTGAAGCACAAATTCGCGACCGAGTGAAGTGGCAAGCTCCTGCAAAGACTCGCTGGCTTCGCCATCCACGACCAACTGCGTGATGCCATAACGGTCACGCAAATCAATGAAGGTCATGCCTCCCAATTTTCTTGATTTCTGCACCCAACCGGCCAATGTTACCTCATTTCCGGCATTTTCGATACGGAGTTCTCCGCAAGTGTGTGTCCTAAACATATACGACTGAATTAAAATCTTGCAAAAATAAGAAAAATAACGATTGCGGGCGTTACATTTTTGTATCTTTGCAGGCAGAATATGGAAGTAAGAGCAAAAAAAGCATTGGGTCAGCACTTTTTGACCGACCAGCGCATCGCAGAAGACATTGTCAATGCGTTGCAAATCGATAATGAACAAACTGCAGACGCAGGTACAGGCGCGGACGGCGCAAAACGCGCACAGGTTTTGGAGGTAGGCCCGGGCATGGGCGTACTCACCCGTCACCTGCTGCAACGCGAAGACATTGATTTTCGTGCTGTCGAAATCGACCGAGAGAGCGTGGATTATCTCCACATCCACTACCCTTCCATCGCCGGAAAGCTGATTCAAGGAGACTTTCTGCACTTGAATTTTGACCGTCTTTTTCAGGGAGATATGTCCATTATCGGCAATTTCCCCTACAACATTTCCTCGCAGATTTTCTTCAAAGTCATTGACAACCGCAACCGCGTTCCGCAAGTGGTTTGCATGATACAGAAAGAGGTGGCAGAACGTATCGCCGAGAAGCCCGGCACCAAGACTTACGGCATTTTGTCGGTGCTGTTGCAGGCCTGGTACGACATTGAATACCTGTTCACGGTGGGAGAAGGGGCATTTAATCCGCCACCCAAAGTCAAATCAGCTGTCATCCGACTCAAACGCAACACGCGCACGCAACTGGACTGCGATGAAACACAATTCAAAGCGGTAGTCAAAACGGCTTTCGGCCAACGCAGAAAGACCTTGCGCAACTCTTTGAAAAGTCTGCTTCCGGAAGGTATGAACACGCAAGATGAAATCTTCGACTTGCGCCCGGAGCGTTTAAGCGTAGAGGATTTTGTCCGTCTGACCAAGCTGATTTTCGGCTAATCAAGCCGCGAACTAACGATATTCCCGCAATTTGACCGTACCCGGAATTTCCTCCTCCTCTTGGGGTGTGAGGTGAATGATGCGTTGATTGGAACTGCCTCTGAAACGAAGACTCGTATCACGTAAAGACAAGATAAAAGGTCCCTCAACAAGCGTGTCTATATAAGGTAAAATCTGCGAAAGTCGCTCATTCGCAAGGATTTCCTCATAAGTAAATCCGGTATAGCACCAGATATTTTTGCCGGTTCTTTCTTTGATTTTGCGGGCAAGCTCTGTAAAAGCTTCCACCTGATAAAGGGGGTCGCCTCCTGAAAAGGTCACATTACTCAATTCATCGGCAGCCACGACTTCCACCAAATCGTCCACCTCCATTTCCTTGCCGCCCTTAAAATCCCAGGACTGGGGATTGTGACAACCTTCACACGCATGGGCGCAACCGGCACAATAAATGGACGTGCGAAAACCAGGGCCGTCCGCCATGGTTTGTTCTAATATATCCAATACTCTGATTTTCATAATCTTACCTCAACCAATTTTCCGGATTCTGGTGTTTATTCCCTTTCCACACCTCAAAATGAAGACGCGTCACCCCTGCACTCGTATCTACCATACCCAACTCTTGCCCGGTCTTCACTTTATCTCCGACTTTCACCACCGTATTTTTCAATTTACAATAGAAAGTAAAGTAATTTCCATGAC
>CAJGBW010000049.1 GCA_904501835.1 uncultured Bacteroidales bacterium
ATAAATTATTGAAAACATCTCGGCTTTTCATTGTTCGTTGTCGTTTTCTTCAAGCATCTTGATAAAGTAACCTCCCACAACAGAGCGCGCGATAAACATACAGAATTCGGGCTTATCGGTATAGAACCAGTCTGACATAGGCACACGGTCGATGGTCTCGTTGTAGAATTTCCATACGGGCGCCACGAAACGCTCAAAATCCTCATCGCTGTCCGCCATCGTCGCCGTCCATATGATCCAGTCTGATTTGGTGTAGCTGGAACGGCAATCCAAAGGCAAACCGTAGGTATTTTGCTTGCCCAGGTAATACGGAATTTCCGCATCCATGATATCGTCATCAAACAAATCCAAATCAAGCAACTCGTCCCAGACAAGGTTGTATTTCTGACTCCAAGTGTTGGCGCGGTCAAAAGTGAGCTTGTAATGATCGCCCTCCTGGGACATTGTTTTCCACTCTTTTGCCAAGCCTTTAGCAATGGCGAAATACTTATCTGAGAGTTCGGACTGACCCAACATATCCGCCATTTTGGCATAAGAAGCAATGCCGACAATCGCCTTGATAGAGAGGTTGGCATTGTGTGCAAAATGACCGGCAAAATCATCCGTACAAAGCTGATTTTCAGGATCCAAACCAAATTCACAGAGATAATCTACCCAGGTGCTCATCACCTCCCAATGTTCGCGTGCGTAAGCCGGGCTCTTTTCATAGTGGCAGACAGCGGCAGCTCCGATGAGCATATTACCCGCTTCCTCAACCGGCATATCGTAGGGATAAGTCTGTCCGTTGGCCCAAGGATAGGTGCCCACATCGTGCGCTGGGAAAGGCTTGTTCCATCGTCCGCACTCGCTATAATGGAAGATATGGTTCATCAGCCCCTTGGCGAGTTCTGTATTGTATTTCAAGAAAATAGGCAAAGAGGGGTAGGTAACATCCACCGTACCGATGGAGCCGTTGCTGTTGTTTTCTTTGGAAAGGAAAGTAAGGAAGCCTTCACGGGTCTGCACCAATTTATGAGCGGTAATCGCCTGGCGATAAGCAAGGGCGCAAAGTTCTGCATATTGCTTTCCTCCGGCCTCGGTGGCCTCTTCCATCAACTGACGGTCAAAAGCATAAGCTTTTCTCACCAACTTTTTATATTCCTTGTTGGCGCGTTCAAATTGGCTTTCAATGGTCTTATCACCATTTCTGTTCCAATAAGGACGAAGATTTTCGCCGAAATACTGAACGGAATACAAATCATCGTAGCCAATCATAAATTTGCCGCAAGCCGATTTCGTTGCGCCCAAATCACGGACGAATTTCATATAGCCGTTATCTTCCACACTCGCCGTCGTATTCTTCTCCTCGGCAACCATATAGAACGAGCCCCAATTGATGCGGTCATCGTCGCCCTGTTTGCCCAGGATATCCTGCTCCACGCTGGAGGCCTTCAAATAGCTAAGGCCATTCTTTGTATAGCTCTCTGAGGTGGTCGCCTCGTTGCCGTAAATGTGAACAGCCCAGGAAGGAGTGGCTTCCAACATGAGTTGTACATCATGTTTGGCACCATCCAAAGATTTCACCTGATAGGACAGATAATTGACAGGACGGGAAAGCAAATCGAGGTCCTCCATAAAGAGGGGAGCCATAAAGCTGAGCGAAAGTTCCACCGGGCCGCACTGGAAACCATAATGCGTCTGGGTTGCCTGTACGTCAGCATAAAGTTGTTCGGCTGTCTGCTCGAATGTTTCTTCTGCACGAATAAGCACATCCAAGCCCACATCCAATCTGGCGGTACCGCTGGGGTTGGCACAGTAGGCCGCAATGACATTCTTGCCCACTTTCAAAGATTGAACCGCCTCTTCGGACAGCGGCAAGTAGGCTCCTTCTGTCTTTCCGCTGTCGCAAATTTTGATACCATTGAGGTAAATGGTGCCGTAGTCATTGGTACGGACAAACATTTCAAGTTCGTTGGACGGGAGGGGCTTGTCCAATTCAAAGCTGCGTCTCACCCAGATTTCAGGACCTTCCCAGACCGTGTGAACCATAGGTTTTCTAATCGCCGAGCCAAAACCGCCCTCACCGACGGTCCACTTGCTGTCGTTGTAGTCGCGGTTCATCCATTTGCCGGCAGGCTTTTTCAAAGTATAGCTCGCAGGCCAACCTTTTTTGTCCGAAATGCGCGCGAGATATTTCTTCTCTATCGGTTTTTCTCCTAAAAAGCGGTAGCTTTGTCCATCCACGGTAATCACACCAAGCAAATGGTGCTCCGCGCCGGTCCAGTGGGTGGTGGGTGCGTCGTAGAGCTTGTCGGCGGCTGACCAAGTGCTGGTGTACGGGTCAATCGTAATCAAAGGATACGCCGGTGCACGCAACTCGTTTTTGACATGTTCTTCTTTACAAGGTGCACATGCCGAAAGCAGCACGGCAAATAAAAGAAATCCTAGTTTTTTCATTATTTTTTGATTTTTATCTTGTAATTCAAATTCTTTCCGGGAGCCGTATAGAAATTTTCCACCTTAAATGACAGGGTGAATTCGTCGGGTATGACAGGGGTCTTATACTCCATTCCCGTACAGACATATTCCTGTTTTTCAAAAGGATACACCACATTAAAATTGGTATAAGCCGCAACTGGATTCGCGTCATTTTTTCTCAATCGCAAAGGAATGGAACTGTTGTTTACAAATCTAACAAGGGTCTTATAATCCTTTTGTTTGACGCTTTCGAGGCAGAAACAGGCGTCCAACAACGCGGTCAGCAAGGCCTCGTCGCCATACACGCAACCGTCGGCAAAAATCGCCGTTCTACGTGCTTTCAGCGCCTCATGTATGCTCTCCGGTGTATTTTCTTTGGCAAAAATAAGGGTGACGGGGCGCAATTCTCCGGCGGGAAAGTTGTATTCCGTAAACATGGGAGCATGTACGTCTGTGCCGCAAATGATGGTGAGGTTTTTATCCAATGCCCATTGGAAGGCCTCAAAAGAAAATCCGTCGCAGGAGTTGTAAACCTCAATGCCGTGCATCATTCCCTTTTGATAAATCTCCTCGTGCTCGGGAAACCATTTTACTTCCGCAGGCTGCTGGGCGGCCCAATGAGGATGGTTCCACACACAGAAGGCATTTTGCTGCCGGGCCTGTTCCAGTCCTGCGAGCATGCCTTTTTGATGGTCTTCCTGGGCGTCATTTGCTTGTGCAATCGGTTCCACATCCGAAATAAAAAGCGTATTGAAGTGGCCGGGAGGCATTCTGCGGGTAATTTCAGCACCCTTGATAACCGTGACACCCAATTCCTTGCCTCGTTTGACGGCGACATCGTAAGAATAATTTCTATCGCCATTAAACACCCCGGCATTGGCCAATTTTTTATGACGCTTATCCAAATGATCTGTCATACAAATTACCTCCACACCCTCGGAATAGGCCTCTTCGACGCGAGTTGTCGGCCAGACCGAACCGTCGGAAAAAATGGTGTGCATGTGCATGTCTCCGGTCAGGACCAGGTAATCCTTCGTATCCGGAATGACGATTTTGTTTTGCGCTTGTACGGCCATGTGTCCGGCACAAACAAGGCAGAGGATAAGCAACGAAATACGTTTCATAATCTAACATATAAAATCAGGTAAACCACATTTTGGTGTGGCTTGGGAATATCGTAGTGCTGATAACGGATATAATCCGCGGTAATGCTGAAATGTTTGTTGATTTTGAAATCCGCTCCCAAATAATAGCGCGTCTTGATAAAACGATCCCACCAATAGGGCTCGGCGGCAAAATGCAGACTGACGGGCGCATCCGGAATCATATACTCCACTTTGAATCGGTTACGCATGGCACTAGACAGCTTACCGGACTGGGTATGATGACTAAGCTGGTATCTTGTGCGAAAAGAAAAACGAAAATCAGACGCCTTCCAATGGAAACTGACATCGGGCAGATAACGCAGGTAAAATCCGCTGAAGAATGAGTACAGAAAATCCACTTGAAACTGCAAGCGCAACCAATTCAAAGGATTGTATCCCACAATGGGGCGCAATACGACTTCGTTATGTTTCAATCCGCTACCATTGTCAATGGTACAATACTCCACCAATCCTCCCACGTGCCAATTGTCAAAATCTTTTCGGACAATCACATCCGTCCAGGTTGCAAACGCATCCTCTGGCTTTTCCACAATGGACTCTTGCGCCCCCGCAGAAAACGTGAGCAACAACAAAAGTGATATAACCACTGCCCTCTTCATGTATTCCTACAAAGATAGTATAATTATCGTACGCCCAGAAGGGTGATATCAAAAATGAGAGTGGAAAAAGCTTTGATAGGGCCGGATGCACGGGAGCCATAACCCAGGTTGTAGGGAATAACAATTTCCCAACGCGAACCCACGGGCATTTCCCGCAACGCAGTAGTCCATCCGCTTATCAATTCGTTGAGGCGGAATGTTGCAGGCTGGCCTTTTTGCGTCTTGTCAAATATCTTCCCATTGATAAGGCTGCCCGTATAGTGAACGGTAATAAAACTCTTGGGCGATGGCTTGGGGCCGTTTCCTCTTGTAATTTCACGGTACATAACCCCGTTGAACATGATTTTCACGCCCGGTTTCTGTGCATATTCCTGCAAGAATTCCTGGTTTCTAAGTTTGTAGTTGTTATCAATCACAGCCATCTTTTTGTTTTGTCAAATCCGTCGCACAAGCATTTCTGCGACAAAATTAATAAGCGATTTTGTCTTCCTTTTCCTCCCACTTTTTGAAAGCGCAGAGAGCCTCCGAACGCATAAAATGTTCGCACTGAATCGATCGGTCCTCGTATTTCAACTCCAATTGGTCGTAAATAAAGGAGTCATCAAAATGGATGGCCTTCGCGTCATCCTTGGTATTGCCATAACATATTCGGCTGACGCCAGCCCAATAGAGCGCACTCAAACACATAGGACAGGGCTCACACGAACTATAAATAGTGCAGCCGTCCAGTTGGAAAGTGCCTAATTTTGCACAAGCATTTCGGATAGCCATCACTTCGGCGTGTGCCGTTGGATCGGAATTGGGAACAACGCGATTGGTACCGGTGGCAATCACTTCGCCATCTTTTACGATGACCGCGCCAAAAGGTCCGCCCCCGCTGTCAATGTTATCCAGAGACAGTTGGATGGCCATCTGCATGAATTGGGCGTCTTCTGCAGAATAATTCGTTGTTTCTTTGAGGGTTTTGTCCATCACTATCACTTTTTCACTGTGTTCAAAAATTATTCGCTCACCTCGTCCGGCTGCTGTCCGTCGTGCGCCTTCCACATACATTCGGTAATTTTCATATCCGTGAAGACGGCGGTAAAAGAAGAATCCTCCGGAGAACAGGCGTAAATACCGAAAGCAATCGCGTCCGCCCCTTTGAATACATGGCAGACGCGCATTTGGCTGAAGTTGACACCATCTGTGGAACATTCGATGCAATAGTCGTCCGCCCTGCGCGAGAAGCGGTACCACATAGTCTTGACATCGGCCGGAATGGCAGTCGTTGCCCAATCGGAATAACCATTATTGGTTACAACACTTCCCAAATGCTGAAATTGCTCATTTTCATATTCCACAGATGCTTTCAGCCAGTTTTCGCTATCGAGATACATAACGACACCACACTGGTCGAATCGATGATGACTCTGGGTAAAATCAGTCTTGACAACAAAACTGAAATACTTTTCCTTCGTCCGCATCTGGAAAACAGGCGCATTGTCGTTGCGGAAATGATAATAGGTGCGCTGCCAAAGATCGGTATGAGGGGCCGTCATAATGGTAACAGTGTCGCCCTTGACAGCATAAGACGCCGGCTCGCGCGTCCATACAAAATGCTCAAAATTAATGTTCCCGTTGTCGGACAAGGCGACTGAAACCCCATCAGCAAACGCCGTTTCAGAGGGATTGCCGCAAGCAACGGCGCAAAAACAGAGGGCGAGGCCCCAAAGTTTCAATGTGTTTTTCATAACGATTCAAGTAATGCCACGAATTTCATTCACAAATATAATTATTCATTTTGAATTATGCGAATTGAATAATGCAGGCCAAAACATGACAAACGTACAGAAAACAAAAAAGTCTCAGAAAACTCTGAGACTTGACTTTGAGCGGAAAACGAGACTCGAACTCGCGACCCTAACCTTGGCAAGGTTATGCTCTACCAACTGAGCTATTTCCGCAAAATTTGTAAGACCTAACTTTCGTTTGGGATTGCAAAGGTAAGAAGATTTTTTGAACCTCCAAATTTTTTTGAGATAATTTATCGATTTTCTTTCTATTTTTCGCAAAAAGCCACTACAACAGCATTAAATCAACAAATCACCCTGAACACCAAGCCCAGTTCCTTCAACTCTTTTGTAAGACGCGTACAGACCGTCACGGCAAGTTTTCGCACCCCGAGCGTCACACTATACTTCTTTTTATTATCAATCACCTCAAGCTGCAGAGAGGTACCGCCCTTGTATTTACGCAAAACCTTATACAACTTATCCGTCAGATTCTTATCTAACGTATTTGCGTTCAACTCAACAGAAAAAGTCTTTACTCTTTTTTCACAAATATTCCCCAAAATAGAAACATCGTTCAGCAAAAATTCATGAGGAATGGAGTCGTACGGATTCTTTTCATCCGGGCGACGTTTCTGCTTGATGCTTCCATCCAAAAACAGATATTGCCCCGCCTTGAACCAATTCATATAATTATCACAATCTTTTCCTCTCAAGACCATGCTATATTGAGCCGTCTTATCCTCCAAAACCACTTCCAGACGAGGTTTAGACATTGAATTATATTTACATTCCGCACTGGCAACCATCACAGCCAAGGAGACAGATTCCACTTTATTCGCCTCGTGGCAATCAGCTATTTTTTGGGGAAGGTTTTCCAAGACACAATTGGCAAAAGTCTCTATTTCAAAGTCATAATCATCCAATGGATGCGCCGACAGATACATTCCCACCAATTCTTTTTCCTTATTAAGATATGGCAAATCCAACGGCTGTCCCTCCTCCGAAGCAAGCACAGGAATATCAGGACGCACCGGTTTCAATTCTTCCACATCGCCAAACAAAGAGATTCCACCGCCATCATCGCCACTATTTCTCATCAGCTGGGCATATTTAGCCAAAACATCCACAAAGATATTGCCTCCGTCCGTCGTCATTTCAAAGACACGCCTATCCACACCGAACGAATCAAACGCACCGCAATAAGCTAGAAGTTCTATATTCTTTCTGCTCAAACCGATTGAAGTCTGCGCCATTCGCTCCACAAAATCCATCAAATCCGCAAAACGTCCTCCCCGCTCTCTTTCCTCAATAATCGCGTGCCCCATATTCTCGCCAAAGGACTTGATACCACCGAATCCGAATCGCACATTCCCCTCTTTATTCACGCTAAAATGCATCTGACTCTCATTCACATCCGGATTCATCACCTTGATACCATGGCTTTTACAATCGCCCATGATTTTCTTGATTTCATCCATATTGAGCGCACAACTGAGGTTCGCCGCAAAGAATTCTGACGGATAATTTGCCTTGAGCCAGGCCGTCTGATAACTCACCCACGCATAACAAGTCGCATGAGATTTATTGAAGGCATACGAAGCAAATTTCTCCCAATCCTTCCAGATTTTATCCAAGACTTTCTCGGGATGACCATTCTTCATACCCCCCGTCATGAATTTGCTTTTCAGGGAGTTCAAGGTGTCAATCTGCTTCTTACCCATGGCCTTACGCAAAACGTCCGCCTCGCCCTTGGTAAAATCTGCCAGTTTACGGGACAACAACATCACCTGCTCCTGATAGACCGTCACACCATAGGTCTCGCTCAAATACTCCTCCATTTCCGCAAGGTCGTATTCAATCTTCTGCTTGCCCAATTTACGCGCCACAAAATCAGGAATATAATCCATAGGACCCGGACGATACAAAGCATTCATCGCAATCAAATCCTCAAAACGCTCGGGATGCAATTTCTGCAACCATTCCTTCATACCGGGCGACTCAAACTGGAACACGCTGGTCGTATCTCCGCGACCATACAGCTGATAGGTTTTCGGATCTGTGATATCGATGGCTTCAATATCGATATCCACTCCGTGGCGATCCTTGATATAATCCAGACAACGATGAATAATCGAAAGCGTATTCAAGCCCAAAAAGTCCATTTTGAGCATACCCACCTCTTCGATATAATGGCCGTCAAATTGAGAGGTCCATAACTTTTCGCCCGTCTCCTTATCCGTAGAAAGACAGATGGGAATATAGTCCATCAGGTTGCCGGGGCCGATAATGGTGGCACACGCATGCATACCTACATTTCGCACACAACCTTCCATCTTCTGGGCATAACGCAGCACCTCTTGATTGAGCGGCTGGCCATTTTCCAATTCATTCTTAAAATTGGGATCCAGACGGAAACAGTTTTCCAATTTTATCTTGACCGACGTATCTTCAAATCCCTCTTGATAGGTCTTTCCGTCCTCCTCAATCAACTTAAAATTGGGCTTCAACTCATCCAACTCGGGATTGAACGGATATCTCCTCTTCACTTTTTCATCCAAACGGTCAGGCACCATTTTGGCGAGACGATTGGACTCATCCAACGACAGACGGCTCACGCGGGCAACATCCTTGATGGCACTTTTTGCCGCCATGGTACCAAAGGTAATCACACGTGAAACATGGTCGGCGCCATATTTATTCTCCACATACTCGTGAGCAAATTTCAAATTCTCGAAATCGACGTCAATATCAGGCATGCTGATACGGTCAGGATTAAGAAAACGCTCAAAAAGGAGATTGTATTTAATAGGGTCCAAATTGGTGATACCCAAGCAATAAGCCACCACAGAGCCCGCCGCCGAACCACGTCCCGGGCCCACCAAATAACCCGCCTTTCGGGAAGCAGCGATATAATCCTGCACAATGAGGAAGTAATCCGGGAAACCCATTTTGGAAATGGTTTTCAACTCAAAATCAATGCGTTCACTCTGCTCCTCATTCAGCGTCTGACCATAACGGGCGTGAGCTCCCTGATAGGTCAGATAACAGAGATAAGCCACACTCTGACAGAACTCGTCGCCACGATATTTCTTATCTACGATATTGCCTTCCTTATCCTTTTTAATATGATAACGTCCCTCGTCAATGACCGCCTCATATTGGGCAAAATAACTGTCTATCTGGGACATAAATTCAGCAGGAAGTTCAAATTTCGGCAGCACGTGGTCGCGGTTGATAGAAAAATTCTCAATCTTGCGCAACACGTCCAAAGTATTGTCTATGACCTCCGGATGATCCGGGAACAAGGCGCGCATTTCTTCCTCACTTTTGAGATACTCCTGCTGCGTATAACGCATTCGGTCCGTCTCGTCCAAATAAGCATTGGTCGTCAGACAAATCAATCGGTCATGGACCTGGCTATCTTCTTTATCGATAAAATGCACATCATTGGTCGCCACCACTTTCACGCCATACTCGCGCGCAAGTTCGAACAGCCCCTTATTGGCAATCATCTGATTTTCATAGACATCCACAGGAGCCAATGGAACTTCCGGACGATGAAGCTGCACCTCCAGATAATAGTCATCGCCGAACACCTTTTTATGCCATTCAAGCGCTTCTCTCGCACCATCCCAATCGCCATTGATAATATGACGCGGCACATCGCCCTGAATACAAGCCGAACAGCAAATCAAATCCTCGTGATATTTCTCAATCACAGGACGTGATACCCTGGGACGGTTATAATACCCCTCAATATGACCCAAAGAGACAATTCTCATCAGATTTTTGTAGCCATTGTAATTCTTGGCAAGCAAAATCAAATGCCAATAGCCTCTGTGATCTTTGTCCTTCAAAGAAAGATCGTCCCACTTCGACACATACACCTCGCATCCCACGATGGGGCGCACAATATAATTGCCATCCGCATCCTTGTTTTTCTTATCATTGGCGACATTCAAAAACTCCTTGACGCCATACATGTTGCCATGGTCTGTGATAGCAACAGCGGGCATTTTAAGCTCACGGGCGCGCTCAAAAAGTTTTTTGATATTGCTCAGTCCGTCAAGGATGGAATATTGGGTATGTACGTGAAGATGAACGAAGGACATATTAGAAAATCAAGCAGCTGATAATGGGGTTATGATCTGAAACAAAATGGGGTTCGCCCGCCTCGTCTTTGTACTTTTCATTGACGGTACGAAACAGGGGAATTGCGGAAAAGCCTTTGGCAAAAATATAATCAATCACCAAAGCTCTTTTGCCCCATCCATGGAAACTCTCGCAAGAATCCGTCTTATCGGCACAAAGGCGTGCATCCTGAAAACCATGCCCCTCCATAGAAGCAAAAGCAGGGCTATCAGGCTTGATATTCAAGTCACCCATCAGCACTACGGGATAAGCCTTCTTATTGATTTCCTGAATCTTATCCATAATCAGCTTCAAGCCGTTTGCCTGTGCCTGAGCGCCTTTATGATCAAGATGGGTATTCACCACCATAAACCTCTCACCGCTCTTCTTGCTGCGGAAAATAGCCCAGGTGGTAACGCGCGGGTGGGAAGCATCCCAACCCTTTCCGGGCTTGTCAGGCGTCTCGCTAAGCCAGAACGCGCCCCATTTTACCAAAGCGACTTTATCTGCTCTATACATGATAGCTGTCTGCTCGCCTTTTTTCTTGCCGTCATCGCGGCCGACACCTTTGAAGCGATATTTCTCACAATAATCTTTCAGCAAAGGCAATTGAAAAGGAGTAACTTCCTGTAAACCAATCACATCTGCGCCGCAAGCATCTATCATATTGATGACAGACTTCCAGCGGAATTCCCACGAATTTGTACCGTCTTTATGCTTTCCACTGTCACAACGAATGTTGTATGACATAATCGTCACGCCATCGTATGTTTTTTCGGACGCAGCGACACAAACAAATGGCAACATCCACAATATTGCCATTAAAATCAACCTGTTTTTGTTCATTTTTTAAATATTGTTTTCGCAAAGTTAGGAAGTGTTTTTATCTTTGCCAAAATTTAATATCAAAAAATGGAAGAGAAAATCAGCTTTGCATCCTTGGGCCGCGTAGAGGCCATTCGACAACTTTACGAAGGAAGTGGATACAGTGCTTTTGCACCGGCACAATTCAAAAGCGGAGCCGGACGTTGTGAAAGTGTAAACCGACTTTTTTGCGAGGGTGTGGACTTTGATTTGACCTACTTCCCTTTGAAACATTTGGGTTATAAAAGCGTGGTCGTAGTTACCTCTATGCTTTACGCTGCCTTTTGTACGCCCAAATCCTTGCATTTCAATCTGGCCATTTCCGCCAAATTGGATTTCGAGCAAATCAAGGAGTTCTGGGGCGGGGTCTGCGCGGCGGCAAAAGATTACGGTTACACCGCCTTATCATTAGACTTAAGTGCTTCTGTGAATGGATTTTAC
>CAJGBW010000050.1 GCA_904501835.1 uncultured Bacteroidales bacterium
ACGGCGAGTAAACAAAAAAATAGCCAAAGCGACGCACGGGGCGAAACATTGGCTACTATTATTATAATAGGTATAAACTATTTGGCGAGGCGCTTGTAAGTCTCAAGACGGAGTTTGGCAAACTCTTCGGTCTTGGCAAGCAATTCCTCGGCTCTGTCAGGGAACATCTTGTAGAGAGAAGCAAAACGCACCTCACCATTCAAGAAGTCCTGGAACTTACTCCAATCCGGCTCTTTGGAATCAAGAGAGAAAGGATTTTTGTCCGTACCCTCAAGAGCAGGATTGTAACGATAGAGGTGCCAGTAGCCACATTCTACCGCCAATTTCTCCTCCTTCTGACTCAAGCCCATACCCGCTTTCAAACCGTGGTTGATACAAGGAGCGTAAGCAATGATGAGTGAAGGACCGTCGTAAGCCTCAGCCTCTTTCAAAGCATTGAGGAACTGAACAGGAGAGGCACCCATAGCCACTTGCGCCACATAAACATAACCATAGCTCATTGCCATCATACCCAAATCCTTCTTGCGAATCTTCTTACCAGAAGCCGCAAATTTGGCAATGGCACCCGCAGGCGTTGATTTAGAAGACTGACCACCGGTATTGGAATATACCTCGGTGTCAAGCACCAGCACATTCACATTCTCGCCGCTTGCCAACACATGGTCCAAACCGCCGTATCCAATATCGTATGCCCAACCATCACCACCGAAGATCCACTGGCTACGAGCAGGAAGGAAGGACTTGTACTCCAACAAGGAATCGCAGATTTCACAGCCACATTCTTCCATCAAAGGAACCAACTTGTCGGCCACCTCACGGGTAATTTTGGCATCATTGCGATTCTCCAACCATTGCGTAAAGAGCACCTTCATTTCAGAAGTACAGCACTCACAAGAAAGACCTTTTTCCATCAAATTGGCAACCGTCTGACGAGCACGGTCAGAACCCACTTTCATACCCAGACCAAACTCAGCATTGTCCTCAAAGAGAGAGTTTTGCCATGCGGGACCATGACCCTCTGCGTTGGTACAATAAGGAGAAGCAGGGAAAGAAGCACCATAGATAGAAGAGCAACCGGTCGCATTGGCAATCATCATGTGGTCGCCGAACAACTGGGTAATAGCTTTTACATAAGGAGTCTCACCACAACCGGCACAAGCACCGCTAAACTCAAACAAAGGCTGTGAGAACTGGCTGTTCTTCACATTGGCAGCCTTGGGAACGATATTGTCTTTGTAACCGATCTTACTGTTCAAGTAGTTAAAGTTAGCCTGCTCGACGGTCTCGCTGTCGTAAGGAACCATAGCCAAGGCTTTCTCTTTGGCCGGACATACATCCATACAGTTGCCACAACCCGTACAATCTGCAGGAGATACCTGAAGCGTGAAGAAGTAATCCTTCAAAACAGCCTTGCCTTGCTGACGTTTGATGGTATCGGGAGCCGCTGCCGCCTCTTCCGCTGTCATCAAGAAAGGACGAATGGCAGCGTGAGGACAAACAAAAGCACAAGTGTTACATTGGATACAGTTATCAGGAATCCAATTCGGCACTTTTACAGCCACCCCACGTTTCTCATAAGCAGATGTTCCGCAAGGAATGGTACCATCCGCCATATCTGCAAAGGCGCTGACAGGAAGTTTGTCACCCTGCTGTGCATTAACCACATCGGCAATGTTCTTCACGAAAGCGGGCGCTACGCGAGAGGCGTTGGGATTGACAAATTTAGCATTGATATTGGCCCAATCGGCAGGAATTTCTACTTTGACATACTCGCCACCGCGGTCAACCGCCGCATAGTTCATCTTGACGATATTCTCACCTTTCTTACCATAGCTTTTCTCGATGGCCTTCTTCATATAGCTGACCGCCTCCTCATAAGGGATAATGCCCGTAATCTTGAAGAAGGCACTCTGCAAAATGGTGTTGGTACGACCGCCCAAACCGATTTCAGAAGCAATTTTGGTCGCGTTGATAATGTAAAGGGTTACATTCTTCTTGCCGATGATGGCCTTTACATGGTCAGGAATACGGGCAAGCGTCTCTTGTTCATCCCAAAGACTATTGAGCAACAAAGTACCATTTTCCTTGATTCCCTCCAATACATTATATTTATATAGGTAAGAAGGAACGTGACAAGCCACAAAATCAGGCGTACTTACCAAATAGGGAGCCTTGATAGGACTATCGCCGAAACGAAGGTGTGAACAAGTGTAGCCACCTGATTTTTTAGAATCGTAATCAAAATATCCCTGCGCATATTTGCTAGTGTGGTCACCGATAATCTTAATCGTATTCTTATTGGCACCCACTGTACCATCTGAACCCAAACCGAAGAATTTACACTCGGCCGTACCCGGCTTCACGATAGAAATTTCAGGTTTGAGAGGCAAGCTCTTGAAAGTCACATCATCCACAATACCGATAGTAAAATCGTCCTTGGGAGCAGCCTGTTCAAGATTTTCGTAAACAGCAACAATCTGTGAAGGAGAAGTATCCTTGGAAGAAAGACCATAACGACCTCCCACAATCACAGGCGCATTCTCTTTGCCTTGGAAAATAGCTTTTACATCCACATACAAAGGCTCACCCACCGCACCGGGCTCTTTCGTACGATCAAGCACAGCAATTTTACGAACAGACTCGGGAAGAGCCTTCAAGAAATATTTGGCAGAGAAAGGACGATACAGACGAACAATCAAAAGACCTACTTTCTTGCCTTTTGCCGTCAGATAATCGATGGTTTCCATAATGGTTTCAGTCACAGAACCCATCGCGATGATTACATTCTCAGCATCCGGAGCACCATAATAATCGAAAGGACGATACTGACGACCAGTCAATTCGCTGATTTCGCCCATATAACGAGCCACGATATCAGGAACCGCGTCATAATAACGATTCGCAGCCTCACGAGCCTGGAAATACACGTCACCGTTTTGGGCGGTTCCGCGCGTTACCGGCGCATCAGGAGAAAGCGCTTTCTTACGGAAGGCCGCCAACGATTTTTCGCTAATCATGGATTTGAGCGCCGCCTCATCCAGCAATTCGATTTTCTGAATTTCGTGAGAAGTGCGGAAGCCATCAAAGAAGTGCAAGAAAGGAACACTGGCCTTAATCGCTGACAAATGAGCCACAGCGGCCATATCCTCAGCCTCCTGCACAGAAGCGGAAGCCAACATGGCAAAACCGGTCTGACGGCACGCCATCACGTCTTGATGGTCTCCAAAAATTGAAAGCGCCTCGGCCGCCAATGCACGGGCAGACACATGGAACACGGTAGGAAGAAGCTCTCCGGCAATCTTATACATATTGGGAATCATAAGAAGGAGTCCCTGAGATGCCGTAAAGGTCGTTGTCAAAGCTCCTGCCTGCAATGAGCCGTGCACAGCACCACTCGCGCCTCCCTCACTCTGCATCTCGGTCACTTTGACCACCTCTCCAAAAAGATTTTTCTTTCCTTGTGAAGCCCATTCATCCACATACTCCGCCATCGTTGAGGACGGGGTGATAGGATAGATAGCAGCATGTTCACTGAATAGATAAGCAATGTGCGCAGCTGCCCAGTTACCATCACAAGTTGTGAATTTTTTTACATTAGCCATACGTTTTAATTATTTTATGAATTAGTTTTCTGCCTTAAAAGACACACTGGTGTCAAATAAAACACCATACAACAAATTTAATACAATAAATCGTACCAAACAAGAAAAAAACGCAATTTTTTTACAACGCAAAAATCATAGTTAAAGCAGAATAAAGAGAGCTTTCTCAATAAATTGTGAATATCGGGAAAAATCGGTATCTTTGTAGGATTAACAAACCCTCTTATATAGAGTATAACGAACAGATTATGTCTATCTTCAAAGGAAAAACCCTACTGATTACCGGTGGAACCGGAAGTTTCGGAAACGCAGTACTTGAACGATTCCTCAATACCGATATCGGAGAGATCCGTATCTTCTCCAGAGACGAGAAAAAACAGGATGATATGCGTCACTACTACCAGGCCACCCAACCGGAAGTTGCCGGAAAAATCAAATTCTATATTGGCGATGTGCGCTCGCTTGAAAGCACCCGCAGCGTCATGGGCGGAGTAGATTTTATTTTCCATGCAGCAGCGCTCAAACAAGTGCCCAGTTGTGAGTTTTTCCCGATGGAAGCCGTCCGTACCAACATCATCGGCACCGACAACGTACTGACCGCCGCCATCGAAGCCGGGGTTGAATCCGTGATTTGCCTCTCCACCGACAAGGCCGCCTACCCGGTCAACGCCATGGGTATTTCAAAAGCCATGGAAGAAAAAGTAGCCGTAGCAAAATCCCGTTATTCCGGCAAGACCCGTATCTGCTGCACCCGCTATGGCAATGTGATGTGCTCACGCGGCTCTGTCATTCCCTTGTGGATCGACCAGATTCGCAACGGCAACCCCATCACCATCACGGACCCGAGCATGACGCGTTTTATCATGAGTCTGGATGAAGCGGTGGATTTGGTTTTGTTTGCCTTTGAAAATGGAGAAAGCGGCGATATTTTTGTTCAGAAAGCCCCTGCCTGCACCATTCAGACCCAGGCTGAAGCCGTCTGCAAGCTGTTCGGAGCCGACACCAAAAACATCAAAGTCATCGGTATCCGTCACGGCGAGAAGAACTACGAAACCCTTCTGACCAACGAAGAGTGCGCCAAGGCAGAAGATATGGGCAATTTCTACCGCGTGCCTTCTGACAACCGAGGCTTGAACTACGACAAATACTTCAATCAAGGAAATATAGAGCGCAATCCACTCAGCGAATTCAACTCCAAAAACACCGTGCAGTTGAATGTAGAGCAGACTGCCGAGAAAATCGCCTCACTCAAATACATTCAGGAAGAACTCGCCAAACAATAGGTATGAAAATTTTGGTTACCGGCGCCGCCGGCTTCGTAGGCAAAAATCTCTGCACCAGTCTGAAAAACATTCGGGACGGAAAAGACAAAACACGCCCTTTCTGCATTTCGGAGATTTTCGAATACGATATCGATTCTTCCCAAGAATTATTGGAAGAAGCTTGTCAAAAAGCGGATTTTGTCTTCAATCTCGCGGGCGTAAACCGCCCCACCGACCCGGCAGATTTCCAAAAAGGCAATTTCGGTTTTGCCTCCACCCTGCTTGACACTTTGGAAAAATATGGCAACAAAGCGCCCGTCATGCTTTCCAGTTCCCAACAAGCCTCCTTGTGCGGACGTTTTGGCAACTCCGAATACGGACGCAGCAAAAAAGCGGGCGAAGATTTGTTCTTGGAATATGCCCGACGCTGTGGCTCACGGGTGCTGATTTACCGTTTCCCCAACATCTTCGGAAAATGGTGCCGTCCCTCCTACAATAGCGCCATTGCCACATTTTGTCACAATTTGGCCAACGGACTCCCCATTCAGGTAAACGACCCTTCGGTGGAAATGGAAGTGCTGTATATCGATGATTTGGTGGAGGAAATGATGCGCGCGCTGCAAGGAAAGGAAAATCGTTGCGACTTTGTGGGTATGGACTGCCAGCCCAACGAAAACGGTCCTTACTGCTACTGCCCCATCACCCATCATTGCACTTTGGGCGAAATTGTACAAATGATTGAAAACTGCCGTGATTTCTCCCATGATATGACCGTGCCGGAAATTCCTGCCGGTTCCTTGCAGAAGAAATTATTTTCTACCTATTTAAGTTACCTGCCCGCCGACAAAGCCATCGTGCCGTTGAAGATGAACATCGACGCACGCGGTTCGTTCACCGAATTGTTGCATAGCAAAAATGTCGGACAGGTCAGCATCAACATCAGCAAACCCGGCATTACCAAAGGCGAACATTGGCACCATAGCAAATGGGAACTGTTCATCGTGGTCAAAGGCGAAGGACTCATCCAGATGCGTCACGAGACACAGCCCGATGCCCCCATTCTGGAGTACCGTGTATCCGGCGAGAAAATTGAAGCGGTGTATATGCTTCCCGGCTACACCCACAACATCATCAACCTGTCTGACACGGAAGATTTGGTAACCGTCATGTGGGCCAACGAAAGCTTTGACCCCGCCCACCCTGACACTTTTTATGACCCTGTAAATCAATAAAATATGGCCTCTTTCAAAAACAACGGCAAACTCAAATTGCTCATCATTGTCGGCACTCGCCCTGAGATCATTCGCCTGGCTGCGGTCATCAAAAAATGCCGCCGCTATTTCGACACCCTTTTGGCACACACAGGACAAAACTATGACTACAACCTCAATGGTATCTTCTTCAAAGACCTGGGATTGGACGACCCTGATGTGTATTTGAACGCCGTCGGAGAGGATTTGGGAGCCACTATGGGCAATATCATCGACAAAAGCTACAAACTTATGGTCGAGACCCGTCCTGACGCCGTCTTGGTTTTGGGCGACACCAACAGTTGCCTGAGCGTCATCGGCGCCAAACGTCTGCACATTCCCATCTTCCACATGGAAGCCGGAAACCGTTGCAAAGACGAATGTCTGCCCGAAGAGACCAACCGCCGCATTGTCGATATTATTTCCGATGTCAATCTGGCTTACAGCGAGCACGCACGCCGATATTTGGCCGATTGCGGACTCCCCAAAGAGCGCACCTATGTCACAGGCTCCCCCATGGCCGAGGTGTTGCATGAGAACCTGCCCGCTATTGAAAAATCTGACATCCACGAACGCTTGGGCTTAACAAAAGGAAAATACATTTTGCTCAGTGCCCACCGTGAGGAAAACATTGACACAGAAGCCAATTTCAACTCGCTTTTCAACGCCATCAACGCCTTGGCCGAGAAATATGACATGCCCATTCTGTATAGCTGCCACCCGCGCAGCCGTAAGAAGTTAGAAGAGAGCGGCTTTGTCTTGGACCCGCGTGTCATTCGCCACGAACCTTTGGGATTTCACGACTATAACTGTCTGCAAATGAACGCCTTTGCCGTCGTTTCCGACTCCGGCACCCTTCCCGAAGAATCCTCTTTCTTCACCAGCGTCGGACACCCCTTCCCTGCCGTTTGCATCCGCACCTCCACCGAGCGCCCCGAAGCCATTGACAAAGCCTGCTTCATCATCGCCGGCATCGATGGCAATAGTTTGCTGCAAGCCGTAGAATGTGCTGTAGATTGCTGTCAGGCTGGCGACAACGGCATTCCCGTCCCTGATTATACCGACAAATGTGTCAGCACCAAAGTCGTAAAAATCATCCAGTCTTACACAGGCATTGTCAATAAAATGGTGTGGCGAAAATTCTGAAACAGCCCCGTCATATCGTAAAATTCGGCGTAGGCCTTCTGCTCGCAGCCGCCCTTATCTACTTGGCTTTCAACAAAGTAGATTGGCAACTCTTTTGGGCCGGAATGGCGGACTGCCAATGGTGGTGGGTCGCCGCATCCATGGGAGCCGGCGTCAGTGCTTTGGTGCTTCGCGGATTTCGTTGGCGTAGACTTTTGCTTCCCATTGAGCCGGCAACCACACGCACACGTGCCACCGCCGCCTATTGCATTGGCAACCTCTGCAACAGCGTATTTCCTGCCAGCGGTGAATTGGTCCGTAGCGCACTTGCCTCAACGCATCCCCAAAAAGATTACGACAAAGTCTTGGGCACGGCGGCCGCAGAACGCGTCATTGACCTCTTATGCCTAGCGTTGATTTTACTAGCCGTAGCCATTGTAGGGTGGGATTTTATCGGACAATTTGTCACAGAAAACATCCTCGCGCCCGTTGCCAACGACTTGATAGGCAGCAACATCCTATGGGGCATCGGCTGCGGTCTATTGCTCATCACAGGCACACTCCTGCTATTTAAGTTTGGAAAGAATTTTTCGTTGATTCACCGCATCCGCCACTTCCTGCAGGGCGTATGGGCCGGCATTATCAGCATAAAAAAGATGAAAAAAACGTCTTGCTTTCTGCTTGATACCGCCTTAATTTGGGCTTTGTATTGGTTCCAGATTATCGCCATTTCCCACGCGCTGTCGCTGGATTTACTACCCAAAGACGCCTTGTTGCTATCGGCACTCGGTAGTATTGCGTCCGTCATTCCCGTACCCGGTGGAATGGGCGCATACCATTATATTATAGCACTGACTCTGTCCGTGCTATATGGATTTGATTGGAATCAAGGAATTTTAATGGCCACCCTCTGCCACGAATCTCAATTGCTGGTTTCCCTGGCCAGTGGAGCGGGTGCCTACTTTATTTTACCAAGCGATAAAGGGTGGAGAGTCCGTTAAACTCATCCATTTTCATCTCAATCAACTGGCCATTCTTCTTGAGATAGGTGATTTCAATATGGCTATAGCCTCGAGCCTGTTTCTTGACAGCATCCAACACAACCAAGTAACAATCTCCTTGTTCTTTCACTTCGAGCGTCGTATTCTGCTCTTTTGACAACTTTTCCAGCTGACCGGAGAAGGAATAGAGCAAGGTATTACTCAGATTACGCATGGGAAGATTTTTGCTCAAGTCATATTTCATCGTCTTACCCTCGCGACGATTGAGCATTTTGCCATTTTCAATCAAGAATTTCTCTGTATCTACAGTATATTCCATAGACAGATAGTTGTCGCTTCTATAGGTCAAAGTCCCCTGAAAGGTCTGCTTGGGCTTTCTTGGATTGGTGCGTTCCTCTGAAAATTTGGAAGTGGTTTCAGAAATCTTGGCACACAAGGAAGCGATGTTTTTAATCATTTGCTCCTGTGAAGCCGCAGACAGACTAAGAGTCAGCAACAGGGAAAATACAAAACTAATCAGACGTTTCATTTCATTATACTTTTTTTGAACCAACGGTTGTGCAAAAACAAACGGAACAACAGCGGTTGCAAGACATAGGTAATCAAAATCGATGCCGTCATTCCTATAAGGGTGCAGACACCGATGGAATGGATGGCAGGGTGTACAGCAAAAATCAAAGAGGAGGTTACGACAAAGAGCGCAAAAGCAGAGAATAGAATCGCGGCTTTATGGCAAGTCAGAAGTCGATATGCCCCTGTCTTGTATTTGTTAATCAAGCCTTCCATGACAAAAATACTGTAATCCACACCGATACCAAAGATAAAGGTGGAGATCATAATATTAATCAGGTTGAACTGAAGTCCTAAAAGATACATCATACCTTGCACAACATACCAGCTGAGGAACATGGGAAGGAAGGCAATCAGGGTCGTCACGATGTTGCGGAAGGTAAGCAAAAGCACAATCAAGACGAAAAGTGAAGACACCAAAAGCGCCACATCAAAATCATCGTGAACGATTTGCACCATATCTCCCGTGTAATAGAAAGGATCCAAAATCACCGCGCCGGGAATGGCATTAACCTGGTCATTTACCGTCTTGATATCGTTCTTGAGCATCAAGGCTGAAGTCAAAATCAGATAACCGGTATCCGAAACCTCCACATAATTACACAAGAATGCTTCCGGAATCACGCCTGCATCGATAATCGACGTGGGTGAATAATCAGCCTGCGCCATAGCGGTAAAAGTTCCGGGAATATCCAGTCCGACTGAATCGCTCCACGCATATTTTGCATCCTGTTTCTGAAGCAGACGCTCTGTTTTACGGATACGGGAATTATTCCAATACTTCTTCCAGCGGGCTATATTCTTCTCTTGCTCCTGCTCGGGAACAAGCAACATATCCGCCGAACTGTAACTCGAAACCAAACCCTCTTCTTGCAAAAGGGAAAGCTTATCGACTATCTTTCGGCTGATGAGCACCGCGCTATCCAGCGTGCTGGCGCTCGCCACATAATACATAGACGAATAACCGCCATTCACCTTGTCATTATAGAGTTTTTCACTCTTCAAGGTGGCCGGATCGAGATAACCTATATTGTTCAAATCATTGTCAAATCCTACTTTTTTAGAGAAAAAGACACCTACAAGACAAATAATAGAAAAGACAACTACGACGATTTTATTGCGATCAAGCGGGTAGGAATTGATTTTATTAACGATTTCAAAGGCCTTTTCATTCTTTCTATTATCCTTCTCGCGCAAGAAATGAGGCAAGAACACCAGAACAAAGAAGGTGGTCGCAATCAACGAGATAGAAGCAAAAACACCAAAATCGCTCAGCAATTCGCTGGAAGTCAGCAACAAAGCGGCAAATGCGCCCACCGTCGTAAGACAACCCAAACACACAGGTTTCGCCTGCTCTTCCAACAGACGCTCCATATCACTGACATATTTATAATGCGTCAAGACATGAAGACAATAACTCATCGCCACACCCATCACAATCGCACCAATACCCATGGCAATGATGGAGAGACTGCCTTTAATCAGATAGACCGAGCCGAGCGCAATTAAAATACCGTACAAGATATGTACAAGCAAGTGCCAAAGTGTGGACTTGGTCTTGAAACACAAAGCGATGACAAAACAAATGATAATCAAGGAAATACCCACTGTTGCCAGCAAATCCTTCTTAATCTGACCGGCATTGTGGCAACTGGTTATCACATTTCCATGGAAGAGGTTCTCCATATCAGGATGCTCAACCGACCAAGCTTCGCGGGTATCGGAAAGCAAATCATTCAGGTAACCGGAGGCTTGAGAATCCATGGAGTCAAAACTCGGAGTCAGGAAAGCCATAACCACCGTACCATCGGAAGAAAAGAGGTGGCCATCTTTCAAAACCATCCCTCCCATCTGAGGCATTTCGGGAAGATATTCCCCCGCGGCAATTTTATCAATCACCTCTTCATCGAGCAGACTGTCAAGTTTGGGATAGACTTCTTCAGGAATATAGGCCGGCAGATTATCCAAGGCGAACCAAAGGATGTTCATCATATCGTTCTCATCAAGACGATACAAACAATTGGCAATCAATCCTTTTTCATCATGGCTGATAAGCGAATCCACATAAGCGTCCATCGCAGCAGCCAAGCGGGTACTTTCTGCAGCTGTACTATCTTTGGCCTGTATAAGAATAAAAACCTTATCCTTTACCTTAATATTACTAAAGGCGATTCCGCTCTTGGTACTGTCCTCGGTCTTGGGGAGCAAGGTCGCGATATTTTCCTCAAAATGAAGACGCGAACCCAGAATACCTCCAACAAGCGCCGAACCAATCATGAAAATATACATCAGCGCCTTATGAGTAGAGAAAAATCTATATAGTTTGACGAACGGATTCATATTTTGGCAAATTAACAATAATAAAAAATCAGGCAAATATAGGACTTTTTCCGCAAAATATACTATATTTGTCTTGTAATAA
>CAJGBW010000051.1 GCA_904501835.1 uncultured Bacteroidales bacterium
ACCCCTTATGCGACTTTTGCCCCAAACTCGCGCAAGGTGTCACTAAATTCGCGAAAACTCCCTATTTTAAAGTTTTAGGAGCGGGGGATAGTAGTGATTGCGGAGGCGTGTCCACCCGCGGACACGGGCAGCGGGAGGGGCCCGACGGAGACAAGTGGTCGTTAGACCACGCAGGAAACGTTGGGAGGGTCCGGAGTGAGCGAAGCGAACGGAGTCCTCCGCAATCACTACTATCTCCCGCTGAAACAAAAAGGAAAAAGCCCGACGAATCAGTCAAGAATTGACTTTTTAGTCAACCCCCAAGCACAAGAGAGAATCAGCAGCAAGTAGAGCAAGATGGAAGAGGCGCGGGAGATATTGGCACCCAGAATATAATCTGCCGGCTCATAGCGCATGATGATTTCACCTTCGCCCGCAGGCAGTTCGGCCGCACGGAGTATCCAGTTGGCACGCAACAAGGGAAGTTCGCAAGAAACGAGCTCTGCACTGCCAGCCGGCGTGTAATTCAGAACTGCTTTCCAACCGATAGGATGGAAAATTTCACTGAATACGGACAAACCACCCTGTTCGCTCTTAAATTGATAGTGCATCTCGTTGGGTGCATAAGAGGAAAGTGCGATTTCAGACGCAGCAGAAGCCAACGCATCAGGGTTTTTCAGCTGGCTCCAATAATCAGCACCGATAACAGCACAAGCACGCAAATCCACCTTGCCCAGCATGGCAATTTCCTCATCCGGAGTGGCCGCCTGACATAGTTGCGAAACAAACCACGCATTTCCGAAGGCCTGCTTGTTGACAGCGGGACGCATATTTCCCTGTACGACCACATAGCGACCGTTCAACATTGAAACGACCGGCATAGAAGGCATTTTCTCTTCAAATTCCGTCAAAGTCGCCACCTGTGACAGCACGCTGCCCGCCTGTGAAATTTCTTTGGAAATATAGCGGTCAATCAAATCCTGATAGCGTTGCAATTTGACTGGGCTATAGCCACCAATACATTTGTGATGATACGACTGGAAAGCATCGTTGAAGGTATTGACACTCAAATCCAACACCCTGTATGACAAGTCTTTATCTTGATGAATCAAGCGATCGACCTCTCTGGGAGCGAACTGACCTTTGTGCACTTTGGGCGTCACAAACGAATCCTCTGACAAATAACGCTTGCCCACGCTGAACAAATCCACCAACACCAATGCCGATACAGCCAGCATCACAAAGAGAGACACGCGGGAATATTTCTTTCCGTTTGCGGACTTTTTCTCCTGCGAGAACAAGAGCCACCAAAGCAAGGCGAAAGTAATGGAAATCAAGAAGAAAGAACGGCGGGCGTCGGCAACAAGCAAATCGGCTCTATCTTCGGCCAAAGCATCCAATAAAAATTCCGGCTGTCCCATTTCCGTTTCTGTCAAAAAGGCACCCGCCACGGAAGGAAGTACCCAACACAAGAGACAAAAACCGCCGGTCAAAGCATAAGCCGCCCACGCTTTTACAGAGAAATCCTTGCGCGAATAGCCCTCTTTGATAATTTTATCCAAAACCAAAAATCCGAGCAAAGGCACAGTTATCTGCAAGACAGTCAGCGCCATAGACACCGAACGGAATTTTGAATACATGGGCACATATTCAAAGAAGAAACGGGTGAAAGCCATAAAATGGTTGCCCCAGGCAAGGAAGGTCGCGAGCAAAGTCGCAGCCAGCAACCACCATTTTTCCTTCCCTTTGAATAAGAAAAGTCCCAAGATAAAAAGGAAGCAACAAACCGCGCCCAAATACATGGGACCCGCGGTAAAAGGTTGCGGCCCCCAATACTCCTGAAAATAGGATATGTATTCAGGATGACCCGCCTGACGCAATACTTTGTAGGTTTGACTATCTTTGGAAAGTCCCGTAGAAATACCGCCACGGAAGTTGGGAATCATCAGATTGGGCATTTCCTCTATGCCATAAGACCATTGTGTTGCGTATTCCAAATCCAGCCCCGTCTTGTTGTGAGAATCCGAATCTGAAGAAAGCTCCGAGCCGCCACGCATGGTATATTGGGTATAATTATAGGTCGGAATGAGTTTATTGGCATTGGTCGCAATGCCCACCGTTCCCATCACCAAAAGCAAGGCAGATGCAAGGAAAAATCGGCGAATCGCCTCTTTGCGAGCAACACCTTGGCGTCTGAAGAGCGACACAAAAATAGCCAAGACATAGAACAAGATCACCCAAGCCAGATAATAGGAAATCTGTACGTGATTGGCCTTGATTTGCAGTCCCAACGCCAAAGCAAACAAAGCCGATCCCCCCACCAGAGAAGGGAGTAGCTTTTTGAGAGAGAGGTCGCTTTTGGTGGTCGCCTGACGATAGGTAAAGACCACGGCTGCCAGCACCCAAGTCATAAAAGCAATGGCCTGCATCTTGGAATTGTGTCCCACCTGAATAATCTGCATATTGTAGGAGCAAAAGGCAATCGCCACCGCTCCGGCGACCGACAGAATTCGATTGACACCGAAAGAAAGCATCAAGAGAAAAGCGCCGAGCAGGGCTATGAACATAAAAGACACCGGACGCGGAAAAGACATCAACGCCTGATAAAGCGGCTTGGTATAGTCCCCGTCAAAGTCGTCATACATACCGACGGTGGGCATTCCGCCAAACATAGATCCCGTCCATAAAGTCTTATCGTCGGGATGCTCCTTGTTCCATTGGCTGATTTCGTGAGACATTCCTTTCCAATGGGAAGCGTCGGGCTGGTCAAGCACCTTTCCATCCAAGACATCGGGGGTAAACGCAAAAGAAAGCGCAGCAAAAAACAAGACAATCAGCGCGTAAATCGCGAAGGGTTTTATATTCAATTTCTTCATATTCATTTTTGTATTTTATCGAGAAGACGGGCCATTGCGGCAGCCGTTGCGCGACGGGAATAACGGGATATATCCCCCGAAGACGGGCTTTCTCCCTGTAAAAATGCTTGCCAAATTTTATCCACATAAGCCGCCATGGCCTCCTGGTCCGTCCAATCAATCACAACGCCCGCACGGGTTTCGCGAATCACATCCGCCATCGCGCCGTCGGCATCCCCCACACCCAAAATGGGGCGGCGAGCACCCAGATACTCAAATAATTTTCCTGGCAGCACGGACTTATACTCCGGCTCTTTTCGCAAGGGGAGAAGAAGCAGAGTGGCATTTCTCTGTTCATACACGGCTTGGGCGTGATCTTGATAACCCAAATTAACCAAAGCGTCCTCCAAACCAGCCGCACGAATTTCATCCAACACCTCCTGATCAGTCTTTCCCAACAGACGCAGACGGAATTTTTCTGCAAACAACGCATCCGAGCGCCTTTTCTCTGCCAAAACTTTCCAAAGCAAAGAAGGAATGCCGTCACGGGCAAAAAGTCCGGTATGGGTTATATTGAAATAGCCGTCCGGCTGCACAGTCCCCTGAAAATCTTCCGGGTCATAGCCATTGGTAATCAGCGAAACAGGGGTAGAGGTCATCTGCTCAAACTCCTGTTGAACGCGGGGAGAAACCGCCACGATTTCGGTCGCATCCGTCAATACCTTTTGCTCCAAAAGACGGTGACGACGGGCGGCACAAAAGCCCAAACTCAAATGTTTGAAATAAAAGATACGCGTCCACGGGTCACGAAAATCCGCCACCCAAGGCAAACCGGTTGCTTTTGAAAGACGACGAGCAATCAGGTGCATACTATGCGGAGGCCCCGTGCTGACAATGGCATCGACCGGATGTTCTTGCAGATATTTTTTCAAAAAACGAACGCTGGGTTCCACCCAAAGACATTTCGGGTCAGGAATAAAGAAATTACCACGCACCCACATAGCGAGCCGCTCTTTCCAAGACTTTTTCCCGGCATCCACCAGGTTTACTTGAGGCGCTTTCTTCTTCGACTTGCCAAACAGACGCTCATGTAACGCATAAGGCTCAAAAATCTCTCGGCGAACCACTTCCACATCTGCCACTTCTGCGCAAAGACTCTCATCCAATGCGGGCATTTGCGGATTAGAAGGCGTGTAAACCACCACTTGCCAGCCCTCCTCAGGCAGATATTTGGCAAATTTTACCCATCTCTGCACCCCGCTTCCGCCGGAAGGGGGCCAATAATAGGATATGACCAGCACTCTTTTCATGGTTGGGTTTACAATTAAATCTTCAAAATTAGCAAAAATTATGATATCTTTGCAAGACAGGAAAAAAGAAAGAACCATGGCAGCCGGCGAAAATCTAACCCCGATGATGAAGCAGTTTTACAGCGTCAAAGCGCAACACCCTGAAGCGTTGTTGCTCTTTCGATGCGGAGACTTCTACGAAACCTACGGAGAAGACGCCGTGACCGCCAGCAAAATTTTAGGCATCGTTCTCACCCGTCGTTCCAATGCGCTGGAAACAGCCATGGCGGGATTTCCCTATCATTCCATCGACACCTATCTACCCAAACTCGTATTGGCGGGACATAAGGTGGCCGTCTGCGACCAGTTGGAAGACCCCAAACTGACCAAGAAAATCGTCAAGAGGGGCATTACGGAACTCGTTACCCCGGGTGTGGCGTTCAACGAACAACTGCTCAAACAAAACGAGAATAACTATATTGCCGCGATTTACGCCGGCGAAAAGGGAAAGTTGGGCATTGCATTTTTGGACGTAACAACCGGCAGTTTTCACCTTTCCGAAGGCTCTTTGGAATACATCAACACCCTCATCGGGCGATTTTCTCCCAAAGAATTGCTGCTCGCCCACGAACAAGCAAGACTTCTGCGTGAACAAATCAACGGGCATTATTATATCTCGACTTTGGAGGAATGGGCTTTTATCTATGACAATGCCGTAGAAAAACTCAAAAAACAACTCCAGACACAGACGCTTAAAGGCTATGCCATCGACCGCTACCCCTTGGGTATTACCGCTGCGGGCGCGCTGGTGATTTATTTGGAGCAAACCCAGCACGTCGGACTGAAAAACCTACGCAGCATCAGCCGCATTGACGAAGGAAAATATGTCTGGATGGACCAATTCACCCTTCGCAACCTGGAAGTATTCCACTCTTCTGCCGGAAGAGAAGGCACCTCGCTGGTGGATGTCATTGACCGCTGCGCCTGCCCTATGGGTGCGCGCGAATTGAGAAAATGGCTGGCTCTCCCCATTATTGACCTTGTCGAATTGGAAGAACGTTACGACACCGTTGATTTCTTCCGCTTTAACCCCGAAATCCTGTCCGAACTCCGCGAAAAACTCGGCCAGTTGGGCGATATCGAACGTCTGTTGGCTCGCGCTGCCACCGGCAAAATCATGCCCCGTGCCACGCTACAATTGGGAAAAGGCTTGGGACTGTTCCGCCCCATCCTTGACCTTTGCAAGCAATCCGGATGCGAAGCGGTTGAAAAGCTTTTGAATGATATTCACGACTGTGAAGAACTCGCTCAAGATATTTGCAGGACGCTCAGCAGTGAGCCCGCAGCCATGTTGGGCAAAGGAGATGTGATTGCCGCCCATATCCATGAAGAACTGGACGCGCTCCGCCGCATTTCCAGAGAAAGCAAAGACGTGTTGCTGGAAATCCAGCAGCGTGAAATTGACAGAACGGGGATTCCCTCATTGAAAATCGGCTACAACAATGTATTCGGCTATTTTCTGGAGGTCAGAAATATCCACAAGGACAAGGTTCCCGAAGAATGGATACGTAAACAGACTTTGGTAAACGCCGAGCGCTATATTACCGAAGAACTCAAACAATACGAATCGCAGATTTTAGGTGCAGAAGAGAAAATCTACGCCCTTGAATCGCAGCTTTACAACCAATTGATTGCCCGCATTCAGGAAAATATCGTCTGCATCCAAGAAAACTGCCGTCGCATTGCCAAACTCGACCTTCTGTCCTCGTTTGCCTTTTTGGCGGATGAGAACCATTACTGCCGTCCTGTCATCGACAACAGCCGTTGTATAGAAATCAAAGAAGGACGCCACCCCGTGATTGAAAAGTTGATGGCGGTGGGAGAGGAATACATTCCCAACGACGTCACATTGGATAGTCTCAAACAGCAGATTATCCTGCTGACCGGTCCGAACATGGCCGGTAAATCCGCCCTGCTTCGCCAGACTGCCCTCATTGTCCTGATGGCGCAAATCGGCTGTTTTGTCCCCGCTCAATCTGCCCGTATCGGCTGGTGCGACAAAATTTTCACCCGCGTGGGTGCCAGCGACAACATTTCACGAGGCGAATCTACCTTTATGGTCGAAATGTTGGAAAGCGCCACCATCCTGCACAATCTTTCCGAGCGCTCACTGATTCTGTTGGATGAAATCGGACGAGGCACCGCGACTTTTGATGGCATGAGCATCGCGCGAGGCATTGTGGAATACATTCACGAATACAGCAAAGGCGCCAAAACTTTATTTGCCACCCACTACCACGAACTGAACGACATGGAAAATCTCTATCCGCGTGTCAAGAATTACCATGTCACGGTAAAAGAATGTTCCGACAAGGTGATTTTCTTGCGTAAAATTGCCGAGGGAGGAGCCGAAAAGAGCTTTGGTATCCACGTGGCGCGCATGGCA
Organism: uncultured Bacteroidales bacterium; assembly: GCA_904501835.1. GTDB lineage: Bacteria > Bacteroidota > Bacteroidia > Bacteroidales > UBA932 > Cryptobacteroides. The sequence continues at coordinate 6,570 of CAJGBW010000051.1, forward strand.
GGTATGCCCAAAGAGGTTATTGCCTCCGCACAAAAGACCTTGGAATCCTTGGAAAACAAAGAGCAAGGAAAGCCGAAAAACAAAATGATTAAGCCGCATAACACCGCGGCCGGACGGGTTGAAAGCGATGGTTCCCTCCAACTGTCATTCTTCCAATTGGACGATCCGACCCTATCTTCTCTGCGTGAAAAGCTGGCTCACACCGACCTCAACAACCTCACGCCCCTGCAAGCCTTTGACCTGCTGCGCGAGATGAAAGCCGAAATCGGATTGTAAAGATTCCTATTGAGCAGAATGCACGGATGCTACGCCAAGAAATTGGCTATCATCACCGTAAACAACAAGACCGGAGAGACATAGCGAATCAGCACGTAAACCAGACGGAAACTTCCGCGCGGAAGACGCAACCTTCCATAATTGGTCATCTCGGCATAAACATCTTTTCTGGACATCTGCCACCCCACATAAAGGCATGAACAAAGGCCACACAAAGGCATCAAGACATTGGCGCTCAACTGGTCCATCAAATCAAAAATAGTCAAGCCCAAAATTTTGAAGTCTGCCAACGGACCAAAAGAAAGGCTGCACAACACGCCAAAAGTCACACAAATCGACAAGACAATAAGCGCCGCCTTGATTCTCTTTATTTTTCTCTCTTCAACCAAATGCGCCACATTTACCTCAAAAAGCGAAGCGGTGGAGGTCAGAGCCGCCAACACCAAAGCAAAGAAAAAGACGATGGCGACAAAACCACCCGCCGGCATGGTTGAGAAAATCATGGGCATGGTTCGAAATGCCAGACCTGCCCCCTGACCAGGGTCTCCTCCAAAAGCAAAAGTAGCCGGCAAAATCGCCAACGAAGCAATCAAGGCAAAGAGAAAATCAAAAAACGCGGTCTTCATGGAAGATGACAACAATTTCTCATCATCATTCATATAAGAGCCATAGGTAATCATCGCACCGGCCCCCACAGACACAGAATAAAAGGCCTGCCCCATGGCCGCACTGACCATTTTGATGGAGAAAGTCGAGCTGCTGAAATCAAATAAGAAGTTTAAGCCGTCCACGGAGCCGGGGAGGGTGAGCGCCCACACGGAAATCGCCAGCATCAAAAAGAAAAGCAGCGGCATCATTACTTTGCTGAACTTCTCAATACCACTCTGCACGCCCGCCACAACAATATAGGCCGTTATCAAAAAGAAGAGTACCGCCCAGATAATGGGAATCCAGGGGCCCTCTACCATCGAGGAAAACATCGCACCAATCTCTTCCATGCCCGATGCGCGCGTAAAGGTAAAGGTACAAGCCTTGAACAGATAATCCAACGCCCAGCCACCTACAACACTATAATAAGAGAAGACCACAATGGGCACCAAGAGGGTCAAGACACCGACCAGATTCCACACCGAACGCTTCCCCTGCGATTTATAAGCGCGATAGGCATTGCTGCGGGAAAAGCGGCCAATGATAAATTCACAATTCAGAATGGGGATAGACAAGAGCAACAGGCACAGCACATAACACAATAAAAATGCGGAGCCATAATCGCCCACCAAAAAGGGGAAACGCCAGATATTACCCAAACCTACCGACGAGCCCACCAAGGCCATCAAGGTGCCTAATTTGGATGCGAATTTTTCTCTATCTGCCATATATCACAAATTCATAATTCAGCCCCTCTTCCTGGAAAGATGCAGAACGCTCCTCCTCTTTCCACTGCGCTTTATCAAAAGCCGGAAAAAAAGTATCCGCATCGGGACGACAAGTGTGCACCTCGGTCAAATACAATTTATCACACAAGGGGAGGGCCTGGGCATAAATGCTGCCGCCACCCATCACAAAACAACGCTTCGGCTCCATCACACGCCCCTCGAATTGTGCCTGCTCTGCCAAAGCAAAAGCCTCCTCCAACGAAGACACACAAGCAACTCCCTCCGGAAGTCCCTCGCCGCCTTTGCGCGACAAGACTATGTTCAGACGTTTGGGAAGCGGACGACCAATGGAGTCAAAAGTCTTGCGTCCCATTATCACAGGATGTCCCAAAGTCTGTCTTTTGAAGTATTTCAAATCTTCCGACAAATGCCACAGCAAATCATTGTCCTTACCCAAGGCAAAATCATCGGAAATGGCGGCAATCAGGCATTTTTCCATAGCAATTGGTTTTATCAACAAGAATTACACGGCAACAGGCGCGGGGATACGGGGCCAGGGATCATAATCCACCAACTCGAAATCCTCGTATTTGAAATCAAAAATGCTCTTCACATCGGGATTGATGCGCATTTTGGGCAAGGCGCGGGGCTCACGGGAAAGTTGGAGCGCCACCTGCTCAAAATGGTTCTGGTAAATGTGAGTATCGCCTGTCGTATGCACAAACTCTCCCGGCTGCAAACCGCAGACCTGGGCAATCATCAAGGTGAGCAGAGCATAAGAGGCGATATTGAAAGGAACACCCAAGAAGGTGTCCGCACTGCGCTGGTAGAGCTGGCAGGACAATTTGCCATCGGCCACATAGAACTGGAACAAGGTGTGACAAGGGGGCAAAGCCATTTTATCCACCTCGGCCACATTCCATGCTGAAATCAAAAGACGACGCGAATCCGGATTGCGCTTGATGCTGTCAATCAAGTTGGAAAGTTGGTCGATGGTCTTTCCGTCCGGTGTGGGCCAGCTGCGCCATTGATGTCCGTACACCGGGCCCAATTCGCCGTTTTCGTCTGCCCACTCATCCCAAATGGTGACGCCGTGGTCTTTGAGATATTTGATATTGGTGTCGCCGGAAATAAACCAAAGCAACTCATAAATAATACTTTTCAAATGCACTTTTTTGGTCGTCAAAAGAGGAAAGCCCTCTGACAAATCAAAACGCATCTGGCGGCCGAACACGCTTTGGGTGCCCACGCCGGTGCGGTCGTGCTTCATGGTGCCATTTTCGCGGATATCCCGCAACAAGTCCAAATATTGTTTCATTTTATTCTATGTTACTATCTTACAGAAAACGAAAAGATAATCGCCTGATTATAAATCTCTCCCGGACGAAGGACAGGGGAAGGGTAGTCTGCCTTGTTGGGTGCATCAGGGAAGTTTTGACATTCAAGCGCTACACCATCAAAATCCTCGTATTGGTGTCCGTTTTTGCCCTCCGGGCATCCTGAAAGCCAGTTTCCTGTGTAAACTTGGATACCTTTCTGCGTGGTAAACACCTCTACGGCAATGCCGCTTTCGGGCGCATACAATTCGGCCGCTTTCTGAATCTGTCCATCCACCGCGCCGTCAATCACCCAGCAGTTGTCATAACCCTTGCCAAAACGAAGCGCCTCAAAATCCGCCTTGAAATCCTGCCCCAAAGTCTTGGCGCAAACAAAATCCATCGGCGTTCCCGCCACCGGCTCACTTTCGCCCACCGGAATCAGGCTATCGCTGGTCGGCAACCACTCGGAAGCATTGAGCGTCAATTCGTGATCCAAGATGTTGCCGTTACCTTCGCCTTTCAGATTGAAATAGACATGGTTGGTCAAATTGACAACGGTCGGCGCGTCACTTTGGGCTGTAAAACTCAAAGACAGTTCGTTTTCCTCACTCCACTCATAACGCACAATCACGTCCATGGCTGCGGGATAACCCATTTCACCATCCTCTGCCGAATAAAGAAATTCCACGGCATCGCCCTCTATGCGACTCTCCCAGACCTGATTCTGGAAACCCTCGGGGCCGCCATGCAAATGGTTGGGGCCGTTATTGATAGGAAGAGAATAGGTCTTGCCATCCAAGCTAAACTTACCCTCGGCAATGCGGTTGGCAAAACGACCGGGCACCTTGCCGAAACAAGGACCGTCATAAAAATAACTTTCCGCCTTCGGATAACCCAGCACGACATCGGTCAATTTTCCGTCTTTATCCGGAACGGCAATCGACACAATGCCCGCACCCAGGCTTGAAAGCTCGACGTAAGCCCCTGACGCATTGGTGATGCGATACAGGTAAATGTCTTTTCCGTTGTTTTTCTTGTCAGAGCCCGTCTGTGACTGCCCCCAAAGCGTTTTCGTTATTTTCATAATAGTTGGTTGAGTTTTGCATAAAATTTATCCTCGGGCGCATCTTTCAACACGACCTTTTTATCTTTATCTAACAAATAAAGGGAGGGAATGGCGCGGACATCATACAGATTTTCACTGCGAACCATCAGATTGTGGTCATAGCCATTGTACCAATTTTTGGGATAATAGGGCATATAGTCGTACCATTCGCCCAAATCCTCATCAATATAAACATTGACCACCGCCACGTGATTGGCAATAATCATGGGCGTAATCCCCTCTATTGATTTAATATATTCAATAATATCCTTACAAGCCTTGCAGCCGGGATTGCTAAAAAAGAGTATGGTCCAGTCTGCTTTAATGTCGTGCAAACGATAGACACGTCCGTTCTTGTCCGAAAAACTAAAATCGGCGGCGGTCTGCCCGATACGATTCAAGGAACAATTCTCGGCCTCCTTGGCAAATTTCACGCGGGAAAGCGAATCCTGATAAGGACAAGAGGCCAAACGGCGACAGAGCGGCAGATACATTTCTTCGTCACGAAGCGGGGAGTTGGGATCATATAGATAACGGCAGGCGATATCC
>CAJGBW010000052.1 GCA_904501835.1 uncultured Bacteroidales bacterium
CAACTTAGATTGAAAAAACTCCAATTTAAATTACAGACTAATTTCGTAAATTATTTTACCTCGTTATCTATCGAAAACATTATGTTTTCTTCTCTTTCAATATTGTCAAGGAACTTAAATCCGCCTGAAAATCTATTCCGATTTCCCAAACGGGCTGCAAAGATACGCAACTTTTTTAATTCTGCAAACTTTTTCTGCCTTTTTCGACACTTTATAAACACTTTTTCTGCAATCGGAGCTAAAAAAACAACCGCATGCTGCGCGCAGCACACGGTTGTATCAAATAATGGTGTTATAAGACAGACTAACGCACAGACCATTTCTGGTACAGTTCGCGGCTGATGTCGTAGCTATCACCCACCGGCTCGGAGATGTACTGCGTCTTCTCCATGGTCCAAGCCCACTCTTCGTAGGAAGCCCACATCAAGAAAGAACGTTCGTTATACTCCTTATTATTCTCAAGAGAGGAAATGACGCGTTTGAAGAACTCGTGCCATACAGGACGATAAACACCTTCAATCAAACCATTCCAGCAACGGTTGGCATAGTGTGAAAGATGACCACCCCATACCGTAATGATGCGACGGGCATCCTCCTCATAATAATTCTGCTCCGCCAGATTGGTTCCCCAACGGCGCGCCTCCTTATTCCATTTGCCCGCCAAGAAGTAATGGTGAGTCGATACCAGACGATTGACATCGTCCAGCAACTCCTTCATCTCCTCTGAAAGGGCCACAACCGTTTTCAAATCCTTCTTCTCATAAGCCTCCAAAAGCTGGAAATAATCCTCATGGAAACGTGTCTCCATATATTGACGACCCACATTCACACAATCGAAACGGAAAGAAGGCGTTTCTGACAAACGATTCTTGACAAACAACTGCCATACGTCCATCAAGTCCTTATTATTATAAGGTATATCCTGTTTAACACCGAAGGGGAATCGACGCACACCCTTTGCAGAAATATAAGGAACAGAAGTCATCATCGTTCCATCATATGAACGCGCCCCGGAGATATAAACTTTATCGCAGAGCGTTTCCCAGCCCTCGCGGAAGTCCTCATTTTCAACCCCGGCATGACGGTCAGCCACATTCTCTATCCAATCTTCCAAATCTTCCTGCTTCTCCCATGCACGATCCAAAACATATTCGTACATAAAAGGACTCACGCTGAAACCCTCAAGCGTACAGCCAAATCCGGTAAAATTCTCACCTCCCTCTTCAAACACACGGTCGATGCGAGCGGCAACATCCTTGGTATTACCCGTGATATTTGTGGTACCACCGAAATTGCCCAAATAAGACCAAATGTAGTCATGGCCAAAAAGACGCTCTGTCATCGGATAAATTTCCTTCATCTCGCAATAGTAGTCCAAAAGCAACATACGCCCCTGCGGGACGGGCTCCAAATAAGCCTTGATAACATCGGGCGTCCACCATTTTCTATGGTGATAGAAAGTCCAGGCCATCTGCAACCAGATTGCATCGGGGTCAGATTTTACCAATGAATCCCAAGTGGCAGCCGTTACCTTTCTCAAATAGTCGGGCTCCCATGAAGGCGGAATGATTTCGTTGAACAAATCCAGACCATAGATATGAGAAGCCTGTCCGAAAAGTGCTTTTTGTTCGGTCAAGAAATCCTCTGCAATTTGCTGGAAAAGCGGCTCGACAGGATTGAGATACCAACAATTATATCGCTCGCCAAAATCCGCCCAGTTACTCAATTTGCGAATATCGGCATCGGGATAAATTTCCATCAATTGTTCGGGAACGTGGCCGGAAAAGGCACTCAAAATCGGAGAAATGCCCAAAGCGTTCTCACGAGCAATGATTTTTTTCTGCAATTCCACCTGGGCGTCAATCCAACTCTGGGGAAGCGGACCGCTCCACTCGTCAATGTTCACCATGCGGTGCCATGCCAGGAATGAAGGACCGGTGAAATAAGCACGAATCTGTTCGTCAGTCATGCCGTGCTTGCGCCAAACACGCTGCCAAACAGCCTCCTGACCGGTATTGGCCAAAGCCATGGTTACACCATTGAGTGCCATCCAGTCAATCAAACGCTCCCACTGATTCCATTCCCACCAGTTCAAGGTATATCCGAAAGTACAATAATTCAAGAAGAAACGATTCTTACCCAAAGCTTTGCGAGAGACCACGCCATCCGTAGCAGGAAGCACGGCGGGCTGCGGAACCTCATCTTCCACATACCAAGTCACCGTCGTCTTGCAGTATTCCTTCAAATAATTGTTCAAGCCGACAGCCATTGAGTTGGCGTTGTTGGCCGTAATACACAAACGACCATCCTTGGCTTCAAAACGGTAGTAATCCCCCTCGGCCGGTTCGCAAACAAAATCAATATTCTGTGCCTGGGTAGGAAGAATACGACTTGCCAAGGCTTTGGCGGCTTCTACCTGCGGATCACACGGAGCGTTACAACATGCGCCCAGTGCAATAACCACTGTCAATAGGGTAAAAAATTTTTTCATACCTATAAATATAAGATTATAATTCTGAGTTGAGTTTGTATTCCAAATGCATCACAAGACGAACCACGTCTTTACGTAGTCCCTCGATTTCAAAGCCACCAAAGTCCTGGGTAATGGTAATTCTATCTTCCAGCATCTTGGAAATACGATTGATTACGTTGCGATAACGGAAAGTCGCCCCGTTTACATCCACTTTTTCCAAACGATAGCCTCTTTGCTCCATCAGCTCGATGATTTCCGCCTTGCGTTCCTCCCAACTACCGGCAAGCATCAGTTTGCGTTTTTGGAAACCCACCAAAGGATAAATGGCAGAAATCACAGCCAGCATGGCCGCAATTTTCCACACGGACTTTGCTCCCTCATTAAACATCTGATTGATATCCCATTGAACCATATTGGCCAAAGAGAGGACATACAAGACAATCGTCAAAAATATTGCGCAGTAAATAAAGTATTTAATACTGCGAACAACATACTGCACGGCTTTTTTCATATTTAATCAATTTGAATCATTTGTTCTTTTCTATATCCCAATGCGCTCATGTGGGCCAGCAAATCTCCCGCCTCATTACAGAGTTCTACGGTACAGAAGGGCAATTTTTTATGGTCACGGATCAGCCTTGCCTTCGCCACCAACTTCTCACCCAGACGAGCGGAACGCACAAATGTAATGCTGTTTTCCACGCCCAACGTCAAATTCCCGGAAGCATTTAACACCGCCGCCAATGCCAGATCCGCCAGCGTAAACATCACGCCTCCCTGGCAAACGGAACCGCCGTTCAAATGATGCTCTTCCACAAGCAATTCCGCCTGCGCGAAATCAGCCTCAACACAGACCAGATGTGCGCCGATAAAATGAGCGAAACGATCTTCTTTGTTTAGAAAATCCTGCAATGCTTTCATCCTACACCCCTTCTAAAAATGAGTCAATAATTCCTTTGCTATAATTTCTGCGGCTTTCCCCACCTGCTCTTCACAAGGACGCTTGCCATAATAGGCCGCCGTACGTTCAGAGGGCATGGGAGATTCCACAGGGGAACTTTTCGCCATATTCAGCAAATCCCGACAGACAATGGAGCCATATTCCTCCTTAAAAGAAGCAGCCAAACGCTGAACCAGCGCATAATTATCTTTCCGGCGCTGCATATCAGACGGTTCTACAGCCGGCAAGACACAACCTGCCACAAAGGTCATTCCACTCACACAGCCACAAACCTCACGCAGGCGTCCAAAACCGCCCCCAAAACCTGACAACAAGGCAGCAACCTGATCCTCGGACATTTGGGCCACATCCGAAAATGCCATCGCAACGGCCTGGGCACAGTTGTAACCGGCCTTAAAGTATTCTTTTGCCTGCTGTGCGCGTGCTGCTACATCGATATCCATTATTCCTCCATCAACTTCTTATATTTGAAACGTTTAGGCTCCGCATCAGCCCCCAAACGCATCTTCTTGTTCTGCTCATATTCAGAATAGGTACCCTCAAAGAAATAGACCTGAGAATCGCCCTCAAACGCCAGAATATGGGTACAAATTCTATCCAAGAACCAACGGTCGTGAGAAATAATCACGGCGCAACCCGCAAAACGCTCCAGACCTTCCTCCAAAGCACGGATCGTATTTACATCCACGTCATTGGTCGGCTCGTCCAGCAACAAAACATTACCCTCATCCTTGAGCGTCAAAGCCAGGTGAAGACGATTACGCTCACCACCGGAAAGAATGCCACATTCCTTCTCCTGGTCAGCTCCCGAGAAATTAAAGCGGGACACATAAGCCCTGGCATTGATTTCCTTGTTGCCTAATTTCACAAACTCGGAGTTCTCCGCAATGGTTTCATAGACCGTTTTTTCCGGATCGATACTACGGTGCTGCTGATCCACATAGGCCAATTTCACCGTTTCGCCAATTTCGATATTTCCGCTATCGGGCTGTTCCAAGCCCATGATGAGACGGAAGAGAGTCGTTTTACCCGCACCGTTAGGACCAATCACGCCCACGATACCCGCAGGAGGCAATACGAATGAAAGATTTTCATACAACATTTTTTCGCCATAACTCTTCGAAACTCCGTTGAAAGAAATGACTTTATTACCCAAACGAGGGCCGTTGGGAATATAGATTTCCAAATTCGCCTCTTTCTGAACAGCATCTTCGTTCGCCAATTTCTCATAAGCGCCCAAACGTGCCTTGCTCTTTGCTTGTCTGGCTTTCGGCGCCATACGCACCCACTCCAACTCACGTTCGAGGGTCTTACGACGCTTGCTCTCCTGTTTTTCTTCCATCTGAAGACGTTTGGATTTCTGATCCAACCACGAAGAATAATTACCTTTCCAAGGAATACCCTCACCTCTATCCAACTCTAAAATCCAACCGGCTACATTGTCCAAGAAATAACGGTCGTGGGTCACCGCAATCACGGTACCCTTGTATTGCTGAAGATGCGCTTCTAGCCACTGAATACTCTCTGTATCAAGGTGGTTGGTCGGCTCATCGAGCAAAAGCACATCGGGCTGACGCAGCAAAAGACGACACAAAGCCACACGTCTGCGTTCACCTCCACTCAAAGTCGAAACCAGCGCTTCGGAAGGAGGACATTGCAAGGCGTCCATAGCACGCTCCAATTTGGCATCGAGTTCCCATCCGCCGCATTGCTCGATTTTCTCGGTCAAATCGCCCTGACGCTCAATCAGCGCATTCATTTCATCATCAGACATAGGTTCGCAGAACTTCATGCTGATTTCGTTGTATTCATTCAACAAATCAACCACTTCCTGCACACCCTCCTGCACGACTTCCAAAACAGTCTTGTCCGGATCCATCTGGGGCTCCTGCTCCAAATAACCCACACTATAACCCGGAGCCCATACCACTTCGCCTTTATACGATTTTTCAATGCCCGCGATAATCTTCATCAAGGTAGATTTACCCGAACCGTTCAAACCGATAATACCGATTTTTGCTCCGTAAAAGAAGGACAGATAAATATCCTTCAAAATCACTCTATTATTGTGGGGAAGCACTTTGCCCACCCCATTCATGGAAAAAATAATTTTCTCGTCTGCCATATCTTATATAATCTATTAACTACAAAGATAATAATTATTTATTTTTTGAGCGAATATAGTCACACCATTCCTTGGGATTTTCACCCACCTCCAGATGAAAGGCCGTAGCAAAAGTTGCCTTGTTCTTGAAACCCGACATCATATAAAGTTGCGTCACTTTCAAAGAGCGATTTGACTTGAAAAGCTCCTGCGCGTGGAGAACACGATAATGATTCACAAACTTCTTGAAATTGAGATTGGAATAATGTTTTATCGCACGGCCTAGATAAACTTTATTAGTATAAAGAGCGTGGGCAACCTCTTTTTCCGAAAGTTCGGGATTGAGATAGGGCTTTTCATTTTCAAAATACTGACACAGACGCTCATAGATTTTTCGACTGCCCTTATCACTTTCCATCCCGGAAAGAATCCCCGCCCCAAAATTTCTCAATATATTATCTTTCAATGTTTTAGATATTTTAGAATGAAATAGAATCGGACTACCGGAAACCGAAAGAACAGAGAGAAAGGATACATAAAAAGTGAAGAGGGCTAAAGCCAGAATCGAAAGAGAAGCATAGTGAAAACTATAGAACAAGCATGAAAAACAAAACAGGAGGAGCGAGAAGAATTTCAAGAGTTGCAGTTCAAAGGCCATCGTTACCAGAGAAACGGAGAGACTGTGTACGCGATGACTCACAAAATACAACACCCAGAACAACTCCACAAAAGAGAAAATCAGCAGAAAAAGAAAGTCAACTCCAATTTTATACAGATTGGAAGACAGATAAAGGGAGAGAAATGCCCAAAGGACAAAAATCGGCAGCAACAGCCAAATGAACAAAGATTCGTTCCTCAACTCATCCACACGCACCCAGAGAAAGACATTGCCCGTCGCAAGCAACAAAGACAAATGTTCCACCCTATTGGCACCCAAGAAAACAAAACTCATCGACAAGATGCAAGCCATCAGTAAGACATACAACTTCTCACGCGGGAAACGATAACAAAGTTGGGGATTCCTGCGATAGTAAAGAATGAGCAACATTAAGGATGCCAACAAAGAAAAAACGAAAAAACAGCACGATATCAGCTCCGGTAAATAGAGTTTTTCCATGTTTTTTTGCTGACAAAAATAGAAAGAAATAGACCGCTGAAAAATCTTCAGCGGCCTATTCAAAAAAGTTTTTCCGTTTCTTTACCTTTTTTCCGTTTTTAACCTTATTATCAAAGAATTCGGAATTTATTTAACGACAATATTTACAATTTTTCCGGGAACAACAATCACTTTTATGATTTGACCGCCTGCCAAATAACGCTCGGTCTGCTCCATTCCCCTGACATATTGCTCCACCTCTTCCTTGGAAAGAGATTTGGCAAGTTCCACCGTAAAACGAGTTTTACCATTGAACGAAACCGCATAGGTGCAGTTATCTTCACGGGTGTAAGCCTCATTATATTCCGGGAACTTGGCATAGGAAATACCACTTTCGTATCCCAAAGCCGCATACAATTCTTCTGCAATGTGGGGAGCAAAGGGAGCCAGCAAAATCGTCAAAGGCTCCAAGATCTCACGACAATGACAATCTGACAACTCATTGACAGCAATCATAAAAGCGCTGATGGCGGTATTAAAGGAGAAGTTTTCAATATCCTCCTGCACTTTGACTATCAATTTATGCAAACTCTTCAGTTGCGCGGGAGTTGCCTTGTCATCATTTACGACATATCCGTCTCTATCATAGAACAGACGCCATACTTTTTTGAGGAAACGATGCACGCCGTCAATACCTTTGGTATCCCAAGGTTTACTCTGCTCAAGCGGGCCCAAGAACATTTCATACAGACGCAAGGTGTCGGCTCCATAAGAATCGCAAATCATATCGGGATTTACAACATTGAACATGGACTTACTCATCTTCTCAACCGCCCATCCGCAGATATATTCGCCGTTCTCCAAAACAAATTCTGCATTCGCAAAATCAGGTTGCCAAGCTTTGAAAGCCTCGATATCCAATTTATCATTATGCACGATATTGACATCCACGTGGATTTCTGTCGTGTCATAATTATCCTTCAAACCCAAGGAAACAAAAGTATTGGTCCCCTTGATACGATATACAAAATTACTGCGTCCTTGAATCATACCCTGATTGATGAGCTTCTTAAACGGCTCTTTCTCACAGACATAGCCCAAGTCATACAGGAATTTATTCCAGAAACGAGAGTAAATCAAGTGACCGGTTGCATGTTCGGTACCACCGATATACAAATCGACATTTCTCCAATACTCATCCGCCTCACGACTGACAAGCGCCTGATCGTTGTGAGGGTCCATATAGCGCAAATAGTAGGCACTCGAACCAGCAAAACCGGGCATGGTACTTTTTTCAATCGGATATCCGTCTATCGTCCAATTTTCAGCACGGGCCAAAGGAGGTTCACCGCTCTCGGTAGGCTTGTAATTGTTTCCAATAGAAGGCAACTCCAAAGGCAGTGCACTCTCATCCAAGGCGGTTGCCAAACCATCCTTGAAATACACAGGGAAAGGCTCACCCCAATAACGCTGACGTGAGAAAATGGCATCACGCAGACGATAGTTGATTTTGCGGCGACCTATGCCCTCTTTTTCCACGTAATCGATGGCGGCAGGAATAGCCTCTTTGACCGTCATGCCATTGAGAAAACCGCTGTTGCACATGATACCCTCTTTGGCATCGAAGCTTTGCTCGCTCACATCACAACCCTCAATCAAAGGAATAATCGGGAGGGAGAAATGTTTGGCAAACGCATAATCGCGGCTATCGTGGGCAGGAACCGCCATAATCGCACCGGTACCATATCCAGAAAGTACATATTCAGAAATCCAAACAGGAACTTTATCTCCCGTAAGAGGATTGATGGCATAAGAGCCGGAGAAAACACCTGTCACATTGCGGGTCTGGGCGATACGCTCACGCTCCGTCTTCTTCTTGACCTGTTCAAGATAATCCGCAACGGCCTGGGCTTGCTCGGAGGTGGTAAGTTTTTCCACCCACTCGCTCTCGGGTGCCAAAACCATAAAGGTCACACCGAAAACCGTATCGGCACGGGTCGTAAAAATGGTCATATCATATTCCTGCTCGCCGTTTTGCACCTTGAAAACCATTTCCGCACCTTGACTTCTGCCAATCCAGTTACGCTGCATATCTTTCAAGGAATCCGTCCAATCCAATTCCTCCAAATCATCCAACAGACGACCGGCATAGGCAGAAACACGAAGCTGCCATTGCAACATTTTCTTTTGCTCAACAGGGAAACCGCCACGTACAGAAAGGCCGTCCTTCACCTCATCATTGGCCAAGACAGTACCCAATCCTGCACACCAGTTTACAGAGGTTTCTCCCTGATAGGCAATACGATAATTCATCAAAACGTCGGCCTTTTCACGCTCGCTATAAGCCGCCCACTGCTCAGCCGAGAAGACCAGTTCCTCCGAACAAGTCGCATTGGCAGCCGCACTTCCACCTTGGGCAAAAAGAGTTTCCAACTCCTCGATGGGACGGGCTTTTTCCTGCGATTTGTCATACCAGCTGGCAAACATTTTCAAAAAGGCCCACTGGGTCCACTTATAATAAGCCGGGTCACAAGTACGCACTTCGCGTGACCAATCGTAACTGAAACCGATTCTATCCAACTGCTCACGATAGCGGTCGATATTTTTCTCGGTCGTAATGGCCGGATGCTGACCGGTCTGGATGGCATACTGCTCCGCCGGAAGACCGAAAGCATCATATCCCATAGGATGCAGGACATTATAGCCACGCAGACGTTTGTAACGAGAGTAGATATCACTCGCAATATATCCCAGCGGGTGGCCTACATGAAGACCGGCACCAGAGGGATAAGGAAACATATCCAACACATAAAACTTAGGCTTTGACGCATCTACTTCAGTCTTAAAGCTTTGATTTGCTGACCAATACGCCTGCCATTTTTTCTCAATTTCTTTAAAATTGTACTCCATCTTATTTCTTTATCAATCTAAATTCAATAGGAATCGTCAAAGATGAGCGGACTTTCTGACCATGAAGACGCGCTGCCTTCCACTTGGGGGAGATTTCCACTACATCCTGTGCGGCCTGATCCAAACGCGGGTCAAGGGAACGAACCACCTTCACCTGGCTGACCGAGCCGTCTTTTTCCACCACAAAATTCACATGCACTGTCCCTTGCACGCCTTCAGCTACGGCGCTTTCGGGATATTTCACATAGCGATATACCCACTCCTGCATAAATTTATCAATACGGGTCGAGCCCAAAAAGGCAGGAGGAACATCACAATCATAATAGGCATATATCGCCTCATTTTTGGGGGATTGCTCCACCACTTCTGGCTCCACAAAATCGATTTTTTCTACATAAGAAGCCTGGTCTCGGACAAAATTATAAATGTACTCCAACTGAAGTTCCATCTGCTCCCAATCGAGAATGTCCGGCGTGTCTCGAGGAGTGTTATGTTGAGAATATCTTCCACTATGAAACCATACGGAAGGAATCTCTGCGGCATAAAAAGCCCTATGGTCGGAAGGATAATCCTCTTGGGCAACCAAGGTGGGTTTTACGGGCTGCAAATCACGCGAAGTCGCTTCCAAAGCCTTATTCAAATCTCTATTGGAGGCGGTGTAGGCATAAAAACCTTTACTCCCCAGGCCCAGCATATCAAGATTGATCATGAGATCGATATCCTTCACAGAAGGGAAACTGCGATTGAGGAAATACCAGGAACCGGCAAAGGATTCGCACGATGCGCCAAATGCCACAAAAAGAATGCTTTTTCTAAAATCAATACGCGTGTCGGAAATATGTTTTGCCAACGCCAGCAAAGAAGCCAATCCGGAAGCGTTTCCATTGGCTCCGGGATAAATTACTTCTTGGGCTTTCCCATCTACCTGCATGGTATAACTGCCCAAATTATCCATTCTGGCCGCAATCACTATATAACGATGGCGAAGTTGTTCATCCGAACCGGGGATAAAGGCTGCCACATTACGGGAAAGCAAGGTGTCGCCCTCCGACTGAATACCGAACAAATCTCCCTCACGGCCATACAACAAATCTACGCCGGCCTTTTCAAAAGCGTCATAGAGATAATACGCCACCTTTTTCTCGCCCTCACTCCCCGCTTTTCGTCCTTTGTTTTCAGGATTACAAATATCTGACACATAAGATTTTAGACTTGTGACCTGGGGAGAATCGTAGAGTTGCTCCAAAGAAACATCTGTCCTATACTGGGCAAACACACTTTGTCCAGCCAACACGCACAAGAGCAACAGATATTTCTTAAAAGAAGCCATCCTTTATAAAATCTAAAATTAGCGAAGGTCGTTGAGCAATACCCACGCATCTTTGGGAAGACGCCCCGAAAAATCGCCAAACACAGAAAGCACTTCCTGCACCGATTCCACGGAAGCCACCATCACCAAAGTATAAGCCCCTTTCAGATGCAGGGACTGGGCCGAAGTAAAGCCCTTTTTCTTCATCG
>CAJGBW010000053.1 GCA_904501835.1 uncultured Bacteroidales bacterium
ATGTTTTGAGTGAATCTAACAATTACATAAATTGTGATTCTTGCCTATGAAATTGTAGTCCCAACTTAGATTGAAAAAACTCCAATTTAAATTACAGACTAATTTCGTAAATTATTTTACCTCGTTATCTATCGAAAACATATGTTTTCTTCTCTTTCAATATTGTCAAGGAACTTAAATCCGCCTGAAAATCTGTTCCGATTTCCCAAACGGGCTGCAAAGATACGCAACTTTTTTAATTCTGCAAACTTTTTTAAAATATTTTTCATTTCTCATCACTTTTCGCGCCATTTTTTCTATATTTGCACCTCTTAATATATATATAGTATGGAACAGAATTTCAGTGAGCAGGAACTTTTGAGAAGAGAAGCGCTTGGAAAGCTTCGTGAATTAGGCATAGACCCCTATCCTGCACCGCTTTATCCCGTAAACCAATCCGTAAAAAGTATTTCAGAAGGATATAACCAGGAAGAAAACAACATGCAGGACGTCTGCCTCGCCGGCCGTATCATGTCCAGACGTATCATGGGCGCGGCTTCATTTGCAGAATTGCAAGACGAGACAGGTCGTATCCAATTATACCTCAACCGCGATGAGATTTGCCCCGGCGAAGACAAAACGATGTACAACACCGTATTCAAGAAATTGCTTGATATCGGCGACATCATTGGCGTCAAAGGTTTTGCATTCATCACCAAGACAGGCCAATTGTCCGTTCACGTGAAGGAACTCACCCTTTTGAGCAAATCCCTGCGCGTGCTTCCCATCGTAAAAGAGCAGGACGGCAAGGTATTCGACGCATTCGCTGATCCCGAATTGCGTTATCGTCAGCGCTACGTTGACCTGATTGTGAACCCGCAGGTGCGCGACGTATTTGTAAAAAGAAGCAAAATCATCGCCACTATGCGCGAGTATTTCAACGAAGCCGGTTGCCTGGA
Source organism: uncultured Bacteroidales bacterium (assembly GCA_904501835.1). Lineage (GTDB taxonomy): Bacteria > Bacteroidota > Bacteroidia > Bacteroidales > UBA932 > Cryptobacteroides. The sequence continues at coordinate 939 of CAJGBW010000053.1, forward strand.
GGTGGAAACGCCCATTTTGCAAAGCATTCCCGGCGGTGCGACAGCCCGTCCTTTCATTACCCACCACAATGCGTTGGACATCGACCTCTACATGAGAATCGCCAACGAATTGTACCTCAAAAGGTTGATTGTAGGTGGCTACAACGGTGTGTACGAGTTTGCCAAAGACTTCCGCAACGAGGGTATGGATAAAACCCACAATCCGGAATTTACCTGTATGGAAATTTACGTTGCCTACAAGGACTACATCTGGATGATGGACTTTGTTGAGAAAATGTTGGAGAAAATTTCCATGGCCGTCAATGGTACGACCGAGGTAAAAATCGGCGAGCACACCATTGATTTCAAAGCCCCCTACCGCCGTCTTCCGATTTTGGACGCCATCAAAGAGTACGCCGGCGTGGACGTGAAAGGTATGGATGTAGAGCAGTTGCGCGAGACTTGTAAGAAACTACATATCGAAGTGGAGCCTTCTATGGGCAAGGGCAAACTCATCGACGCGATTTTCGGTGAATACTGCGAGGACAAACTCATCAACCCGACCTTTATCACCGATTATCCCGTTGAAATGTCTCCCCTCACCAAACGCCACCGCGAAGACCCGACCCTCACCGAGCGTTTTGAATTGTTCGTATGCGGCAAAGAGTTGGCCAACGCCTATAGCGAGCTGAATGATCCTATCGACCAGTTCGAGCGTTTCGAAGAGCAGGCCAAACTCAAGAGCAACGGCGACGATGAGGCCATGTTCATCGATATGGATTTTGTTCGCGCGTTGGAATACGGCATGCCGCCTACATCCGGTTTGGGAATGGGTATTGACCGTTTGACTATGTTTATGACAGGACAGACGACCATTCAAGATGTGTTGTTCTTCCCTCAAATGAGACCCAAAGCCAACTAATGGCATGGAGCGAAAACATAAGTTCAGCACAAAATCCCAAAATTAAAAAGTTGCTGAATCTACAGGAAAAGTCCCACCTTCGTAAGTCGGAGGGACTTTTTGTTGTAGAGGGAATACGAGAAGTACGTCATTGCATCGAGTGCGGATACCAGGCAGACACTCTTTTTATCTGTCCCGAGATTTACGAAAAGGCCGAAGAACAAATTCCATCCGTACATCTTGAAAATATCGCACGCATAGTAAACATCCCCGCTTTGCTCTACGAAAAAGTGGCACACAGAGGGAGCAGTGAAGGAATTATCGCCGAATTTCTATACCGAGAGCACAAATTAAGCCAACTGGATTTGCCTGAAAATCCTTTGGTCGTCGTTCTTGAAAAATTAGAAAAGCCCGGCAATTTGGGCGCTATTTTACGCAGCGCTGACGGAGCAGGTGCCGACGCGGTCCTCATCTGCGACGCCCTGACGGATTTATACAACCCCAACATCATCCGATCCTCGCTCGGTAGTATTTTCACCGTCCCCGTTGCCCTCTGCGACAACCAAGAAGCCATTGAGTTTCTCAAAAACAAGAAAATCCAGATTCTCACGGCACAGCTGCAGGATTCATCTTTTTATTATGACATAGATATGCGTGGCGGCACCGCGTTGGTCATCGGCTCGGAAGCGGACGGACTCTCTGAGATTTGGAGAAAGGCAGCAGACAGACACATTCTCATCCCGATGAACGGAAAAATGGATTCGTTAAATGCCTCCGTGAGTGCAGCGATACTATTATATGAAGCCGTTCGCCAACGCCAGCAATAAGGTATGACAGACAAGTCCCCCAAATATGGCCTTATTGGCTACCCCATCGCCCATTCCGGAAGCCCGGCACTCTTTCGCAAAGCATATTCCGGGAAATGGGAGTACGATTTGATTGAAGATACATCGTTTGAAAAAGCCTGGTCGCTTTTTAAGGAAGAATATGCAGGCATCAACATTACGGCGCCATTCAAAGAAAAAGCAGCCGCCGCATCCGACATTAGAAGCACGGAGGTACTGAGCATCGGAGCCGCTAATATCGCCATCAAGACCGCTTGCGGAATCAAGACGTTCAACTCGGACTATCTTGCCATCCGAAAAATCATTGAAAATCTAAAAAACATCCAAACGGTTGCCGTGGTGGGTTATGGCGGAGCCGGAAAAGCCGCCGCACAAGCCGCGATGGACGCAGGACTGAATTGCCATATCTTCAACCGCAGTCAACATGGCTGTCCGCATATTCAGGAACTCAACCAATTAAAAGAAGAAAAGGCTGACTTGTTGATATACGCCCTCCCCTTGCTGGTACCGGAAATCACTCAGGCTATACAGAACGGACATTTTACTTACATTCTGGAAGCCAATTACCGAGACGCCGTGCTTCCCGACATAACCCCGACAAGCTGCACTTACATTTCAGGAGAAACCTGGCTGCTTGAACAAGCCAAAAGCGGATACGAGTTGCTCACCGGAGAAATTCCGCAATTATAAAACCGACAAGACGAGGAATCGACAAGTCCTCGACAGCATTAGGAAAAACAATAAAAAAACTATATATTTGCTTAATATCTAAATACAAATCAATATGGCACTGAACAAAGTTATGTTAATCGGTAACGTAGGAAGAAAACCGGAAGTCCGTTACCTTGAGAATCAAAATCAGGGCACAAATCCTGCCCCCAAAGTAGCAAGTTTCACCTTGGCAACCACCGAACGTTTCAAAGACCGCAACGGCGAAACCAGAGAAAACACAGAGTGGCACAATATCGTCGCCTGGAGACAATTGGCTGATTTGGCCGAGAAATATATCACCACCGGCACACAAATCTATGTAGAGGGTCGCCTCCGCAGCCGCAGTTGGGATGGTCAGGATGGACAAAAGCATTATATCACAGAAATCGTTGCTGATACCATCCAATTATTGGGTAAAAAGAGTGATACGGCACAAAACACAACTCCTGCGACACAGGCAAATGTTGCTCCAACGGCACAAACAAACGTCGCTCCCGCTGCCCAAGCTGCTGCCGCTCCCGCAGCGACTCAAAATGTTGCCCCCAGCACCGACCTCCCCGAAGACGATCTTCCTTTCTAATCATTAAGAAATGACACTGTTAAGAGATTCCAAAAAGACAAGATGGCTGATGCTTCTTGCCGTTTCCTTTGTGATGTTTGCAGCTTATATATGCAGCGACAACATTTTCTCCGTTGAAAAAACATTGACAAGTCCTGCCGCCCAAGCAGGTTACGAAATCACGGATGGGGAATATGGCAGCCTTGCCGGCGCATATTCCATTTTCAACGTATATCTATTGATGCTCATTTTTGGAGGATTGATTCTGGATAAGACCGGCATACGCTTTACGGGCATATTCAGTTGCGCCTTGATGGTGGCGGGTATCGCCCTTACTTGTGGTGCTTTCTACTCATTAAGGGAGCTTCTGGATAGTGGAGAAGCCATTGCAACCCTCTCATTTTTAGGCGACAATATGCGCGTGCCCGTCTTTTGGGCCGTCATGGGAATCGGTCTATATGGCGTTGGCGCTGAAATTGCCGGAATTACCGTCACCAAAGTAATTGCCAAATGGTTCATCGGTTACGAACTTGCTTTGGCCATGGGACTTCAACTGGCCTTGGCGCGTTTGGGTACTGGACTTGCTTATGGAGCCACCCCTGTCATTGTCAGCCAGACCAGCGGCAATGTAGGACTCGCCATTCTGATTGGACTGATTTTACTGACCGTTGGATTTATCGTGTTCATTTTCTACACGGTGTTTGACAAAAAATTAGACAGACAATTACAAGAAAGCGGAGCCGAAGAAGGGGGAAATTCTCCTGAAGATGAATTCCATTTCAAGGATATTTTGGAGGTATTCAAGAACCCCGCATTCTGGATGATAGCCTTCCTCTGCCTTTTGTTCTACGCTGCCGTCAATCCTTTCTTGAAATATTCAACCGGAATGATGGTAGATAAATTCGGTATGAGCGAATCACTGGCCGGACTCTTCCCTATGATACTCCCCATGGGTTGTATCGTCCTCACCCCCTTGTTTGGAAACATTTACGACAAGAAAGGTCATGGCGCAGACCTGATGATTTTCGGCGCGATACTCATCACCGCCGTTCATCTTCTTTTTGCCAGCCCCTTCATTACCCAAGCATGGGTTGCTGTCTTACTGATGGTATTGCTCGGCGTCGGATTTGCCATGCTCCCGTCAGCCATGTGGCCCTCTATCGCCAAAATCATGCCCGCAAAATTATTAGGCACGACCATGGCGCTTACCTTCTACATTCAGAACATCGGTTTTCTGTTTGTTCCCAAAGCCATTTCAGCCATTAAGACGGCATCCAACGACAACTATACGGCTATGATGCTGTTCTTTGCCGGTTTGGGAGTGGTTGCTTTGTTGATATCCATCGGCGTAAAAATCCTGGACAAGAAAAAGAATTACGGATTACAAATCCCCAATATCAAATAGCCTCGCAACCTAAAACACGCTATTATTTTGGAAAAGATTCTTGATCATATCGATTCACCCCAAGCCCTGCGAGAGTTAAAGCAAAAGGCTCTTCGGGGAGTTTGCAACGAGATTCGGGAATATATGATAGACTGCTGTTCTACCAATCCCGGGCATCTCGGAGCAAGTTTGGGCGCCATAGAACTCATTGTCGGACTTCACTATGTGTATAACACGCCCAAGGATAAAATCGTCTATGACGTAAGCCATCAGGCCTATGCACATAAGATTTTGACCGGACGCAAAGAGGCGTTTCGCAAAAACAGAATGAAGGAAGGCATCAGCGGCTTTACCCGTATGGAGGAAAGTCCTTATGATGCGTTTGGCGCCGGACACTCTTCCACCTCCATATCCGCCGCTTTGGGTTTTGCAGCAGCAGCCCGTATAAAAAATTCGGGAGAAAAAGCCATCGCCCTGATTGGAGACGGGGCTTTGACCGGCGGCATGGCTTATGAAGGACTCAACAATGCCGGAATTGGTGGAGAAGATATTTTGATTATCCTCAATGATAACAACATATCCATTGACCAAGGTATCGGCGCATTGCATAATTACCTGCTCAAAGTAACGACCAACCCCACCTACAATACCACCAAAGACAAAGTCTGGAATCTGCTGGGAGAGGGAAAATTCCGCCGATTCATACAAAAAAGCGTCCGAACAACGAAAAGTTTCTTCGTTAAATACCCCAAGGGCGGCTTCTTTGAGGCCATGGGATTCCGATATTTCGGTCCTATTGACGGAAACAATATCGATGAAGTGGTTGATGCTTTGAAAAAGTTAAAGGATATCAAAGGTCCGAAAATCCTTCACGCCATCACCACCAAAGGGAAAGGATATAGCCCTGCCGAAGAAGACCAGACAACCTGGCACGCACCCGGACTGTTTGATGCAGCCAGTGGAAAAAGGACCTCAAGCAAAAACAAGGGAGACCGCTACCAGGACGTATTTGGAGAAGTTTTATTGGAACTTGCCCGGAAGGACGCAAGAGTTGTCGGCGTAACTCCCGCCATGGCTTCCGGCTGCGGAATGAACATTCTGGCTGAAGAAATGCCGGAGCGTTTTTACGATGTGGGAATTGCAGAAGAACATGCCGTTACATTCAGTGCAGCCCTGGCGGCAGGAGGTATGATTCCTTTTTGTAATATCTATTCCTCTTTTGCACAAAGGGCTTACGACCAGATCATCCACGACTGTGCCCTGCAAAAGTTGCCTGTCATCTTATGCTTTGACCGCGCCGGATTGGTTGGCGAGGACGGAGCAACCCACCATGGTGCCTTTGATATTGCGGCATTCCGCAGCATTCCCAACATCTGCATAGCTGCTCCGGCTGACGAAAAAGAGCTGAAGAACTTGCTATATACAGCCACTCTTCACAAAGAGGGTCCCTTTATCATTCGCTATCCGAGAGGATTCGGAGAGGGAATTGCATGGAGAGAATCAGAATTTGAATCGCTTCCTGTAGGGAAAGCCCGCTTAGTTCTTCAAAATGAAGCACCGGCCATCAACCTCGTGGCAGAAGGCCCCTGTGTCAAAGCAGCCCTCCAAGCGGCACAAGAATTGGAAAAGAGCCGAGGCTTACGCGCGCGCGTAATAGATATAAGGTTCATCAAACCCATGGATACCGACTGTTTGAAAAAAGCCGCAGAGGACTGTAAACTCTTCCTCAGCATTGAAGACGGCTGTCTGAAAGGTGGTTTATATGGCGCTTTGTGCGAATGGGCTATGAACGAGAAGAATCATATTCAAATCGAGTCCTTGGGTTTGCCTGACCGATTTGTCGAGCAGGGCACCCAAAAAGAACTTCGTCGGGGCTGTGGCATTGATTGCGACGGCATACTCGCAAAACTCAAAGAATTATTATAACGCGCCCAACCAAGTCTATCAACGACGCACGACAAGGTAAAGACATAAAAATCCCCAAAGTTCGTTTGAACCTTGGGGATTTTTGTATAGTGAGGTGGATTCTATTCCTCCATCCAAGCACCTACCTGAGAGTAAATCGTCTTGGCCATGTATTCCATACCGGCTGCATCAGGGTGAACAGCTTTGTCATACTTGCTGAGCGGCGCCGCCTGCTTAAAGCCACAAAGTTCCAAGAAATCCACATACTTGGCATTGTAGTGCGTAGCAATCGCACGAATGGCAGACTGCATACCCGGCTTCAACGCATCACCGATGATACAAACCACTTTCGCTTTCGGATAACGCACCTTGATCATCTGCATCAATTTAATGTATGAAGAGCAGAAGGTCGTGAAATCCAAGGCTTCAGCCTGTGCCAAAGTCGTACAAGCATCAGCAGCGTTAAACAAAGGCTGCAACTGGGTCGCAGAAACAGCAGAACCGCTATCCATCGCAACGGATCCAATCAATTTCTCGGTCGCGCCGTAAGAAGCCATGTGACCGAAGTCATTGGTACCACCATGAATAAGAATCACGTCAGGATTACCCACACCGGCATATCCGATAAAACGAGTACAGAAGTCCCAATTATACCAATACTGGCTGGAATACGAAGTGGCGGTCGTATTTTTCACCACAGTTGTATTACCTGAAGAGATATTCATCTCAAACTGGGCATTCTTCATCTTATTGTAAATCAAACGATACCACCAGGTCTTATCCACAGTCAAAACGTCACAAGCGGTATTGCTTGTATTCGGATAGTGAGTCGTACAAGCTTTACTACCTACTTTAGAAGAAGCAATCCAACCGGAGAAGGTTGAGATAGAGTCACCGATGATGCTGACTCTCTTCTTCGCTACGGTAGGCTGGGTGTCGGCAGGAAGATTCTTCAAAGTAGGATAAGAATCGCTACCTGCAACCCACTCAGAAGCCGTGGCTACTGAAATACTGCTGGTTCCTTGATTCAATTTGGTAAGCAAGGTACCGGAAGTCATTTGTGAAACGGTATAACCCGCACAACCGCTTGCCACGTGATTACTGTTAGACGTAGGAGCCAAACGGAAAGCAATGTTGTAGTAGCAACGATTTACAGGGACAGCAGCACTGGCTCTTCCGAGAATAGAACCATAATAAGTCAAAGAAGAAGAGGTTACAGGAGCGCCGCGGAACTGAATTTCAGCCGGCGACACAGGAGAATAACAGTTGTCAATCAAATGGGTGCTGACATTGGTATAACCTACAATAGCGGCCGTTCCCAAAATAGCACTGGCGTTGGTTGAATTTACAAAGGCGGGGCGAGCGAAACAGTTTACCAAAGATGCTGCACCATTTCCCTGCAACCATCCACAGATACCGGCCACCAAAGAATAATTAGAACTATTCACACCGGTTGCTGTAATTTCAGCACCTATCACAGCACAGTTGGAAATAATACCTTCCTCACCCACATTGACTACATAGTTAAGTCCGCAGATACCTCCAACCTGATAGAGACCTTTCACCTGGCCATAAGCCACACAATTATCAATTACGGCTACCTGATCCTTATTGGTACTATTGGTATTGATTGAGCCCACAATACCACCGACATTATAATTAGAGCTCTCTACTACAGAGGTATTACTTTGAACGCAGGAAATCACACTTCCCTGATAGAGAATAGCCGTGATACCACCCACATTCCAATTGGTACCAGTTACCTTACCTTCACAAACACTGGACTTGATATAAGCGTCAGCACCTCCGAGAGAAGCCGTGACGCCACCAGCATAATAATTACAAGAAACGGTTGAACCCTTCTTGAATATACAATTGCTGATTTTACATCCTGAATCAGCCGTACCGATAACACCACCGGCATGATTAGACTTGGCTGATACGGTACCTTTGAAAGAGCAGCCATCAATCGTACAACCCGTCGCACGACCGATAAGACCAGCGGTATAAGATTTTCCATCCACCTCACCCGTTGATGTCACAGAGCCATTGGCAGAACAATTGGTAACGCTACATTTATAAGCATAGGCCACCAACGAAGCCGCATAAGCGTGACTTGTTGTGATATTGGTCGAAGTCATATTGATGTTGGACAAACTGGCATTGGTACCGACATTTCCAAACAAGGCAGTATTTCTTTGCGCCTCGTTATTGATAGCAAGAAAAGAAATCGTGTAGTTTCCACCATCATACGATCCTCTGAAATTTACAGCCGTTGAATTTCCAATAGGAGCAAATTTCTCATATTGGACCATATTGATATCCGCTGTTTGTTTATAATAAGCCAATCTCAAAACGGCAGCTGAATCGACATTGATGAGTTTGGACATCTCATTCAAGTCATAGGCTGAAGAAATCAAATAAGGTTCTTCCTTGGTACCTTTACCGCCACTGAACATCATTTCTACCTGGGTATAGTCATCAAAATTAGCCACTTTATCAGATGAGGCATCGTAGGTAAAGGCAGGCATTACCACGATTTTTGACTTGAGCATTTCAATGGAAGAAGTCTTGGCGATAGTCATAGATTTTCCATTGGTATCCTCGAGTTTTACAGAGAAACCTTTCTCATAAGTTCCCTCGGGGACTACGATATAAAAAGCTGTACCTTCTTGCGACAAGGATACTCCGTTCAAATTAAGTGCTACCGAACGAGTAGAATCGGCCGTTGATGTTCCGCTGATACGGGCATTGATATAATCCAGACTGAATTTTCCACAGACCTGCTCATCGTTGGCACCTGTAAATGTCAATCGATTCAAAGCTACAGGCTGCGCACCTGCCTTGACACGAATCTGAAGCACGGCGCAAAGATTTTTCAAACTTGCACCATCGGTAGAATAGACATGCCCCACGGCAGGAGCGGCACCTACACCGAAACTACCCTCCTGATATCCCTGGGTTGCAGGAAGGTTAACTTCGTAATCGCCACTATAAATGGAAGCGGGATATATTATATTATAAGGTAAGTCGAGCAATTCATCAAACAAGAAGGTCGCCGTCTCGCTATCCGAAGACAGAGTCAAGGGACGAGAATCGCAGCCATTGATATTCACTTTATCACCGGCCGTCCAAAGAACTTTACGGACGCCATCACCATTACCGGGAGCAAGAATCGTTCGGGTGTTATTTTCAACCGACAACTGAATTCTGGATTTAGCTCCGTCCAAAATAGGATCTTGAATGCCGCTTTGCTCCTTCTGAACACATGAAACCGAAAACAAAGCAAAGGCTGACAATAGAATTAATAATCTTGATTTCATAATATTAATTTGGTTAACCGGTTACAAAGGTATAAAAAGGGAGAGAGAAAAAAAATATTTTGAAGAATTATTTGTAGAATAAAAAAATATTCCTACCTTTGCAGTCCATTTAACGGCTTTTCCGTTAGCAATGGAAAGCTGCCGATGTAGCTCAGTTGGCCAGAGCACGTGATTTGTAATCTCGGGGTCGTGGGTTCGACTCCCTCCATCGGCTCACAAAAAGACAAAGTTCATTTACATATTGGGAGAGTACCAGAGTGGCCAAATGGGGCAGACTGTAAATCTGCTGGCGATGCCTTCGGTGGTTCGAATCCATCCTCTCCCACTATTTTTGCGGTATTCGCGGGAGTAGCTCAGTTGGTAGAGCATTAGCCTTCCAAGCTAAGGGTCGCGGGTTCGAACCTCGTCTCCCGCTCCAAATCAATGCCAGTGTAGCTCAGGGGTAGAGCGCTTCCTTGGTAAGGAAGAGGTCGTGAGTTCAATTCTCACCACCGGCTCTATCAATAAAATAGTAA
>CAJGBW010000054.1 GCA_904501835.1 uncultured Bacteroidales bacterium
AACTGGTGACTGGGGCTAAGTCGTAACAAGGTAGCCGTACCGGAAGGTGTGGCTGGAACACCTCCTTTTTGGAGCGTGGTCTTGACTATGGCTTCTTCGAAGAGTGGTACAAGGCATAAAACTTGTCAAGCAGTCTTAATACTAAAGAGAGCGATGATTCAATCACCGCTCTCTTTTTTGTTATAAAGAAAATCATTAACTTTGAACCTAAAAGAACAATATGCATCCTCTTAAATTTATTCCTATTTATAAGCCGACCGTATGGGGCGGACAAAAGATTAAAGCTTATAAAGCCTCAGGTTCAACTAACCCGCTTCCTGCAGAGAACAAACTGGATGAAATGCAGCCTATTGGTGAGTCGTGGGAATTGAGTGGCGTAAAAGGCAATGAGTCGGTAGTGAGTGAGGGCCCCTTGGCAGGTAAGACTATTAAAGAATTGATAGCCACTTATAAAGCTGAATTGGTGGGTAAGGTTAATTATGAGAGATATGGCGAGGAGTTTCCTCTTCTCATTAAGTTTATCGATGCCCAATCCGATCTTTCTATTCAGGTGCACCCCGATGATGAAATGGCAGGGCGTCGGCATAATGGTTCCAAAGGCAAGACAGAAATGTGGTACCTTTTGGATGCCGAGGAAGATACCTGTCTGTATTCGGGATTCAGCCAGGAGATTAGTCCCGAAGAGTATGAGAAAAGGGTGTTGGATGGAAGCATTACTGAGGTCTTGGCTCGTCATCAGGTAACCCCCGGCGATGTGTTTTTCTTGCCCGCCGGCAGGGTGCACGCCATTTGCAGCGGATGTTTCGTGGCAGAAATTCAGCAGACTTCCGATATTACCTATCGTATCTATGATTATGGACGATTGGGCTTGGATGGGAAACCTCGTCAATTACATATAGAGGAAGCAAAGGAAGCGATTGATTACAAGCTTGATGCAGAATATAGAAGTGCTTATCAGCCTTGCCTTAATCAAGAGGTACAACTCGCGTCTTGCCCTTATTTTACGACCCATCTTTTGGAGATTGACAAGCCCTATCAAAAGAATTGGTCGGATTCAGATGGCTTCCTGATTGTGATTTGTCTGTCGGGCAAGGCGACCTTAAAAACAGACGGCAGTATTCAGCTATCCCAGGGTGAAACTGCGTTGGTTCCGGCTTCAGCCGAATGGATTGAATTTATTCCGGAAGGTCCTGCTAAATTTTTGCTCAGTCATAATTTATAGCGCCCCAGGATGTTAATGCCTGTGAGTTCCAATATATTTTTGTATATTCGCGGGAATATTGAAACCGATTTTTGTCAATAAGAAATCAATAAAACAAATAATATGATAGAGAAAGCAAAACAATTGGTTGATGCAGCCAAAAGCAAAATGAACGATGCAGTCAAATTCTTGGAAGAAGATTTGAAGACTTATCGTGCCGGAAAAGCCAATCCTGTGGTTTTTAACAATGTTGTGGTAGATTATTATGGTTCTATGATGCCCATCGCTCAGGTGGCTTCCATTACAGTGCCTGATGCCAAGACGATTATGATTCAGCCTTGGGAGAAAAAGATGATTCCGGTGATTGAAAAGGCGATTATTGATGCCAATATCGGATTTACTCCTCAGAATAATGGCGAGGCTATTCGTTGCAACGTACCCCCTCTTACCGAGGACCGTCGTAAAGAATTGATTAAGAAGGCTCATGCTGCCGGTGAGAGCGCCAAGGTGGTGGTGAGAAATGCACGTAGAGATGCGATTGACGCTATTAAAAAGTTGGTAAAAGAGGGTTTGGCAGAAGATATCCAGAAGGATCAGGAGGCTGCTACCCAGAAAGAGACCGACGCCGCTGTAAAGAAAATTGACGAGTTGATTGCTGCCAAAGAGAAAGATATTTTGACAGTATGACGACCATCGGGACGATAGGCGTTATTGGCCTCGGACTGATTGGCGGCTCGATGGCCATTGACTTAAAGCGTACACAATTTGTTAGCACCGTTTTAGGGTATGATAAAAATCCCTTAAATGGTGCTACCGCTCAAAAATTGGGTATCGTTGATCGCGTGGTGTCTTATGAGCAGTTGCTTCAAGAGAGTGATTTGATTCTGCTCAGTGTGCCGGCCGATGCCGTAATACGTCTTCTTCCCGAAATTTTGGACAGATGCGGACAAAGGGAATGCCCTCCCATCGTGATGGACGTTTGTTCTGTCAAGAAAAAAATCATAGAGTGTGTGGCCACTCATCCCCAGCGGGCTCGTTTTGTTGCCACGCATCCTATGTCCGGAACAGAGTATAGTGGCCCGGAAGCGGCTTTATCTGGGCTCTTTGATGGGAAAGCTTGTATTTTGTGTGACGTAGAACATTCGGATGCAGACTGCGTCAAAAAAGTGGAGTGTCTTTATCAGGCTTTGAATATGCGTCTGCTGAGGATGGGGGCGGAAAGTCACGACCTTCATACGGCATACGTGTCCCATTTGTCTCATGTCATTTCCTTTGCCTTGGCGTTGACCGTATTAGACAAAGAAAAAGACGAAAAAAATATTTTTGATCTGGCCTCCGGCGGCTTTTCATCAACCGTGCGTCTGGCAAAGAGTAATCCCCAGATGTGGGTTCCGATTTTCGCGCAGAACAGAGATTGTCTGCTGCCTGTTGTCGATGCCTACATGGAGCATTTGAAAAATTTCAGAGAGGCGATAAGTACCGCCGATACGGAGCATTTGAACGCCTTGATTGACGAGGCGAATAAAATTAGGAAAACGATTAAATAACAATAACTTATGATTCGTAACCGCAAAGCGCATCCTTGGCACGGCATCACCCCTTTGCAGGAGGAAAAAGAGGGTGTTGTCAGGGCTTTTATCGAAATGGTTCCCACCGATACGGTGAAATATGAAGTGGATAAGACCTCCGGCTATTTGTGTCTTGATAGGCCGCAGAAATTTTCGAATATCGTTCCGTCCTTGTATGGCTTTATTCCCCAGACGCTCTGTGGGCCGAAAATGGCGGAATTGACCAATACGCTGATGGCGCGTTACAATGTGGAGGGTGACGGTGATCCTCTCGATATTTGTGTGCTGACCGAAAAAGATGTGACGCACGGGGATATCATCGTGAAAGCCCGTCCCATCGGTGGAATTCGTCTGTTGGACCATTATCAGGCTGATGATAAAATCATTGCTGTGCTTACCCACGACGCTTTGTATGGCGATATGAAAGATATCAGCGAACTGCCCAAAGAGATTTCCCGCCGTCTGATTCACTACTTTACGACCTATAAGGATATTCCCGGTGAGAACACCAAGCGAATGGAATTTGTGGGCTTGTATGGAGCCGATGTGGCGTGGGATGTTATCAATCGTTCTTTGGAAGACTATCAGGATTATTTGAAAGAAAATGAATAGCGCATTGTTGATGGAAAATCTGCGGTCTATCCCGGATTTTCCGATTAAGGGCATTTTGTTTTGGGATGTGACGACTTTGTTTAAGCATCCGGATTGCTTGCGTGAGATTGTGGATAGTTTGTATGAAGAGTACAAGGATGCCGGTATTACGAAAGTTGTGGGCGTGGAAGCACGTGGCTATGTGATTGGAGCCGCTTTGGCTATGCGATTGGGGGCAGGATTTGTGATGGCGCGCAAACCGGGTAAATTGCCGGCAGAGACCTGGTCGGAAAGTTATACAAAAGAATATGGCGAGGACAGATTGGAAATCCATTGCGATGCGATTTCTTCGGAGGATGTGGTGCTGATTCACGATGACTTGCTGGCAACGGGGGGTACCGTGGCGGCCGTAAGCCGTCTGGTGGGCCGTTTTAATCCCCAAAAACAATATATGGGATTCATTATCTCGTTGAAGGATGTACCTCGCGTGGAGGCTTTTCCGGAAGATGTTGAAACTTTTAGTTTGTTGAACCTATAAAACTTATTGCAATGAAAAAAACGTGGATGTTGGCGCTTGTGGGAGTGCTGTTTTCTGTAGGGGTGTCTGCTCAGACCAATTTGCAGACTCATTATGATTTTGGTGCTGATCGTCAGCATGTTACCTTGACTTTGGAAGGTTTCTACAACGACAAATGGGGAAACACTTTCTTCTTTATCGATTATGACTTTAACTCTACTTATATGAGTGAGAAGAGTCAAAAGTCGGTGTTTGCGCCCAGCGGAACTTATTTTGAAATCGCGCGTTGTTTGAATTTCTGGCAGAATGTGCCTGTGCTGAAGGATTTTAGTCTGCAAGTGGAATATAATGGTGGTGTGTATAACCAATATAGTTACAAGCAAATTTTGGGTAATGCGGCGAAGGATGAGAGTGCCAGCAAATATTCTATCAACAACGCCTTCCTCTTTGGTGTTGACTATTGTCTGCACGATGAAACCTATCGCAATGTGTTCAATTTCAAAGTGTTGGCTCGTTTGGATAACTATACCAATATGTATTATTCTGATGGCTCACAATGGAAGGCGAAACTGCCTATGCAGTTCACTTTTGTATGGGGTATGCAGGATATTTTCAATGTGAAAGGGCTTCGTTTCAACGGCTTTATGGATTTCTGGTGGCAGGAGCACATGGTGATGCCCATTGATGCCAAGACCGGTGAAGTTGCCGGTTCTATGGAACTTTCCTCTTTCTGTTTCATTTCAGAGCCGCAGATTTGGTACAATGTGGGCCAGCATTTTGGCTGTCCGAACCTGAATGTAGGTGGCGAGCTTGAGCTTTCTTATGATTTTGGTAGTGCCAAAGGCTTCAAATGCCGTCCGGCACTCGGTTTCAAGTGGCAGTTCTAATATGAATTTATCCCAAATAAGAGAGGTCCTGGAGTCGTTTGCCCCGCTTTCGTGGCAGGAGTCTTACGACAATTCCGGACTTCAACTCGGACTTTTTAACAACGACGGACAGGCGGATTCTTCAACGCCTGTTCGTGGTGTTTTGTTGTGTCTCGATATTACCGAGGCGGTGGTTGAGGATGCCATTGAAAAAGGCTGTAACTTGATTGTGGCACATCACCCCTTGATTTTCACGCCCTTGAAACGTCTTGCCGGAGCGAGTTATCAAGAACGTTGTTTGGTTAAGGCTTTGCAGCATGGCATTGCTTTGTATGCCGCCCACACCAATTTGGACAATGCTCCCGGCGGTGTTTCTTGGGAAATGGCCCGTCTGTTGGGCCTTCAAAATCTCCGTCCCTTGCTTCCGCTTGAAGCGCCGCCCGCTGCTGCGGGTTGTGGTGTCGTGGGTGAATTGCCAGAGGCGGTGCCGACTCAAGATTTTATGCTCCGTCTGAAAGATGTGTTTCAACCGGAAGCCCTGCACTATTCGGCAACGGGCAAAAGCCAAGTGAAACGCATTGCGCTCTGTGGCGGTTCCGGTGGCTCCTTTATCGCGGAAGCCCTCGCTGCAGGTGCTGATTGCTATGTGACGGGAGAAATCCGCTATCACGACTTCTTTGAGGCAGGTGATTGTGTCTTGGCTGCCTTGGGACATTATGAAAGCGAGATTTGTGCGCTGGATGTGTTGCACCGACTTTTAGTCGAGAAATTCCCCGCTCTTCCTGTCTTCAAAACCGCAGTAAATACCAATCCTCTAAAAGGTCTTGCTTCATTATAGGTGAAAACGTCCACCAATTTCGAAGCCTAACATGAAAGGCTGTCTTGTGCGTATGCTGGTGGGCTGGTTCCAAGGGAAATAGTATTTGACATCAGGCTCTAAATAGATGCTGAACATAGGTGTGATGAGGAAATTGACACCGATGCCGGCGCCCGCACTGAATTGCACACCCTCAACGGATTCTGTATAGTTGAGTTGGCGATTTTGGGCGGTCCAGGTGTTACCCAAGCATTTTTCCAATACGACTCCGGCATGTGCATAGAAATGAATATGATCATTTTTTAAGATGCTGAAATATGCGGTGACGGGAATGCCGATAAACTGCTGGATGTTGTAAATTTTATCGTAATAGGTGCTCTCTTTTACAATGCCATTCTCGTAGGTGTAGTAAGTTCCGGCATAGTTGCGGGAGAGTCGGGTGTAATTGAGGCCGATTCCGACAGCCCATCTTTCATTCAAATCATAAGAAACATTGAGACCGACACTGAATGGAATACTATAATTGACTTCGCTAATTTCAGAAATGCTGTGAGTCAATTGATAGTAGCCCTGATTGCGGTACGGGTTATTGCCGTGATTGCCATCTCCTGTAAAATTGCTGAGTGCATTGGAAAAGGCCGACAAGTTGATGCCTGATTTTTTGCGTTTGGGGCTGGTTTTGTTATCCGCAAGGAGCAGGTCGGTTTCGGGCTGCGGGAGGACGCTGATTGCTTGTGCTTTATCCTCGTTTCTGCTTTCATATTCCTTCACGGCTTCCGCAACCTGCACCTCTTCCGTAAACTTCACATCTTCCGCAACCTGCACCTTTTTCGCAATCTTCGCCTCTTCTGCGGTCTTTGACGCTTCCGCAACCTGCGCCTTTTTCGCAATCTGCACCTCTTCTGCGGTCTTTGACGCTTTTTCAACCTTCGCTTCGTCCTTTACCTCTATCTCTGCCTCTGCCTTTATCTCTTCCTCTGTCGCCGTGTGTACCACCGCCAGTGTTTCTGTATCCTGGGGCTGTGAGGGCCAACTGATCAGGATAACCGTCAAAAGAATAGCCGCAACTGCCCCTACCGCCGCTGCTATCTTCCGTCTTCTGTTCCTCCATTGATTCTCTGATACCACAATCTCCTTGGGCAAACGCGAAGAAATGCCCTCCCAGACGTCTGCAGGGGGAGTCTCTTCCGCATGGGAAAGAAGATTCCGAATATGCTCGTCGAAATCTTTATGGTTGTCGAAGTATTGTTCTTCTTGTTTCATTTTCATTTCATCGATTTGATCCGCTCCTGGAGAAAAATTCTCGCTCTGTTCAATTGAGAACGGCTGCTCACTTCCTCGATTCCTAACTTCTCCGCAATTTCTTTGTGCGAATAGCCCTCCACGATATACATATTAAAAACAGTCCTGAACCCAACAGGCATTTCAGCAAGCAAGTCCATAAGTTCTTTGTAACCTATCTGCTCGATGACGGACGGCTCCTGGCTTTCGCTCCATTTGAGCCCCTCCAAATCTTCGCTGAATTTCAAAGCATCTTTTCGCCGCAGTTCCATTAGGGCGGTGTTTACAAAAACCCTTCGCGCCCAGCCTTCAAACGAACCTTCCCCTTTGAATGTGGATAATTTGCTGAAAAGTGTCACAAATCCGTCTTGCAAAATATCCTCTGCCATTTGTCGGTCGGCGCCACAATAACGCAGACAGACCGGAAACATACGCGGCGCAAGGAAATCATACAATTTCTTTTGTGCGACTCTGTCTCCTTTCTTGCAGGATTCAAGTAAATTATAGATGCTTTTTGCCTCCATAAGGTTGCACGGACTACATGGACAAATTTACGAAATTACCCCGTATATTTATTTAGTTTTGCTATAAAAATGTTATTTTTGTAGTTGCTTATGAATACGCGTAAAATCCTTATCAGGCTTGCTCTCGTGGCATTTTTCCTTTGCCCGCTCACGTTGTCCGCGAGTGGGGAGAGAAAGGCGATGTCAGAGCTTGTGGACGCAGTGCAATTGTTTACGCAAGGAGAATATAAGAAATCAGCTCTCTTGCTGAACGCCTTGTTGCGTCAGGACCCTCAGAACGATGCTGCCTATTATTATCTGTCCATGTGCAATATGGCAGAATATAAGTTGGGGGCGGCAGAAACGCTGATGCAGAAAGCTTTACAACTCGATAGTGCCAACTTTACCTACCGTTATCGCCTGGCGCAGATTTATGCTATTTCGCAAAAGAATGAAAAGGCGCTGGTGGAGTATGAAAAATTGATGGCAGCCAAGCCTAAAGATCGTTTTTTGCCGGATGAGGCGGCGGAAATCTATTTGCGTTGCGGAAAATACCCCTCCTATTATGCTATCGCCAAAGGATATATGTCGGATGAGGGATTGGACGAAGAAGCCAAATTGAAATATATAGGTGGGCTCTTCAAGGATTTGAAAAAAGAAGAGTTGGCCAATATGCGACCTTATTTGGATTCCATGTTCATCGCGCTGGATGCCGCGCATCCGGATTCCAAGGCTCCTATGACGTATTGGTGTCAGGTACTTTCTTATTTTAAGGATTGGGATGGCGTAGAACGAGCCGCTGAAAAATCGTTGATTCGTTTCCCGAAAGATACGACCTTTCAATCTTATGTGACTTTCTCTCATTATTACCAAGGAGAATACGATAAGGCCGCTGAAAGTCTATTGCAGGAAATCGAGTGGTGTCAGGGCAATACGAAAAAACAACTCGAACTTTACAACTGGTTGGGGGAAGTTTATTTCAAGGCAGAACGCAAGCAGAAATGTTATGCTGTGTATGAAAAAGCCCTCAAATTGAGTCCGGACTATGTCCCGGTTTTGAATAATTATGCTTATTTCCTGAGCCTTTCCAATAAGAATTTGAAAAAGGCCTTGGAAATGAGTCGAAAGACGGTGGAGGCCGAGCCGGACAATCCTACCTATTTGGATACTTATGGATGGATTTTATATCTGTTGGGGCGTCTGGAAGAGGCACGAGAGCAGTTTAATCATGCCAAATTGTATGGTGGCAATGATGAAGCGGTCATTTTGGACCATTTTGCGACCGTGCTCTATGATTTGGGCGAATATCGTCTGGCTTTTACTTATTGGGAAAAGGCTTTGAAGAAAAATACGGACGGGGAAGTCGTTGGCTTGGAAGAAAAAATAGCAGCCAAAAAAGCGGAAAGTCAAAAGAGGGATGTCAGTCGTAAATAAATTCATATACACCCTGCTTTTGGCTTGTTTGTGTCTTCCTCTGATGGCGCAAAGTTCGTCTTATCAGGAGAAAAAGAAAAAAGATATTGAAAAGGAAATCAATGTCTTACAGGCGCAGATAAAAAAGAATGATGCGAAAAGTAAGGACCTTCTCGAGAAGTTTTCCTTGACAGAAAAACTCTTGTCTGCCCGCAAGAAACAGTTGAATGAAAGTAATCGGCAGCTCAAGGCTTTGGACGGAAGGATTTCGGTGCGTCGCAAACGCGCACAGGAAATGAAGCAAAGGGTAGATACCCTGGATAAATACTATTCCCGTCTGCTTGTCAGTGCTTATAAAAGCCGTAAGATGAGTTCGTGGTATGTCTATATCCTTTCCAGCGAGAGTGTGGGACAGGCCTATCGCCGCTACAATTATTTCAAGTCGTTGTCTGATAATCTTAAAGCCCAGGCCGTGGAATTGAAGAACGCCCGTCAGGATTTGCAGGGTGAACTTGACAGCTTGACGGCGATGCGAAAGGAAAAACAGCAGCTTCGCCGCACGCATGAATTGGCGCTGAACGATTTGAAAAAAGAAGAGACTTCATACAAGAAGACCATTTCGACGCTGAAAAAGAACAAAAAGAAATACACAGCCCAAATCAACAAGAAGCGCAAGCAAATGGCGCAGCTTGATAGGGAAATTGAGAAAATTGTGAATAAGGCCATTAAAGGAGGCGGGAAAAAGGCTCCCGCTCCGGTGGATTATGTCTTGGATGGAGAGTTTTCTAAAAATAAAGGCAAATTGCCGTGGCCTGTACAGGGGACTATTGTAGAGCGATATGGTCAGCGCTTTCATCCTGTGTTTACCCATGTGAAAATGCCTTTCAATAAAGGCGTAAACATCGCGGCATCCGAGGGAGAAAAGGTTAAAGCAGTGTTTGAGGGTGTGGTGACACAGGTGGTTGTGATTCCGGGCTATAATCTTTGCGTTATGCTGCGTCATGGAAATTACTTTACTTTCTATTGTAAATTGAAAAATACGGTGGTGAAAGTCGGAGATAAAGTGAAGACCGGGCAAGAGTTGGGTATGGTAGATACGAGTGCAGGGGTGACGCGTCTTCATTTTGAGGTATGGAAAGGAAATAAACATCAGAATCCTGAAAATTGGTTGAGGTAAGAATATGAAAATCAGAGTGTTGGATATATTAGAGCAAACCATGGCGGACGGCCCTGGCTTCCGCACGTCTATCTATTGTGCCGGTTTCGCGCATGCGTGTGAAGGCTGTCATAATCCCCAGTCCTGGGATTTTAAGGGCGGCAAGGAAATGGAGGTGGACGATTTGGTTGAAGTCGTGGCTGCCGATG
>CAJGBW010000055.1 GCA_904501835.1 uncultured Bacteroidales bacterium
CAAAGTCCTCATTGATCAGGTGCGTGTCCCGCCTCAGATAGGTAAGTACAGTGTCTATATCATCGACGAGGTACACATGCTTTCCCAAGCGGCTTTCAATGCCTTTTTGAAAACTTTGGAGGAACCGCCCGCGCATGCCATTTTTATTTTGGCGACCACCGAGAAGCATAAAATTCTTCCGACCATTTTAAGTCGTTGTCAGACGTATGATTTCAAAAGAATTTCAGTCCCTGATATTGTGGCGAATCTGCGTATGGTAGCAGCCCAGGAAGGGGCGGAGATTGATGATGATTGTCTGCATATCATAGCCTCCAAAGCGGATGGTGCCATGCGTGACGCGCTGACGCTGTTTGATCAGACCCTTGCGTTTTGTGGAAAAAAGGTGCAATATGAGGAATTGTTGCACAATCTCAATGTAATGGGGTATGAGCATTGTTTTGACTTTGTGGATTTCTTTATGAAAGGGGATTATGCTTCGGCTTTGTCCCGTTTCGATTTTTTGCTTTCCAAAGGATTTAATGCTCAACATTTTATCTCTTCATTGAGTTCGCATTTGCGCGATTTGATGGTGAGTAAGGCGGGTTCGGTGGATTCCCTGCTGGAGTTTTCGGATTCGATGAAAGCGCGTTACCGTGCACAGGCAGAGACTTGCAGTCTGAAATTCCTGTACGATGCGCTGACGATAACAAGTCAGTGCGAGGCGGGTTACAAGGCGAGCCTGAATCCGCGCTTGCATATCGAATTTGCCTTGATGCGTCTTTGTTTCTTACAGAATCCTCCCGCAGCCCCCGCAAGCGCTCCCGCAGCTGCCGAGCCCGCTCCTGTTGCCGCGTCCTCTGTTCCAGTGGCCGGCCCTGCGCCTGTTGCTTCGGCTTCGGCTGCCCCCGCAAGCGCTCCTGCAGCTGCCGCGCCCGCTCCGGCCCCTGCACCGGATCTTGTTGGCCGTCGGGCATCATCTTCCCGTCGCAAAGTAGCCAATGCCCTTTCAGTCAATCGTTTGACGGAAGAAAAAGAGGAGAATACCGCGATCGTCATAGATGATGTTGATGCTCCACTTCCGACAGATGAGCAAATCAGACAAGCCTGGATTGAAATAGCAGAATCATACGCTGATTCCCAACCCCGTTTAGCAATGGGACTCCGCGAAGCTGAATTTGAGGTTCATTTTCAAGGGAAAGAACTCATGGTGTCAGTCCGCGTTCAAAACTTGGCCCAGGCCTCATGGATTAAACAAAATAAATTGCGCGAAATCTCCCAATCGCTCATGACCAAACTCTCCTATTCCAAGATTATCATCGAAGTGGGAGTCAAAGAAGTTCAAGAGGTGATGAGTAAGGCATACACCCCCGAAAATCAGTGGGCTGAAATGGCCGAGGAGAATCCGGAATTATCAAATATGGCACAAACTTTTGATGCCTACGTCAAATAAGTGAACTATGAAATTACGTTGCGAAAATCTTGTCAAGAAATATGGTGTGCGAACGGTTGTGAAAGGCGTATCCATGGAAGCCTCTCAGGGAGAGATTGTCGGATTTCTTGGCCCCAACGGTGCCGGTAAAACCACGTCTTTTTATATGATTACCGGTCAGGTCGTTCCCAATGCAGGTCGAATCTATCTGGATGATGAAGATATCACGGACTTGCCCATGTATAAACGTTCGCAAAAAGGTGTGGGCTATCTCGCGCAGGACGCATCCGTCTTTCGTCACATGTCTGTTGAAGATAATATTATGTCAGTCATGGAGTTATGTCCTCATTTTACCAAGCAGGAACGTAAGGAACGTCTCGAAAATCTGATTGACGAATTTAATCTGCACAAGGTACGCAAAAGCAAAGGTAATCAATTGTCTGGTGGAGAAAGGCGTCGTTGTGAAATTGCCCGCGCTTTGGCTGTTGATCCCAAATTTATTTTGTTGGATGAACCTTTTGCCGGTGTGGACCCCATTGCCGTGGAGGATATTCAGTATATCATTGCGAAACTGAAATTTAAGAATATCGGTGTGATTATTACCGACCACAATGTGGGTGAGACTTTGGCTATTACAGACCGCGCCTATCTGCTGTATGAGGGCAATATCCTACAGGCAGGCACGCCCGAGCAACTTGCTGCAGATGAGGAGGTTAGAGTAAAGTATTTGGGAACAAACTTTATACTCAAACGCTTTGATCCCAGCGAAAGAGAGAGAAAAAAGCAACAAGCCCAGCAAGAGGAGAAGCAGGAAAAATAAGACTTACAACTCTTCTTTGATATTGTAATGGTTTCTTTCTGATGAATTTCTGGAAACCATTTCTCCAATCAAACCGGCAAGGAAAAGCAGAATACCGATGACCAAAGCGGCCAGTGCCAAGAAGAAGCCCGGTTGTTCGGTAACAGCTCGGTAGGGGAGATGCTGTGCTTGTGCAGCCAACTTTTCCACGATAATCCAAGCGGCGCAAACAATACCGACCAGGAAAGTCAGAAGTCCCGTAAATCCGAAAAAGTGCATGGGCTTTTTGCTGAAGGTACTCAAGAACCATAACGAGAGCAAATCCAAAAAACCATTGACGAATCTCTCCAAACCGAATTTGCTTTTGCCGAATTTTCTTTTCTGGTGTTTGACGGGCTTTTCTGTAATGCGGTTAAATCCCTCATTCTTAGCGATGTAAGGAATGTATCGGTGCATTTCTCCATACACTTCAATGTTCTTGATGACCTCTTTTTTATAAGCCTTCAAGCCGCAGTTCATGTCGTGCAATTTGATGCCCGTGATTTTGCGAGCGGTCCAATTGTATAGTTTGGAAGGAAGATTTTTAGTCAGTTTGTTGTCCTGTCTTTTCTGTTTCCATCCGGAAACGATGTCCCATCCCTCTTCCTGTATCATTTTGTACATCTGCGGGATTTCTTCCGGAGAGTCCTGCAAATCAGCATCCATCGTAACGACAACCTCTCCGTTTGCTGCTTTGAATCCCGTGTGCAATGCAGCTGACTTGCCATAATTGCGGCGGAAACGTATGCCGCGAAGGGTCGGATATTCTTTCTTCAACGCACAAATGCAGTCCCAGGAACCATCCGTACTGCCGTCATCCACCATGATGATTTCGTATGTCCAATTCTGTTGGGATAAGGCACTGGTAATCCATGCCGTCAATTCTCTCAACGACTCTTCTTCGTTGTATAAAGATATAATGATGGAAAGGTCGAGTTTACTCATTTTCATCCTCCTCTATTTCAGTTGTGTTGTTGTTAGAGACCCTTTTAGCAAGGAACAATGACAATAGGGTGCCGTAGATATAGCACCAGATAAAATACGTGAAGAAACTGATGAGCGGGAAATGTTCTATCATTTTCGTCATTTCGTTTTGCGTATTGCTGTCTATGTTATTGCCGTATGCCTGTATGGCGGCCTCGAGACTCTGTTGAGCGAGTGTGGGATAGACGTAGGCATAGGCCATATAGGCACAGGCGGCGGTAATCAACGCCGAAAAGAATGCTGTATATAAGCCAAAGCAGAAGGTCTGCTTCCAATCGACCTCATCATACACCTCGTTGAGGCGTGTCATATAAAATCTCATGAGCCAGATGAGTCCGACCAATTTAGCAATTGAAAGAATGTAGGTGATGATTGCTCCGGTCTGTCCGAGATTTTGAAGCATCTGGGCAAGGAAAATGTATGCTCCGGAAACCGTTCCGAATATCAATCCGGCTTTTGCTCCTTCTGAACTGAGCGTTTTGTTATCCAATAAATCCATAATATCCTGATAAGAAAACATACAAAGATAGGAATTTTTTCGTACCTTTGTATGTTTAATGAGAACTGATATGATTGATATTACATTTCCTGACGGTAGCGTCAAATCTTTTGAACCCGGTGTTACTGCGTATGACATCGCGATGAGTATTAGTCCGAGATTGGCCGCAGATGTGTTGGCCGCAACTGTAATTCCTGTTTCTGATACGACAGGAAAGGGGACTATCTATGATTTGACACGCCCTATCAAAGAAAATGCTGCTATACGTTTGCATAAATGGGAAGATGCCGAGGCCAAGAAAGTCTTCTGGCATTCTTCATCCCACTTGTTGGCCGAGGCTCTTGAGTCTCTTTATCCCGGTATCAAATTCGGTATCGGTCCGGCGATTGAAAACGGATTCTACTATGATGTGGACTTTGTAGGTCGCTCTTTTGTAGAGGCTGATTTGAAAGCCGTAGAAGAGAAAATGTTGGAGCTGGCTCGCAGCAAAGAGCAGTTTGTACGCACAGAAGTTTCCAAGGAAGAGGCGCTTGCCAAATTCCAGGCGAAAGGTGATGAATATAAATGTGAGTTGATTAGCGAGTTGGAAGACGGCACCATTACTTTCTATCAGAATGGTGATTTTATTGATTTGTGCCGTGGTCCTCACTTGAAAGATACCTCGGTAATCAAAGCCGTGAAATTGACTTCAATTGCCGGTGCCTATTGGCGTGGTGATGAAAAACGTCAGATGCTTACCCGTATTTACGGTATCACTTTCCCTAAAAAATCCTTGTTGGATGAGTATTTGCAGATGTTGGAGGAGGCCAAAAAACGCGACCACCGCAAAATCGGCAAAGAGATGGAATTGTTTACCTTCTCACAGAATGTAGGTCAGGGACTTCCTTTGTGGTTGCCTAAGGGCGCTGCATTGAGAGATCGTTTGGAGCAATTCCTTCGCAAATTGCAGAAATCCTATGGCTACGACCAGGTGATGACTCCCCATATCGGTAGCAAGGAACTCTATGTAACGAGCGGTCACTGGGCACATTATGGCGCTGATTCTTTCCGCCCGATTACCACTCCGCAGGAGGGTGAGGAGTACTTGCTCAAGCCGATGAACTGTCCTCATCACTGCGAAATTTATCGTAGCAAACCCCGTTCATACAAAGATCTTCCCGTTCGTTTGGCTGAATTTGGTACCGTATATCGCTATGAGCAGAGCGGCGAGTTGCATGGTTTGACCCGTGTACGCAGCTTTACCCAGGATGATGCCCATATTTTCTGTCGTCCCGATCAGTTGAAGGAAGAGTTCTGCAAAGTGATTGACATTATATTATATGTATTCAAAACTTTGGACTTTAAGAACTTCAAAGCCCAGGTATCTTTGCGTGATCCGTCCAATACCACTAAATATATAGGTACAGACGAAAATTGGGAGCGTGCAGAACGCGCTATCCAGGAAGCGGCTGACGAAAGAGGATTGCCCACGGTGGTGGAAACCGGCGAGGCGGCTTTCTATGGACCCAAGTTGGATTTCATGGTGAAAGATGCATTGGGACGTGAATGGCAGTTGGGTACTATCCAGGTGGATTACAACTTGCCTGAGCGTTTTGATTTGGAATATACCGGCAGTGATGGCGAAAAACACCGTCCTATCATGATTCACCGTGCACCTTTCGGTTCCATGGAACGTTTTGTTGCCGTGTTGTTGGAACATACCGCCGGAAAGTTGCCTTTGTGGCTCTCTCCCGACCAGGTAAATATCGTTCCCGTGAGCGAAAAATATGCAGATTATGCAAAAAAAGTTTGTAATTTCCTGAATAATTGCGAAATTCGCGCCTCCGTGGACGACCGTAACGAAACCTTGGGTAAGAGAATCCGCGAGAGTGAGCTCAAGAGAATCCCCTTCCTTTTGATTGTAGGAGAGAAAGAGCAGGAGAATGAAAGCGTATCCGTACGTCGTCAGGGAGGTATTGACTTGGGCGCCATGACACAAGAGGAATTTAAGACGCTTGTTTTGAATGAAATTCAAGAGCAATTGTCTTAATATATTTATTAACAATAACTTATAGGAGACTTTTTTTATCGCAGCACCTTACAGACCAGGCCCTAGACCGATGGGTCCGAGACCTAAACCCGTTCGCGGGAATCATCCTAACCAAGTAAAAAATGAGGATGATGGATTGAGAATCAACGAGGAAATTACCGCCCCTCAAGTTCGTCTTGTGGGTGATAATATTCCCGAGCAAGGTATTTATTCCCTTGCCCAAGCTAAGAAGTTGGCAGATGAGTTGGAGCTTGATTTGGTGGAGATAACGGCAAAAGCAGATCCTCCTGTATGCAAGATATTGGACTACCAGAAATATCTCTATCAGCAGAAGAAGAAAGCCAAAGAGATGAAGTCCAATTCTGCCAAAATTGTAATCAAGGAAATTCGTTTTGGTCCGAATACGGATGAGCACGATTTCCAATTTAAGCTCAAGCACGCGAGAGAATTTCTCTCCAGTGGCGACAAAGTAAAAGCTTCTGTGTTCTTCAAAGGTCGTAGCATTGTTTACGCAGAGCAGGGAGAAAAATTATTGCTTCGTTTCGCCGTAGAACTGGAAGATGTGGCCCGCGCCGAGCAGATGCCCAAATTGGAAGGCAAGCGAATGATTATGATGATGGCACCCATTAAGAAAAAATAACTCCGAGAGGAGACATTTAATATTAATTAAAATTTAACTATTATGCCAAAAATGAAAACCAACTCCGGTTCCAAAAAGCGATTTGCGCTTACCGGAACGGGAAAAGTAAAGAGAAAGCATGCTTACAAAAGCCACATTCTCACCAAGAAGACCAAAAAGCAGAAAAGAAATTTGACACACACAGCCCTCGTGCATCCTGCACAGGAGCAGAGAGTCAAAGCTTTGTTGGGTTTGTAGAACTATTAAAGAGTTAAATTTATGCCTAGAAGTGTAAACTCAGTAGCCTCAAGAGCTCGCCGTAAGAAGATTCTTAAAAGAACTCGCGGTAACTTCCTTTCAAGGAAAAATGTATGGACGGTAGCAAAGAACACCTATGAAAAAGGTTTGACCTATGCATATCGTGATCGTAAGAACAAAAAACACGAATTCCGTTCACTTTGGATTCAACGTATCAACGCAGCTGCTCGTCAGTATGGCTTGAACTACTCACAATTTATGGGTAAACTTGCCAAACAGAATGTTGGTTTGAATCGTAAAGTACTTGCTGACCTCGCAATGAACAACCCTCAAGCATTTGAGGCCATTGTAAATTCTGTAAAATAGTGTAAAATGAGCCTGAAGGATATCTCACCTGCGAGGTGGGTGAAGTTCGCGATTTATAGCGCACTTTACACGGCGTGGGTGGTCTGGCTCGGAAATTATTGGTTTCTTTTCGGATGTGTGGTCATTTTTGACGCCATCCTTACCCAAAAAGTCCACTGGCGTTTTTGGAGAAAAAAAGGAGCGGTCAAACAAGGGTTTGTAAGAGAATGGATTGATGCCATCATCTTCGCAGTCGTTGTTGTCAGTTTTATCAATATTTTCTTTTTCCAGGCTTTTAAGATTCCTTCCTCGTCTATGGAGAGCACGCTCTATACGGGAGATCATCTCTTTGTGAGCAAACTCTCATACGGACCAAGAATTCCTCAGACTCCTCTCACTATCCCTTTTACTCACAACGTTTTACCTTCAGGAAAGAAGTCCTATTCAACCCTGATACAAAACGATTATCGGAGATTAAAAGGTTGGGGTAAGGTCGAAAGAAATGATATTGTGGTTTTCTGTTTCCCTCATGGGGATAGCGTGTTAAGCCAGATTCCTTCCGCCGATTATTACGCCGTAGTCAGAGCGACATCCAAAGAATTTGCCATCCGAAAATGGGGTCCCTTGGTGGTCCACCCTTCAGACAAAAAGGACCATTACGTGAAACGCTGTGTCGGTATTCCGGGTGATACCCTCCGCATTCAAGACGGTCAGCTCTATGTGAATGGCCTGAAGGCGGAAAACCCTGAAAACATGCAATGGGCTTACACCGTGCAGACCAACGGTTCGCGTATCAGCAACAAAGTTCTTCAACATATTGGAGTCAATATTTCAGAGTATTCCTACGACCCCGCTTTGCCAGGTTATCGTCACCTTGCTTTGAGCAACAAGATGCTTGAACAGGTGAAAGAACTTAAATCGGTGGTGTCTGTGGAACCTGAGTACGAAATGCCTATGCCGGGAAGCGGAGATGTCGAGATTTTCCCTTTCGATGCTTCATTGGGATGGACACGCGATTATATCTCACAGTTGTGGGTGCCCTGCAAGGGAGCGACCGTTGAGCTCAACGCTCAAAACCTGCCGCTCTATCGCAGAATAATCACTTCGTATGAGGGACATACTTTGGAAGAGAAGAACGGTCTGATTTATATAGACGGAAAAGAGGCTCACTCCTACACATTTGAAATGGACTATTTCTATATGATGGGAGACAACCGACACAACTCGCTCGATTCTCGTTATTGGGGCTTTGTTCCTGAGGATCATATTGTTGGAAAACCGCGAGTGATTTGGTTATCAACCGATAAGAATAGAAATTTTCCGAATAATATTAGGTGGCGCAGGTTCCTTAAATGTATATAAAACTTGCATTTTTGAAAAATTTAAGCGATATTTGCAGCCCTTGAAAAAGAAACAAGTAAAAAGTTAGATATTATGGCAAAAGTTTGTCAAATTACAGGACGTAAGAGAATGGTTGGAAACAACGTTTCCCATTCTAACAAACGTACCAAACGCATTTTTGCGATCAACCTCAAGACCAAGAAATTCTGGTCTGAGACCGAACAGCGTTTTATCACCCTGAAAGTGTCTTGCAAAGGTATGAGAACCATCGAGAAGAATGGTCTTGACGCTTGTATCAAGGACGCTCAGCAGAAAGGATTCATAAAGATTGTTTAATTTCTTAGACTCGTACGACTATGGCAAAGAAAGCAAAAGGTAATAGAGTTCAGGTCATCCTTGAATGTACTGAGCAGAGAGAGAGCGGTGTACCCGGTATCTCAAGATATATCACTACCAAAAACAAAAAGAACACGACGGATCGTTTGGAGCGTAAGAAATACAACCCTTACCTTCAGAAAGTAACCGTTCATCGTGAAATCAAATAATTAGGAGGAATAATCAATGGCAAAGAAAGCAGTCGCAACCTTCTCCGCCAAAGCTGGCGCGAAGACCATGGTGAAATGCATCCGTATGGATAAATCAGCCAAGACCGGTTCATATTGCTTTAATGAGCAACTCGTTGAGGCAGACAAAGTGAACGAATTCTTCAAGTAGGATTTACTCCTGTAACATTCGATAAAGGGACGAGCACACCGCTTGTCCCTTTTTTTGTGCGGGTTATGCCCATCTTTGTATTTTATCAAACTTTCTTGGAAAAATGTAAAAATTGTCTAATTTTGCATTGGAAAAATGTATGCATTGTGAGAATATTGCACTGCAAAAGTGTAAACACCAACTAAAACAGATATTAATTGGAAACGATATACATGTTTGCACTAAATGACGAAGACTATATCTCATTGACCGATATGATCAAAAGTGAAGAAGGCGAAGACCATATCAGGAACTGGATGAGAAACAAAAATACCATTGAATTCCTTGGTACTTGGGAAACCTTATATAACCCAGATTTTAAAGGTGTCGAATTCGACACCTTTTTGAACGAAGCTGGTTTTAACCGCTTCAATATGACTCCTCGCAAATGGATAGAATCAACAAATGCGATAGGAATTGTCTCAAAAGCCGGCAGGAATGGTGGCACCTATGCACATAAGGATATAGCCATTGAATTTGCATCATGGATAAGTCCGGTATTCAAATTATATTTGATTAGAGAGTACCAGCGCCTCATTGGGCAGGAACGAAGCGAACTCGCCCTATCCTGGAACGTGAAACGCCTCCTCTCAAAAGCAAACTACCACATCCACACCGATGCCATCAAGAACGTGATCCTTCCTAAACTCAACATCAG
>CAJGBW010000056.1 GCA_904501835.1 uncultured Bacteroidales bacterium
AGGATCCACCTCTTCCCATCCCGAACAGAGAAGTTAAGCTCACCAGTGCCGATGGTAGTGCCATACCAGGTGTGAGAGTAGGTCGCTGCCGCTTTTTTACCAAAGAGAGGATGATTCAAACGAACCATCCTCTCTTTTTTTTATCTGTATTGCACAAGTATATTATTCCTTGTTTTTATACTATAGTTTGTGATTTATGTATTAATGTGTGATATAGTTTTCGGGATGTTTTCCGACAAGATTCATACTTTCATAAATCTCCTGGATGCGTTTCATATCCGCCTTGGCGTCATCGGTCAATTCGACTTTTTGTCCACGGCCGACACGTTTGGTTTTCCAATCGAAATAACCCAAATATACAGGAATGCCGGTTTCTTTGGCAATCAGGTGAAAGCCGGTTTTCCAACGTGCAATAGGCTTTCTGGTACCTTCAGGGGCAATTGCCAAGTGGAATTTGCCACCCTTTTCCATCTCGCGGATGATACTTCTTACCAGTTTGGTCGGACTGGTTCTATCCACAGGAATACCTCCCATCGCTTTGAGAATCCAGCCAAGGGGCGGGAAAAACATTTCCTTTTTTACCATACATTTGGCGACGCCGCCAATAGAGTTATAATAAAGGTATGAAATAAGGAAATCCCATATTGAGGTATGTGGAACACCCAAAATGATACATCTATCTTCTTCAACGGGCGGCTCTACGGCTGTCCATCCTAATAAGCGGAGCATTTTTCCGCAAACTTTTGCTTTGAATCCCATAGTTATTTGATTTTATAAATACAAAAGTAGTATTTTTTTTATAATTTTGCATTTACATCCATGTGGATGCGTTTTTTTAATTCATTAGTCTTATGAAGTACGAATGCCTTATTTGCGGCTATATCTATGATGAGGCCGTTGAAGGAACTCCCTTTTCTGAGCTCCCCGAAGATTGGACTTGCCCTTTGTGTGGTGTTGGAAAGTCCGATTTTAAGTTAATGGAATAAAATATATCTCTGAATATGAGTGAGTTGAAGGAGTCGAGGCTGAAAATTCAGCAGCTCGACAAGGAGATGGCAGGCTTGTTCGAGCAGCGAATGAGAGAGGTGGAAAATATTCTCGCTTATAAAGTTCGTAATGGGCTGCCAATTTTAGATGCGGAGCAGGAAGCCCGCGTGATTGCCAATAATATCGCCAATCTTACCGATCCTACCTTGCAGGAATACTACGTTTTGTTCCTGCATCATGTTATGGAGCTATCTAAGGCCTATCAGAGCCGAATGATGGAAGGGATGAAAGTCGCGTATTGTGGCGTTCCGGGTGCTTTTGCCCATCTTGCTGCTTTGAAACTTTTTCCTGAAGCTCGTATGGTAGCGTACCCGGATTTTACAGCGGCCTATAAGGCCTGTGAGGCGGGCGAGGTCGATACTGCCATTCTTCCGATTGAAAATAGCTACGCCGGTGATGTCGGTCGCGTGATGGATCTGACTTTCGGCGGAAGTCTATATATCAACCGCATGGTCGAGTTGGATGTTGCTCAGAATCTATTGGCCGTCAAGGGAAGCAGCTTGGGGTCTATCAAGAAAGTGGTCAGTCATCCTCAGGCGTTGGCTCAATGTGCAGCCTATATCAAGGAACATTCTTGGGAAGAAGTAGAATATTCCAACACAGCGACAGCCGCACAATATGTGGCCGAATTGAACGACCCGACCGTGGCAGCCATTGCCTCTGAAGAGACAGCACATCTGTATGGTTTGGAGGTTTTGCAGTCCAATATCCATTCTTCTAATGACAATACGACGCGTTTTGCCGTCTTTTCAAAGTCGAATCACGCTTTGCAGACGGAGGATGCCGGCGATCATTTTATTTTGGTGTTTACGGTTCATAATGAGGCGGGTGCACTGGCTAAAATCTTGAATATCATTGGTTCACACGGATTTAATATGAGTAGCCTGCATAGTCGTCCTTTGACCGGAATGATATGGAAGCACTATTTCTTTGCGGAATTGGAGGGAAATGCCAACTCTTCCGAAGGAAAGGATTTGCTGCGTCAGCTCAACACGGTGTGTGATAAATTGAAAATAATTGGCACTTATAGGAACGTATCATTATGAATATGACCTTCAATCGCGAACTTTTCAGTCCGCAGGAAATTAAGCAGATGTATCCCGTGACTCCCGAGGCCGTGGCGTTGAAGCAACAAAACGACCAGGAGATTCGTTCTGTGTTGAGTGGTGAGTCAGATCGCTTGTTGTTGGTCATCGGACCTTGTTCTGCTGACAGAGAGGATGCGGTGGTGGATTATATTTCCCGCTTGCGTCCGGTTCAGGAGAAAGTGAAGGATAAAATCGTGATTGTCCCTCGTATCTATACCAATAAGCCGCGTACGACGGGTGCCGGATATAAGGGTATGCTGCATCAGCCCGACCCTATTGCCAGTCCTGATGTGTTCAAAGGCTTGGTGGCGATTCGAAAATTGCATTTGCGTGCGCTTTTGGAGACGGGTTTCTCTTGTGCAGATGAGATGCTCTACCCTGAAAACCACCTTTTCCTATCTGATATTCTATCTTATGTGGCCGTGGGTGCGCGCAGCGTGGAAAATCAGCAGCATCGTCTGGTAGCCAGCGGATTGGATATTCCTGTCGGTATGAAGAATCCTACGGGGGGCGACTTGTCTGTGATGATGAATTCGATTCGTGCGGCGCAGAGCAGCCATTCCTTTATCTATCGAAATTGGGACGTGCAAAGTGCCGGCAATCCTTATGCCCACGCGATTATGCGCGGCTATGTGGACAATCATGGCACTTCTCACCCCAATTATCATTATGAGGATTTGCGTATCCTGGCGGATTTATATCAGTCAAGCGGCTTGAAAAATCCGGCTTGTATTGTGGATTGCAATCATTCTAACTCCGGCAAAAACTACTTGGAGCAAGGCCGTATTGCCAAGGAGGTGCTTCATAGTATGCGTCATTGCGAGACGGTCAATGCTTTGGTGAAGGGCTTGATGATAGAGTCTTACATCGAAGATGGTGCGCAGAAATCCGGCGAATGTGTCTATGGTAAATCCATTACCGACCCTTGCTTAGGCTGGGAAAAAACCGAACGCCTCATCTACGAACTCGCCGAGTTGAGATAGGCATCGAACCTTTGTGGAAGTAAAATAAGAGTTCATCAGTTGTGTCTGGTGAACTCTTATTTGTGAATTTTGCAAAATAAAGATTGTTTTGTAAATTTGCGTGCTTGGTTTAACAAGCAGACATATTGATTAAAAGTGTTTCGGCACATCCTTGAATGGAAATCTGGAAAATTTCAAAATGAACAGGATGGCGGGACTCAGATCACCTTGTGTATGTTGAAAACAACATAACCTTGGGTGTGGAGTATCGTTTATTGTTCAAAGGTTTTCCAGAACCTCCATTCAGATAGACGAAGGGCTCCACACTTTTTTTATGGTAATTTCCGTCAAGGAGTCAGCGGGATAAAACACAAGGGAAATGAAAAAACTTTTCTTTATCTTTTCGTTGGTAATCGCAACGATGTCCTCTGCAACTTCTCTTTTCGCTCAGAATCTTATGTCTGACAAGCAGATAGAGAGGGAAGCCAAAAAAGCAACCAAAAAATACACCAAGGAGGGGTGGTTGGTTATGCCCGGTGTGCCCACCATTCAGATGCAGCAAACTAAATTGTTTAAGTTTAGCAATGAGATGGATGCAGATGGAAATAGCAAGTATGTAAGTGGACATGCTTCTTCGAAATCCATGTATTACGACCCTGCAAAATTTCAAGCTACTGAACTTGCTAAAACCCAAATAGCAGGTAACATTGCAAGTACGATTATGGGTTTGGTAAGTACGGAGATTGCAAACTCGCAGGAAGGAACGTCTCATACAGAAACCGCAGCCGCCTATGCGAGTACCATTGCAGCCAGTTTGACTAATATTATTTCTTGTGTGGAAATGTATAGATTGGATAAAAATACGAAAATGTACGAAGTCGATGTGACCATATTCTACAACAAGGAAAATGCGGTAAAGGCCGGTGTCGAAGCCGTGAGAAAGGAGTTGAAAGAAAAAACTCAAAAATTGGCAGAAAAGGTTCAGCAACTTTCTGGCTTAGAATAGCAGATGCCTCGTTTTCTTCTATCCGCTTGGCTGCTTTTTCTTACGCCCATCCTGTTGTGCGGGCAAAGTAAACCGAAGATGATCAAAGTCTCCGGCGAGATTCCCTATTATGTTCCGGAAAGCGAATCACAGAGTTATGCGCGTCAGAAGGCCTTGGAGAATGCGAAGATAAAATTGATAGAACAGGAATTTGGCGTCTCGTTAGAAATGTCCTCGGCAACAAGCCTTTCGACTACGACAGGTGCAGAAACCCAATCATTGATTCAGAGTCTCGTCAAAGGAGAGTGGATTGAGACAATCGGTAGCCCTAATTATCGTTTCGGTATCGTCCAAGAGACGGGGCAGATGGTCATCTGGGTCAAACTCAAAGGAGTCATTCGTGAATTGAGCCAGTCAAAAGTGGATTTCGAGGCGCTCACCTTGCGTCTGTATCCGGAAAAGAAAGCGTCGAATACAGAATTTATAAACGGCGACGACTTCTACCTCTATTTTCAGACTCCGGTTGACGGGTATTTGGCTGTTTATCTTTATGATGGCAAGGAGGATGTGTATTGTTTGCTTCCTTACCAAAACGAAACGTCCTCTATCCGACAAGTGAATGCTAATATTCCCTATGTGTTCTTTTCCCAGGAAAAATCATCCGGCGAGCCCAAGTGGGTGGTAGATGAATATCAGCTGACTTGTGACAATGCTGTGGAAATCAATCGGCTTTACGTTGTGTTTTCTACGAAAAATTTTACCAAAGCGCTTGATCAGGCAGGAGACAATGAGCGAGTGCCGCGAAATTTGAAATTGGAAGACTTTAACAAGTGGTTGGGGCGCCTAAAATCTCAAGATGCATCTTTATCAATAAAAGAAATAAGTTTAACAATAAATAAAAACAAATCATGAAAAAAATTTTTGTAATGCTCTTGCTCATTTTAAATGGAGCTATTGTACTCTGTGCACAGGAACGTGAGAAAAAAACTTTGGAATTAAAGGATGGAACAGTCCTGTCCGGCTATGTGACGCGACAAGATGACGGTAGCTATTTGGTCGAGACGACGTCGGGCGATGTCTTGTTTTATTCTGTGAATGAAATTCGTTCGGTTCGAGGCGAAGGAAAAAAACAGGCCAAAGGTGCATATGGCATCATGGAGAGGAAGGGATTTAATCTGGTATATCCTGAAAGTTTGGATTATATGGGACGTCCTATTCTCGTACAATCTACTGCACTTTCAAGAGAGTTTCATTTAGAGTATAAAAAGAACCGAAATCTTGCAGTTGCTGGTGTCTCGTGTTTAGCTGGAGGATCAGTTGCGTGCTTGGCTATTGGACTCCCCCTTTTTATTCTTCCGCATCACCCTTATACCATGTCTTATCTGCTTATGATAGCAGGTGGTGCTGCTATGATTACAGGCGCCCTGATGCTTCCTATTGGATTGAAAAGATTGGATTATATGGCGATGAGATACAACAATCAAGGATATACCTCTTATACCCCGACTTTGAAATTTGGCGGTACACGTCACGGAATCGGACTCGCTTTGAATTTTTAGATGTTTGAAATCCCCATTTGTCATGAAACAATTTTTTGTAAGCCTTCTGCTTTTTCTGGCTTTTACTCTTTCGATATCGGCCAATAATATCGTTCGTGTGTACGAAAACAATCGATATGGATACAAATGCAACGGTTCATGGATTGCAAGACCCATTTACGAGTTCGGAAGCGAATTTAGAAACGGAATGGCAATGGTGTGCTTGAATGGTAAGTTCGGTTTTATCGACTCGAGAGGTGCGTTGGTGATTCGTTGCATCTACGATACTTGTTCCCTGTTTGATGAGGAGGGTGTCGCAGCGGCCAAGATAGGCGAGAATTCCTATTTCCTTGATAAAAGCGGAAAGCAATATAAAAGTCGTTCTGAGGTACGCGCACAAAATATCATTCAAAGCAAAGAATATCAAAAAATGCAAGAAGGCTTTTCTGTCAATGATTATACACCTTGTGTGGATGAAAAGACCGGACGATGGGGATATAAACGCTTTGGAGAGTGGGTGATTCCTGCAAAATATGAGGCGGCTTCTGCTTTTTCTGAAGGATTGGCCAAGGTTGGTTTGTTAGACAAATGGGGCTTTATTGACAATCAGGGACAGCAGATAATACCTATTCGCTATGACCAGGCAGGTGATTTCCATGAAGGACTGGCCTATGTCAAGTTATATGGTAAGTATGGATTTGTAGATAGTAAAGGAGAGTTGGTTGTTCCTCTGAAGTATCAATTTGCCAAGGATTTTGAAAATGGTCTGGCAATGGTGAGGTCAGATAGTAAGGTGGGTTATATTGATAAGACGGGTGTCTGGTTTGAGAATCGTTCTTCCATGTACAGCACCTTTAGTGCTCTTGCTCGCTATCTGGTGGAAAAGGATATCAATGAGTGGCAGAAAAAAGGAAAGTATGAGAAACTAGCAGCGTGGAAAATCCGTGTTACAGATGATAATAGAAAAACTCGTATTGACAGTTTGATTTTGGATGCAAAAACAAAATTCATAACTCAACAATCTAGAAATATCACTCATGAACATGAATTGTCGGATTACGATACAGAAAGTGAAATTTTCTTGATCCATGATAAGAAATTCGGAAATCTTTTGCTCCCGGTTCCTATCAATGAGGCACAGGCATTTGAGGAGAGTTTTGCGAATATCAAGCGCGAAAATACATATTATGTCAATGGCGATCATTTGGGACTTCAAAGAAGTGTATTTACTACAACTGCCGGAAAATCCTATACCTATGACAACAAAGCTCCTTTGACTTTTGCAAGTATTGATATCGATTATAATTTTGAAAAAATTGACTACAGTGCAGAAGAGGCAGAGGAGGAGAAAAAGAATGTGCTCGCGTCAAAAAAGATGTCCGTCGGCTTGTCGGATGTTGACCAAAAAATCCCTGAGGGAACTCTCAGAAATGAAAACACCCATGTGTTGATTGTTTCCAATGAGGATTATAGTTTTGTTTCTGATGTCCCCTTTGCTATTAATGACGGAAAGACCTTTGAAGAATATTGTTTGAAGACATTGGGGGTACCCAAGCAGAATATCAAGAATATTCCCAATGCGACGGCCGGACTCATGATGGATGCTTTGGGGTACATGGAAAATGTCGCCAAGACATTCCAGGAGGATGCGAAATTGATTGTTTATTATGCTGGGCATGGAATTCCTGACGAGCAGTCTAAGGATGCCTATCTTTTGCCGGTGGATGCCTCTCCCAGAAGTGTTAGAAGCGCCATAAAACTGTCGGATATGTACGCTTCGTTAAGCAAATACCCAACCCGTTCAACCTATGTCTTCTTGGATGCTTGTTTTTCAGGTGCACAACGAAGTGGTGATATGTTGGCATCCGCGCGTGGTGTTGCAATCAAGGCAAAGACGGATAAACCGGGTGGTAATATGGTTGTGTTCTCTGCAGCGACCGGTGATCAGACAGCGTATCCTTATGAGGCAAAAGGCCATGGCTTGTTCTCATATTTTTTATTTAAGAAATTGCAAGAGACAAAAGGAGATGTGACCTTGGGCGATTTGGCGGACTATCTCACAAAAGAAGTGAGCCGAAATGCGATTGTCGTGAATCAGAAAGAGCAGACTCCCGTGGTGAATCCGTCAGATAATATGGCGGCCCTGTGGAAGGATTTAAAGTTATAATGAAACGTCGAAATTATTTTTTTCTGTTTGCTGCCATATTGATGGCGGCAAACACTCTTTTTGCACAGTCTGAAGAACTTCAAATTGTGCTATTAAAGTCTGGGCGGTCAATAACCGGTTATGTTTCTTGTAGCGATGATGGGATTGTTTCTATTACTACCCAGTCGGGCGAAGATTTTTTTTATATAAAGGAAGAAGTACATGAAATAAAGAATCACTCTTCTTCTCATAAAAAGTCTTCAGATAAGGCCCCTTCTTCTAAATTGGAAGTTACACACATTGTGACAATGCGTGACGGTCGTCTTTTATCGGGGCGTTTGGTGAAAAATGGTGACGACTATTTGTTTGAGTCAGAGGATGGGAATGTGGAATTTTTATCAGCTTCTCAGGTTGTGACAATAAGAGATTTGGAGGAAGAAAGGAGACTTGCAGAGGAGAAAAAGAGGTTGGAAGAAGAAAGGAGACTTGCAGAGGAGAAAAAGAAAGAACAACTGTTAAAGATGATTAGAAACGCAGCGGGTCAATTCAGTCCATCTCAATATAATTACCAACAAAACCACAATCAGCATCGCTCCTATCAACATCCGAATCAGAATAATCCAGGTATCAAGGCGTGGAATCAACATAATGGATTCTAAGTCTTTTGCAACAATTCTCATTTTATGATTCTCATTTTATGATTCTCATTTTATGAGAATTGCTAAAAATCCTCTTTCCTGTCTAAATCACTGATTGATTACAGGGAAAATCGTATTAAGAAAATCAGACTATTTTTTTAGAAACTCATTGATGACGCTTGGGGAATGTAAGAAAAGTTTAAATTTGCACTATATATAAAATCAAGGTATAGGACGCACATGAAGACAACAGAAATTACTGACGCAAACGTAACTGAACTGTTTGATAAGATATCAGCTCTGATTGAGGATGCCAGACAAAGAGTTTCGTTCGCTATTAATATCGCTGAGGTGTATACAAAATACAATGTAGGCAGATACATAGTGGAAGATGAACAGAAAGGAAATTATAGAGCGGAGTATGGCAAACAAGTCATCAAGTTATTGTCTAAGAAATTGGAGGATAAGTTCGGAGACGGTTGGTCAGTTGACACATTAAAGCGCTGTCGTAAGTTTTATAGTATATACTCTACTCCAGCAATTGGGGCAACAGTGTTGCTCCAATTGGAAACTAGAGCAGACTTTGTGAATTCGGGCAACACTGTTGCCCAAATTCAAGAGGCATCTCCAGAACACCACAAATTCGTCCTCTCATGGTC
>CAJGBW010000057.1 GCA_904501835.1 uncultured Bacteroidales bacterium
CATGATGTCGTTGAAGATACCAGCTATACCGTAGAGGATATCAGCCGCAATTTCGGCGAAAAGGTCGCTTCTCTGGTCGATGGTCTGACTAAAATCAAGAATGTACTTGATAAAGAGGAAAAAGCAAAGGAGAGAAGCTTACAGGCCGAGAATTTCAAGCGCATTCTTCTGACTTTGAATGATGACGTGCGCGTGGTGCTCATCAAATTGGCCGATCGCCTGCACAACTGTCGCACCATCGAATTCATGCCCGAGTTCAAAAGGGAGAAAATCCTTTCCGAGACCATGTTTGTCTTCATTCCTTTGGCTTATCGCCTGGGTTTGTATGAAATCAAGTCGGAAATGGAAGATATCTGGCTCAAATATAAAGAGCCGCAAGCCTATCACGAAATCACTCAGGCGGTTGATAGCAAAATGGCTTCTGCCAATGAAGAAATCAACACATTTGTCTCCCCTATCAAAGCGGCCCTGCAAAAAAACGGAATACAGTTTGAAATCAAGCAGCGGGTTAAATCTCCTTATTCTATCTGGCATAAGATGAAGACCAAAGAGGTCACCTTCGATCAGGTCTATGATATTTATGCCATCCGCATTATTTTTGACAATCCCTGTACCTCCATCGATGAAGAAAGAGAGTATTGCTATCGTATCTTTACGACCATTACAGCGATGTACAGTTACAAGGCGGAACGTACGCGAGATTGGATTAAAAGTCCCAAAAGCAATGGCTATGAGGCGCTGCATTGCACCGTGTTGAACAATTCCGGTTCTTGGATAGAGGTGCAGATTCGTTCCCGCCGCATGGATGATATCGCGGAAAAAGGTATTGCCGCCCATTGGGCTTACAAGAAAGAGGGCTATATTTCCAGCGAAAACAACGAAATGGATTTGTGGCTCAAGAAAATTCAGGGTATTCTGGTGGACAGCAATGTTTCTTCCCTGGATTTGCTGGATATGATTCATCAGGATTTGGTGACCCCCAATATCTATGTCTTCACGCCTCAGGGAGATCAGAAAAGCATTCAGAAAGGTGCTACAGCCCTGGATTTTGCCTATTCCATCCATACCCAAATCGGTCGAAAAGCCATTGCAGCGAAAGTGAATATGAGACTGGTCTCACTCAGTCAGGTATTGCGCTCCGGCGACCAGGTGGAAATTCTGACAACTGACAATGGTGAGCCCAAGCGTGAGTGGCTTGACTTTGTACAGACCAAGAAAGCCAAAGATGATATCCAAAGCCACTTCAAGGGCAATAAGGATGAAAAAATCATTATGTCCGAGGCCAAGAAAACAGGATGGAGCTTGTCCCGTCTTTTCTCCAGCGGCAAGAAGACAGAAGAAAAAACCACGACCCAAACCGAACATAAATTTATTATTGCCGATTGTTGCCATCCCATTCCCGGCGACAACGTAGTGGGATTTTTAGGCGATGATGGTGTTGTAACGATTCATAAGAAATTCTGCCCTCATGCCAATTCATTGGCTTCCAAATATGGTAATAAAATCATTCTTCCCGAGTGGAAAAGTATGCAGGAAAACGCGTATTTGGTGCGTTTATCCTTAAATGGCATCGACCGCTTGGGCATTTTGAATGAAATTTCCCGAACCATTTCTTTGGTGATGAATATCAATATGCGCAAACTCAATCTTTCTGCCGAGGCGGGCGTTTTTGACGGAAATCTGGAAGTCTATGTCCACGACACCAAAGAGCTTGATTCGTTGATTGTCAAGCTTAACAACATTGAGGGTATGGAAAAAGTAATCCGAACCGATTTGACTGTATGAAGAAACGCATAGAAAAATATATGTTGGCCCTGCCCATTGCTTTGGCATTGGGCGCCATGATGTTCTCTCCCTCCTGTGCCAACACCACGACGCCGCCCACCGGTGGACCGAAAGACACCATTCCTCCCTTGGTGGTCAAAGTGGAGCCTCTTCAGTCATCGCTGAATGTTCCCCGCAAAGGCACCAAACTGAAAGTGACCTTTAATGAATATGTGGTGGTGAAAGAGAGTAAAAACATCTACCTCTCTCCCCCTTTGGAGAAAAAGCCCACTTATAAAATCAGAGAAAAAAGTCTCGTCGTGAGCTTTGAGGGCGAACTGGATTCCGCCAAGACCTATGTGTTGGATTTGACGGGTGCAATTGCCGACAATAACGAAGGCAATCCCTTTCCCGGTTACTCTTTGGTATTTTCCACCGGAGACCGCGTGGATTCCATGCTGATTAGCGGTACTGTTCGAAATAGCCAGACTTTGGCTCCGGTAGAAGGTGCGACGGTGATGCTCTATAAAGACCACAGCGATTCGGCCATCTTCAAACATCGTCCTGATGCAGCCTGTAAGACCGACGTGTGGGGCTATTTCTGCCTGCGCAACATTCAGGATACTTTATACCGCATGTATGCCATTATGGATAACGGCGGCAATAATATCTATGATCCGGACAATG
Organism: uncultured Bacteroidales bacterium; assembly: GCA_904501835.1. Taxonomy (GTDB): domain Bacteria; phylum Bacteroidota; class Bacteroidia; order Bacteroidales; family UBA932; genus Cryptobacteroides. The sequence goes on from CAJGBW010000057.1 coordinate 2,452, forward strand.
ACGAGGTCGCCTTTATCGATAGCCTGATACAGCCGAGTCTCAAGATTCGTGATTCTCTGCCTCAATTGATGAAATACGACTTGGAAGATACCGTCAATTGCCTGGCTCGCCCTGCCGAACAGAATTTGCTGCTCTTCAAGGAGAAACCGTCTAAACAAATGATAGTCAATAAGGAACGTGTGGGAGAAAGAACGGCCTATATCACCTTTATGGCGCCAAATGCCCGTATCGATTCCTTGTGGATAAAGGGTATTCCCCGCCGCAAACTCATCACCCAGTTCAATTTTGAGAAAGACAGTTTGGAAATCTGGGTCAATGACCCCAAACCTCAAATGGATACCTTTTTCCTGAATGTGGATTACTGGAAAACCGACAGTACCGGTGTGCTTGTCAAGACGTTAGAGACGGTCAAATTGACGAAAGATAAGAAACTGATAGCCGCCGCTAAAAAACCGAAAAAAGAAATTAAAAAGGAAGATACCACCTGTGTGTTTACGGTGGATGCCAAGCCTGAATTTATTGAGCAGAATGGCTTTGTCATCGAATTCAAATATCCTATCGTAAAAGATGGATGGGATTCTCTCCGTCTCAAATCCATTAATCCCAAACAACAGGAAAGCAGCTGCCGTTACACCTTGGCACAGGACTCCCTGAATCTGCGCAAATACATAATCCGTCCGCGCGACAAATTCCAGGAGGGATATGAATATATTCTTAAAATACCGCATCGTAAATTCATGGATATCAATGGATTCTACAATGATAGCCTGGATGTGAAAGTCTCACTCCCCAAAGATGAGAACGCGAGCAGTATGACGCTCAAAATCGATGGTATCACGACTGGTACCTATATTGTGGATTTGATGGATGAAAAGATTGCGAAAGTCCATAGAAGTTATACCATTGAAAAGAACAGTACTTTGCTATTCCCCTATTTGAAAGCCGGAAAATACTGCATCCGTATCACGGAAGACGCGAATAAGAACGGCTTGCTGGATACGGGCAGTCTGTTGGAAAGAAGACAGGCGGAAAAAGTCCGTCTCTACAAATTGCAAAATGGAGAAAGCATATTTGAGTTAAAAGAAAAAACAGATATAGAACAAGATGTCAACATCCAAACGTTGTTCAGTGATGCTCCCAAGCATAGCGCTGATAGCACTGCTGTTCTCCCTTAATACAAGGGCGGAAAGCGTCATCAGTCAGGCAGACAGCACACTTTTATATAATGAAACTTTTCTGGACACGGTACAGATTCAGAGTGGACGCCCCATCAATGATTACTCCATGTTGGGTGTACAGTATGGCTATTCCATGTGCCGTGTGTCTTGGAATCCGCAAAAGAAGCAGGAAAGTCAATTCTTGCCTATCAATGTAGGTGTGTACTATACGAAATATGGAAAAATGTTTAATTATATGCCCTATTTCGGCTTCAAATTCGGTCTTTTTTATGCCCAGGAGGGCTATCGCTTTCAGCAGAATGACTCCGGAAGCGAATTGGTGCTAGACCTTAAGACCAAGGAATCATCGGCGGTTATGACGACTGTGGAAGTACCTTTTTTAGCACACCTGCACGTGGATTTTTGGAAAATGAAAATCATGGCAGACATTGGCTTGTACGGAGGGTATCGACTTAGCATTGACCGAAGAGGAGACAATGTAGAAGAAGCCTTCAAAAATAGTTTTACCGACTACAACAACCGTTGGGATTATGGTCTGAAGGGCGGTGCGGGTATAGGATTTGTTTTTGATCCCATCGAAATTCACCTGATGGCCAGCGTCAAATACTCCATGTCCTCACTCTATCGTCCCGACTACAACAGCCCTTATTATTATCGTTTCGCCTACCCATACAACTTTATTTTCTCCGTCGGCATCCATTACCAACTGACCAAAAGAGAAGGACGGACCAATAAGGAATTGAGGGATGAAGCCCGTCGCAGGTTGGAATTGGAACTGAATGAAATCAGATAAGCGTATGAATACCCAAGAAATCTACGTTAGAAAGCCTCTTGGAGGCGTTTTAATCATTGGCGGACACAAATCTCCGGCGGTGGTACAAACCATGTGTAACACCCATACAGCGGATGTGGAAGCCAGCGTAGCACAATGCCTGGAATTGGCTGCTGCGGGAGCAGAAATGATTCGTTTGACCGCCCCGGCGCTATCAGATGTAAAAGCCTTGGCACAAATACGTCAAGCCTTAAATGAAGCCGGCTGCAATGTGCCCTTGGTGGCAGATGTGCATTTCTCTTCAGATATTGCCATCGAAGCAGCCAAGGTGGTGGAAAAGGTCAGAATCAATCCGGGTAATTTTCATCCTGATTTTGACAAGGCGCGCGAGCAGTTGGGTAAACTGATTGAAGTCTGCAAGGAGTATAAGACGGTTTTGCGTATCGGACTCAATCATGGCTCTTTGGGTAAACGAATCACTGAATTATATGGCAATACTCCTTTGGGAATGAAAGAAGCCGCGATGGAGTGGCTGAAGATGTGCCGGGAGTTTGATTTTAATCAGATCGTCGTTTCTCTGAAAGCCAGTAACACCCGTGTCATGACGGATGCTTACCGCTTGCTGTGTCAAGCGATGGAAGCGGAAGATATGCACTACCCTCTTCATTTGGGCGTTACAGAGGCTGGAAATGGCGATTCAGGACGCATCAAATCCTGTGTAGCAATTTCCACCTTGTTGTCAGAGGGTATTGGTGATACATTGCGGGTTTCTTTGACCGAATCCCCCGTCAATGAACTCCCCATTGCCCGTTTTTTGTCGGAGCGCTATGCCGGATTAAGCCAATCATCCCTACAATCCTGCTCTGTGGACGAAAATAAAATGGCCCATGCACTTTATGGTAACACGACACGCGAGCGCCTGATGCTAGATGCCGCTTGTGATTTTGGTAAAAAGTTATTCGACAAGGAGATAGATGGTGTGGAAATCCAATGTCCGGGCATCGAGGATGACTTTTGTCACTATCTGGAAGACGAATTGATGCAGGCCTGCCGCCGCCGTTTCTACAAACCCGAATACGTTGCCTGCCCCGGCTGTGGCCGCACGATGTACAATCTGGAAGAAACTTTCAACGAGGTACAGCGCAGGACGTCCCATTTGAAAGGATTGGTCATTGCGGTCATGGGTTGTATTGTCAATGGTCCCGGTGAAATGGCCGATGCTGATTGGGGCTATGTGGGTGAGGGCAACGGAAAAGTATCTATCTACAAAGGAAAAGAAGCCCTCCGACGCCATGTAGCGGAATCGGAGGCTATCGATTTGTTGCTTAAGCTAATTGAAGAAGATGCTTCCAACAAAGCCTGACGGCTGTGAAAGTGTTCGCTAAAAGACAAAAATCTTAAAGCAGGAAAGGTAGATAACTCCCATAGGGATGGCAAAGAGGGCGCTGTCAAAGCGGTCCAAGAATCCGCCATGTCCCGGCAGGATATTACCACTGTCTTTGATGGCGTAATGGCGTTTCCATTGGGATTCAAACAAGTCGCCATACACGCCGAACACATCCATAATGGCACCCAATGCCAGACAATGATACCAAGGTGCATTGATCCATCCGATATGTCCCATCAGCAGAGCTACTCCCATCGCGGTTATAAAACCACCAATGGCACCAATCCAAGACTTTTTGGGTGAGATTTCGGGAAATAATTTCTTGCCGTATTTCTGTCCCAATGCCATTCCGAAACAGTATGCACCTACATCAGAGGCCCACACGATGATAAAGAAGGCCAGCATGATGATGCCCTGAAATTGGTTATTCTGGAAAACCACAAAATTGGTAATCGTCAAAGGGAAAGCAATGTAAAGAAGTCCTGTATAAAGATTGGCGAATTCTCCGAAGCTGTCACGATCCTTCGTATATAAGGAAGCGCTCATAACCAAGATGACAGGGATGAATGCCAAGCCCAAAATGCGTCCGGACCATCCAAATGCGCCGATTCCGAATGCCAGAAGGAACAAGATGACAGCGGAGATAATGGCCATGGCTCTGGAAGTCTTGAAACGCTTTCTCATGGTCATGGAATAAAACTCCATTAGACAACCCACCATGATTAGCAACATCAGGGCTGCAAAGGTGAATTTATTCACCAGCAGGCCGGTTACCATAATGATAGCAAAGGCTATTCCTGAAATGGTACGTGTGATTAGTGATTTCATAAGGTTTCATTTTGTTCATCGACCGTCTGTTCAGGCTGTCCGCCAACCTTGGGGCCGAATATCTTTTCCATATCGTCTGCAAAAATAACTTCTTTTTCTTTCAATAGAGCGGCTACTTGCAGGAATTGTTCTTTGTGTTCGGTTAGAATCTGACGAGTCAAATCTTGTACCTGACGGATGATATTTTTGGCTTCCTCATCAATCAGGATGGCTGTCTGCTCGCTATAGGGAAGATGAAAATCATAGCCGCGGGAGCCGGTGCTGTCGTAATAGGAAAGCGAACCAACCTTTTCGCTCATACCATAATATTTTACCATGGAATAGGCCATGGTCGTGAGGCGCTCCAAATCATTCAAAGCTCCGGTAGAAGGCTGTCCATACACGATTTCTTCAGCCACTCGTCCTCCAATCAGGGAGCACATCTTGTCCATCATCTGCTCTTTGGTCACGATGTGGCGCTCTTCGGGAAGATACCAGGCTGCACCCAGACTTTGACCACGAGGAACGATGGTTACCTTAAACAAAGGATCGGCATTGGGCAACAACCAGCTTACGGTAGCATGACCGGCTTCGTGATGAGCAATCGACTCTTTTTCCTTTTCAGTAATCAGATTGTTCTTTCTTTCCAAACCGCCGATAATGCGATCCACAGCCTCGGTAAAGGATTGTTTATCAACCGCCAACTTATTGTTGCGAGCAGCATTCAAGGCTGCTTCATTACAAACATTGGCGATATCGGCACCGGAAAAACCGGGCGTATGTTTGGCAATAAAATCCAAATCAAAGTCGGACGCCAATTTAATCTTACGCAAATGAACGGTAAAAATCTCTTTTCTTTCGTTCAAATCGGGTAAATCCACATGAATCTGACGGTCAAATCGTCCGGCACGCATCAGCGCCTTATCCAAAATATCGGCACGGTTGGTAGCCGCCAGAATAATCACTCCACTGTTGGAATCAAAGCCGTCCATTTCGGTAAGCAATTGATTGAGCGTGTTTTCTCTTTCATCGTTGGAAGAAAAACCTGCATTTTTACCACGGGCACGACCCACGGCATCAATCTCATCGATAAAGACGATACAGGGAGACTTTTCTTTTGCCTGACGGAAAAGGTCGCGGACGCGGGATGCTCCCACACCGACAAACATTTCCACAAAATCAGAGCCTGAAATCGAGAAGAAAGGTACATTGGCCTCCCCTGCTACCGCTTTGGCAAGCAAGGTTTTACCGGTACCCGGAGGGCCTACCAACAAGGCACCCTTGGGGATTTTACCGCCCAGAGCCGTATATTTTTTAGGATTTTTAAGAAAATCCACTACTTCCATCACCTCTTCCTTGGCTCCATACAGACCGGCCACATCTTTGAATGTGACACTGACTTTGTTTTTATCCGCCAATTTGCCGGTAGAACGTCCGACCGAGAACATCCCTCCAGGACCACCCTGACCGCCTTTGGGCGACATACTGCGAATCATAAACACCCACATCAAAATCATGATGATGGGGAAAAGCAGCCACTCAAGGGCATTGGACCAGAATTTATCGTCGTTTTCAATAACAAGTTTGAACCGGTTATCGACCGGCAAAGCTGAATTGACTTCGCCAAACATTTCCTCCGCGTTGAAGGTAGAAGACACCAAGAAGGTAAAATGAGGGGAACGTTTAGGAAGTTTGCCTCCGAATTTATCGGCATACTCACCCAAACGGTCGGCTTTAATCGTCACTTTACCCAAAAATTCATTGCGTACGAAAGCAATTTCCTGCACATCGCCTTTGGCTGCCATTTCCTTCACCTCTTCCCATTCAATTTTCTGCGGATTTGCTCCGCCACCTGACGGGTTGAAAATCATCCAGATGATGGCTATGGTTAAAATAACGTACAGCCATGAAAAATTGATTTTTACCACTTTAGGCTTATTTTTTTTACTGTTCTTTTTCTGCGCCATTCTATTCGTCTTTTTTGTAAATTTGCAGTCTTGCAAAGATACAAAAAATGCTCCAATATGACACACAATTTAATTATATGGTATGATATCCTTGATTCTACGAACAAAAAGGCCATAGAGGAGTTTGACAGACTTGACAATTTGTCAGTCATTGCCGCATTCTGCCAAACTGACGGACGCGGACAACAAGGCAATCGATGGGATTCAGAAGAGGGACAAAATCTGCTATTCTCCATTCTTTTGAAAGATTTTCGCTGCTTTTCGCCCGATGGATTGCCTGTTAAAGAGAGTTTCCGACTCAGTCGTACTGCTGCCGTGAGTGTCGTGCGCTATTTGGGTAAATTTTCCATTCAGGCGCAGATCAAATGGCCCAACGATATCTATGTGGGTGATAAAAAAATTGCAGGTATTTTGATTGAGAACGCTGTGAGTGGAACA
>CAJGBW010000058.1 GCA_904501835.1 uncultured Bacteroidales bacterium
CAAAACTTCAAATCGGCCCTGTGGTTGATGCCTACGGAGCCCTTTGCTACGGAGACTCGCTGGCACCGAAAGCCATAGAAAACTTCCAGGCAAAGGTTGAACTGCAAGAGGTCAGATTGAGTTGGGAAGCCGCTGATGACGGTCCTATGGGCGCTGCGCACCAATATATTATCAGTTGGTCCGAAGACAGAGAAAAATTGGAAAAGAGGAAAAATCCCGGTACCCCGGACAACGGAATTACAGACCTTATCATCGAGAATGGAGATTTCAAGACAGGAGAACGCATTGACACCTGCATTCATCTCCCCAAAAGCAATCAGAACTATTACCTTAGTATATGCGCCCAAGACTACTGCGGTAATTTATCCGAAAGTCATCCTATCCAGCAAATTGTGACAACAACCCCTCCACCGAATATCGGAGAGGTCAATGTATATCCCAACCCCGTGGTTGACTTACTCAGAATTTCATACGGCGACGAGAAGGAATTTGACCTCCACCTTTACAATTCTGCCGGACAGAAAATATACCAAGGGAAACAATGGGGCTCAGCGTCATCCCCTGCTGTGATTGACATGAGCGGCTATGCCCCCGGTATCTATCAACTCGTAGTCTGCTACGAAAATGCAAGTTTTAGAAAAACGATTATAAAATGAAAAAACGATGGCTTACCCTATGTATCGCTCTGTGCGGATGCCTTATGTTAAACGGGCAATCCTACACGGCCATGCCTTGGTGTACCTTATCGCACGATGCTCATTCCATGGCTATGGGAGGTATCAGTTCCCTGTTTACCCCCTTTGGTATGGCAGCAAGCAACAATCCCGCAAAACTCCTGTTCAGTGAAGATAAAAAAATGGGATTTCATGCCGCCTGGCAGCAATACAAGCCGACGAACAATCACTATCTCCAAGCAAGCGGCTCATTCACCCATGGCATTATGGGCTACGGACTTTCCTACATAGGTGGATTCGGCCCCGAACTGACCTTTACCGACAACGGAGGTAATATCATCAACACCCTGCGCAACAACAACCACATCATCAACGCATCTGTCGGCGTACGACTGCTACCTATATTCTCTATAGGAGTAAACGGAAAATATCTATTTGAGACTGGTCCGGAAGGGAAAAGACAACTTTTTGCCGGTGATTTCTTCGGCATGTTAGACATTCAAGGATTTCGTGCCAGCGTAGGATTGAGAAACCTCAGTTCATCCTTGTCATACGGAGATATCGAATATAAATTACCCCTTTCGCTTGTCGGCGGATTAGGATATAAAAAAGATTGGGAAAAAGTCGGAATGGAAATCGGCGCCGAATACGAATCCTTTTTAGTCAATAAGGAAAACAAATTATGGAATCCTCGAATCGGTGGAGGAATTGCCGTGAATTTCTATAAAGTCTTATCCTTACGTGCCGGTTACAATTGGGGCGGAAATACTCCCATCCCCAGTTATACCTCCTTGGGTGTGGGAATCAACATCAAATTCCTCCGAATAGACGCCAGCTATCGGCTCAACACGGACAGGTTGGCGGGTGATATGCTCAACATTCAACTTGGAATCATGTTTTAAGTAAAATCAAAAACGAATCAAATATGAACAAACCATTAAAAGAAGTAACCCCTTATTCCGTCATGCTCGGAATCATCATGACGGTGATTTTTTCTGCGGCCGCAGCCTATTTGGGCTTGAAGGTCGGACAGGTATTTGAGGCAGCCATTCCCATTGCCATCATCGCCGTCGGAATGTCCTCTGCACTCGGCAAGAAAAATGCGCTCGGACAAAATGTCATCGTGCAATCCATCGGTGCTTGTTCCGGCTCTATTGTGGCCGGTGCTATTTTCACCCTGCCCGCCATCTACATTTTGGGATTGGAAATCAATTTTACCCAAATGGTACTGTCATCCTTGTTAGGCGGCGTCCTGGGTATTTTGTTCCTCATTCCTTTCAGAAGATATTTTGTCAAGGAAATGGACGGCAAATATCCCTTCCCTGAAGCGACCGCCACCACCAAAGTACTCATCAGCGGAGAACAGGGCGGAAGCGGCGCTAAAACCTTGGTAGTCAGCGGTATTATCGGTGGTTTGTATGACTTTGTCGTATCCTCTTTAGGAGCATGGGCAGAGACCATCAGCACCACTTTCGTCAGCTGGGGTGCCACCATCGCAGACAAAGCCAAAGTCCTCCTCAAACTCAACACCGGTGCAGCCGTTTTGGGTTTGGGCTATATCGTAGGACTTAAATATGCCTTTATTATTTGTTGCGGTAGTTTCCTGGTATGGTTGGTTATCATCCCTGTGATGAACTTAATCTGGGGAACGGAAATCATTGACCTTATGGGCACAGGCATCAGCCGCACCATTGGAGAAATGTCCGCCGACCAAATTTTCAAAGAGTACGCACGCCATATCGGTATCGGTGGTATTGCCACCGCCGGTATTGTCAGCATTATCAAATCTTTCCCTGTCATCAAATCGGCCGTACAATTGGCAACAGGCGAATTCAAGAAAAAAGACAATGCTTCTGTCAATACAGACAGCACCGACAAGGACTTGTCGATGCGCACCATCATCTTCGGAACCATCATCACCTTGCTTTGTATCTTCGCATTCTTTGCATTCGGCAGTGTCGTTGAAAACATCTGGCAGGCGCTGATTGGTCTGGTCATTGTCACGGTCATCTCTTTCCTTTTCACCACCGTGGCCGCCAATGCCATCGCCATCGTAGGCACCAACCCTGTGAGTGGCATGACTATTATGACCTTGATTATCACCGCACTCGTATTGGTGGCAGCCGGTCTGCAAGGAAATTCCGGTATGGTAGCCGCCATGTTGATTGGCGGTGTCGTTTGTACGGCTCTATCCTCCGCCGGCGCTTTTATCACCGACCTTAAAATCGGATATACCATCGGCACCACCCCTGCCAAACAAGAGGCATGGAAATTTATCGGTACCTTGGTGGCAGCCGTTACGGTGAGCGGCGTGATGCTCGTACTCAACAAGACCTACGGATTCACCGGAGAAAACGCTTTGGTGGCCCCTCAAGCCAATGCCATGGCAGCCCTGATCAAGCCCATGATGAATGGAGGCAGCGCTCCCTGGCTTCTTTACGGCATCGGTGCCGCTATCGCTTTGGTGTTGAATTTCTGCAAAATCCCCGCATTGGCATTCTGTCTGGGTATGTTCATTCCTATTGACCTCAACCTTCCTTTGCTCGTAGGTGGTGCCATTTCCTGGTTCGTTACCAGCCGCAGCAAGAATGAAGAGACCAATCGTGCCCGCGGTGACAAGGGTACTTTGATTGCCAGCGGTTTCATTGCCGGCGGCGCCTTGATGGGTGTTGTCAGTGCGATTTTGAAATTTGCAGGGGTTGATTTCTTTATGAAAGGATGGAATACCGCTGCAGAAGGCGCCTTGGCCAGTGGCGCAGAGTACATTGCCATCGTACCCTACTTGCTTTTGATTGCTTACATGATTTATGCGACCTTACGAAATGGAAAAAATAATTGATAAATTCTTACGCTATGTGTCCATTGACACACAGTCTAATGAAAGTTCAGAGAGCCAACCCAGCAGCGACAAACAACTCAAGTTGCTTGGGCTGCTCAAAGATGAACTCGTTTCCATGGGTGTAGAAGCCGAATTGGACGAGTACGGTTATGTCATGGGTAAAATCCCTTCAAACTGTCCCGGAAAAGAGATTCCCGCCATTGGTTTCATTGCCCACGTGGATACTTCTCCCGATGCAAGCGGCGCAGATATCAAGCCCCAAATCATTGAGAACTATGAGGGTGGCGACATTGCCTTGAAAGGGGTAGAAGGGCTCTTCCTCAAACCCAGCGAATTCCCCGAACTGCTTGACTACAAGGGACAAACCCTGATTTGCACTGATGGCACCACCCTACTCGGAGCCGATGACAAAGCCGGCATTGCAGAGATTATGTGCGCCGTCGAGTACATCATGGAGCACCCTGAATTCAAACATGGCCCCATCTGCATCGCTTTTACCCCTGACGAAGAGATCGGAAGGGGCGTCGTCAAATTCGATGTGGAAAAATTCGGTGCTCAATATGGGTACACCATGGATGGAGGAGCTATCGGAGAATTGGAATTTGAGAATTTCAATGCCGCTGCCGCTACCATCAACATCCAAGGTCGCAATGTGCATCCCGGCTACGCAAAAGGAAAAATGAAAAACGCCATCCGCATTATGATGGAATTGGACAGCCTGCTTCCTGCCGGTGAAAAACCCGAACTGACCGAAGGTTATGAGGGATTTTTCCACGTGATTGCCGCAGAAGGAAGCGTAGAAAACGCCAGCTCCACCTACATCATCCGTGACCATTCCTTGGAAAAATACGAAGAGAAAAAGGCCTTGATGCAAGCCTGCGTAGACCAGATCAATCAGAAATATGGAGAAGGAACGGCTACGGTCAATATCCGTCACCAATACTATAATATGCGTTCAAAGGTAGAACCGCATTATTTCATTGTAGAAAAGGCGATGGAAGCCATGAAAATGGAAGGCATTGAGCCGAAGATTCAACCCATTCGTGGTGGCACAGACGGAGCTAACCTTTCCTTTATGGGACTACCCTGCCCCAATATCTTTGCCGGTGGTCACAACTTCCACGGAAAAATGGAATTTGTACCCCTCGAAAGCATGGAAAAAGCCTCCAAGGTCATCTTGAACATCCTATCCCTCTTTGCGGAGTAGGCGTTTGATGGCATCTAGGTAGCCACGACCATACTTTATATCGGGTTCAAGGTAATTTCCTTCTCCCCATTCATTCCAAGACCGGACGAGGATCAACTGATGTTCGGGAGCTTTATTTGATACCAGCGATATTGCTTTTTTCAGTTGTTCCTCATAGGCCTCTGGGGTACTATCCGTATAAATTACGCATGATTTACCACAACGGGGTGTTCTATCCCAATTCGGAATAGTAGTCGGGTAAACATTTTCCATTGAGTCTTCTTTAGAGAAGATATTACGATTTATATCACGTTGTCTATAACGTACCAAGGTCTTGATACCCAACTTATTCAAAAAAAGTTGCCCATATATTTTTAAAGGGTTGTGCGACAACTCGGCCTTGGTTGTGCCTATGGTATTAACGGCATCAAAGCCCAAAGAATGAAGATTCGAGATTCGTTCCGAAAGTGACTTTTTCACGCGAATTGGACGACTCAAAACCATTGCGACAAAATGTATGCCTTTCAATCCGTTCTCTATGGCTAGCTTTTGCCAAAGTTTCATAAAATCCTGTACCTGCTCAAAATAAGGATCAAAAATAAAGAAAATGGGTTTCCCATCGACAAGAATATATCGTTCATCTTTAAATGCTGGTAAGACAGCAAAAAAGTGATTCTGAAAATCTTCCTTGCCCGGATATAACTGCTCCATCAACATCGTACTTTTTCCCCCATTGTGTGCAGTCCAGGTCTTATTGGACCAAGAATGATTCGCCCAGGCCAGGCAAAAAGGGAAATCAGGTTTACCGGAATCAACAACTTCAGAAAAAGGTCGTTCTAAAAGCCGTCTTCCATTTCCAAACCAATAATGCCAATAGCAGAAACCTTCAATTCCGACCTCGCTTGCCAACTGAGCTTGCTGCTCACGCACCTGAGGTTCTGTTAAATCATAAAATCCCAATTCGGAAGGAAGCTTGGGTTGATAATGACCACGATACACAGGACGCGCTTTTTTCACATTCACCCATTCTGTAAAACCTTTTCCCCACCAAGCGTCATTTTCCGGAATTGCATGAAACTGAGGTAAATATACGGCTATAACTCGAGGATTTCCCATAAGCTATTTACGTTTAATGCTAAATTTTGTAGCGATTGCGTTTGATAAATACCCTTTTTCTGTTTTACTTAATCCAAAGATATAAATCGAAAAAAGAACCCAACATGCGTCTACCACAAACAAGATTAAAGTATTGAGAAAATTACCAGATTCCGATTTTAAGAAAATCGGCAAAATAAAAGCAACAATGGTCGTTGTTACAATGGGTAGTATAACCAACTTCAAATAATCTTTAATCATTAAGCCGGCATATTTCTGACAGAAAAATAAGTAGACAAAATAATGTATAATGTGGCTAATCATGATGAGGACTGATACAAAATACGGAGGATATCCAGCTCTCATAAGAAAATAACTCACTATTAGTTGAATAATAAATCCAAAAGAAATTATCAACTGTGCGCCACGGATATTTCCATTTGCCCGAAGAGATGTATATAAAGGGTGCGCCATAGCATCTGCCAAATAAGCAAACAACACATACACACAGAACTCTCGCGTATATGTGGGCACATCAACCAGCCATATAGACAACAAACTTTCTAAGTTTGAAACAACAGGAATTAATAATAATAGAAAAAGATAATACGAGAATTTTGAAGATTTATATAATAATTGTGCATGTTTCGAATCTTCGCCAGCGGCATAGCTTTTCATTAATTGAGGGGTAAATGCCGTCTGGAAATTAACAAGAAAGAGATTTATAGAATTATATACTTGCGATGCAATTCCCCTTGCTGCATTAGCGGCCACCGAATAGAAATTATTTAAGAAAATATTTTCCACTTGAATAGAGACGGTTCTGGCGCCATCACTCATAATCATCCACCCAGAGAAACTGAACATATTCCGGAACAAGCTCTTATCCCAAAAGAAACGATATCTGCAGGATGAGAAAGTAATTCTACAATAAATCCTGTATATTATATTAATCAATACACTGGCCGCTAAATATAACCATGCGTAAAATATGAGTTTATCAAAACCACTCCCTTTCAAAATAAAAACAGCCAATAACTTCAAAACAGCCTCAAAAATACTGACATACGCATAAAAGGACATTTTTTCATGCGAAATAATCAGAGCACTATCTGAAATTCTAAATAGCTGAATAATCATTGTCACTAGAGACAACTGATATACCCAAAATACGGCATCCTCTCGTCCAACGGGGATATTCAAATAATGAGTGATTAGCCACAATCCCACAGTTTCACCGATAAGAAGCAAGATAAGGGAGAATATAATAAATATATTGATTCCCATGATATAGACCTTACATAGGCTATCTCCGTCTTCTCCTTTTCCCATCGCAACATTGAGAAAACGTTGTAAGGAAGAAACTAAGGTTTGGCTAACAAAGGTAAAAATGGAAATAAAGCCCGTAACAAGCATATATATGCCATAATCAGACACCCCTAAAGTATCCAAAATAACACGAGATGTGTATAAAGATACCGCCATAATCAAAAACATCCTGACATACAGAAGCAGGGTGTTTTTAGCTATTTTGGGAAAATTCACGTGGCTCATTTTCTCACAAACTTATCATACAAAGATACCGATTTACGGGGATTTTGGCAAATTATTTCGCAGGGGGAGCGAGGTAGCACAAGGAAAGACGGGTATATTGCTCGGGGGTAATCACAGCGGCATCGAGCAAGCCCTGCAAGGTCCACAGGGACGGTGGATTGTGCTCGCGGTAAAAAACGAGGGAACGGGCTGTAGCATAATTGCCGATGGCAGGATGCTTACGCAGCGAATCCGCAGGCAAATCCCACAAGGGATAAGGACGCATAAAGGCAGAATCGAGTTGAACAAATTCTACGATTTTATCCAGTTTTTCTTGCGTAAAATGATAAATTTCAAGCAATTGGCGCACGTCACTATAGCTTCCACCCAAACGCTTTCGGCGCTGCACCATCTGTCGGGCAAAATAGCCACCGATGCCGGGCAAAGCATCAAAGGCAGCGGAATCGGCGAGGTTCAAATCGAGTAAGGGAATATCTATATAGGGTTCCAAACGGCGAAAAAGGCTATCACTCACGACATAAGACTTGGCAAAATCGCTTTTTCTTCGGAAGCGTCCCCCTTTCTGTCTGTAGGCATCAATGCTTTGGGCTTGTTTGAGAGTAAAACCCAAGCGCGTCAATTCCTCCACGCTGACGGTGTTGGGATTGAAACGGAAGTTCTCCACCCGACGATATTTTGAGGTGGAGACAATGTGGCGGGCGCGCTCGGAATGAGGCGCATCGCGCCGAAATGAGAGCGCTGCGGGGGCCGCGGGAGCCGGCTGCGGCCGGGGCGAGCCGCTGGAGAGCGCAGCGCCTGCCCCGCCCCCGCGCACCGCCGCAGGAGCGGCGGG
>CAJGBW010000059.1 GCA_904501835.1 uncultured Bacteroidales bacterium
ATAGCTTCTGACAAACGTTTTGGTCCTTTCGTTGATAATCACCGGAAGAACCTCAAGAATCTGTGCTAATCCCGCATTGAACGGTTTGCAAATATCGGGGATGTCTGTAGTATAGGCAAAGAAACGTGAGCGAAGTTCCGCAAAACCTCCATCGGAATACACGTGGCCAGATGCATTTTCTCGTTCCGTCCAATATCCGCGCGGAAGTGTTTTTAGTAGATTTTTGCAACCCACATCGACCTCCCCGACGGGAATCTAAAATATCTTGAAATCAACAACAATTTGTTGCGATTTTCTATAGGCACACAAGGGCAGGTCAATATTCTGAATTTTTCTTTCGCTTTTGGTAATTTTATTTTGTTTTGTGGAATTTTTGTGCTACTTTTGTATGTGTTAAACATCGTATAACTGATGAGAATTATATCGCATAGGACTTTGGTGTTGTTTTATACGCAGCATGCTGACGCTAAAACTGCCATAGAAGAGTGGTTTCATAAAACGCAACGAGCAGATTGGGATTCGTTTGCGGATGTGAAAAAGACGTTTAATAGCGTGGATGCTGTGGGAAATCAAAGGTATGTCTTTAATATTAAGGGTAACAATTATAGGTTGATTGCGATAATTAAGTTTAAAATTAAAATGGTCTATATCCGTTTTATCGGAACCCATCAGGATTACGATAACATAAATTGTACAGAAATATGACACGTTTGGAATCTGAAAAACAATATCAGGCAGCGAAGGCTCGTGTTGAGGAGCTTTTGCCGCTCGTTACGGAGGAAACGCCGGAGGATGATGTTTATTCTGTTGAGTTGGTTCTTTTGTCTAATCTCTTGGCAGATTATGATGATGTGCATTATTCTGTAGGCAAACCGACTTTGATAGATGTGCTGCGTCTGCGTATGTATGAAATGAATCTGACGCAAAAGGCATTGGCGAAGTTGATTGGCATATCAGCCTCTCGCTTGAATGAAATCCTTACGGGTAAGCGTGAGCCTACGTTGCAAGTTGCGCGTGCCATGTGCATCAATTTATCCATTGATCCGGCCATTGCGCTTGGGATTTGATGGCGTTTGGTAAAATGGGTTGATACCCAAAAACAAAAAAAGTTCAGCAACTGCTGAACTTTTTTGTGCGGGCGAAGGGACTCGAACCCCCACGCCTCTCGGCACCAGATCCTAAGTCTGGCTCGGCTACCAATTACGACACGCCCGCGATAACAAGCGAAAAATCCGCTTGTTTATTTTTTGCTGATTGCGCCGGACAATTTTTCGCAAAGCTCATCCAAAGACTCAAACATCTCTTTGGTAACACCGGCATAATAAACTTTTTTCTTCTGGTTTGCATCAGGATGATTAACCTTGAACTTCAAATTGTTATAGAGTTCAACGGCCTCGTCAATGATAGCGTCAACTTTTGCGATGTCGCATTCGTCGTTGAGTGCTACGCAGATTGTGCAATCGTCGATAAATTCGCTTACGAAGAAATCGATATCTTTCTTAATTACTCTGAGGTTCATAATTTTTGTTTCTTAAATCTAGGCAAAGGTACTAAATTATTTGACAATCGCCAAGAGTTGTCAATATGAAATGTATGCCTGCCCATCAATTTCTACGCGCTCCGGCTTGTCGTACTCGATGGCGAGCAAATCTCCAATGCGTACGCTTTGTTTGCGTGTAGCAAGGGAAAGGGCTTGCGCGATGCATTGAGGCGGGCAGAGATCAAGAGCATTGCCTTCATCAATATAGGAACTTTTATCGTATTGACTTCCGAAAGCAATGGTCTCGGGGGAGGCGGGGTCTCCGGCATAGAGCAGCACGCCGGGGTAAAGTTTGTCGTAGTAGCGCTCAGCAAATTTTTCGCCAATACATTTTCCGGCTCGGCAGATGCGGACATAGACAACCGGGACTTTATACAGGCAATCAACCTCTTCCGGGATATAATAGACCTTGCTTTCACGCTCCAATGTGGTATCGGGGCGAGAATAGACCGCTTGGTCGGAAAGACGATATACCAGGATATTCATCGCGAAGAAAAGTGGTCGAAGAGCGCAGAGACGGCGTTGGAATGAGCCGATTCGTCCAATGGCTTGCGAGCGGCCTCCTTAAATTGCTCTTTCAGGATACGGAACTGCTTTTTGGTGTCCAGGGTGAAATCGCTGCGCTCAATCCAATCAAAATAACTGGGTTCGTTGCGGTAAACTTCCTCTGCACTTTTTCCTTTGTGTTTGCCGAAATTGATATAGACCACGCCTTTGTCATCGCAACTCAAGCGGCCGGCGTAATCCACACTTTTTCCCAAATCCGTAAAGGCTGCGAGCCAATCTACATTGTTTTTAATCTCGCTGTCGGCATATTTATCCAACTGGCCTTTCAGCACTTTATAGGTAGCTATGGTGTCGGCTTCGGCGGCATGGGCATTCTCAAAATCATCCCCTCCGCAGTAAAAGCGGTAGGCAGCTTTGAGGTTGCGCGGCTCCATTTTGTGGAAAATGGTCTGCACATCCACCATTTTTTTAAGATGAAGGTCAATTTCGCATGAAATCTTTTTATAGGTGGCGGCTCTTTCTAATTCTTCCGCCAACATCGGAAGGTCAAATTTGTTGGAGTTGTAGCCGGCCAGATCGCAGTCTTCCAGCCATTCTATTACCTCTGTGGCAACCTCGTGGAAACAAGGGCAATCCGTCAAATCTTCATCTTTAATTCCGTGTACGCGCGAGGCACCGGGCGAGATGGGATGCTGACAACGATTGACATAGTCCCAAGGTTTCAGTCTCCAAGTGCGTACGCGCTCTTCCCCCGAAGGAAAAACCTTGAGAAAACAGAGTTCGATGATGCAATCGGTGCTGATGTCAAGCCCGGTGCTTTCAATATCAAAAAAGAGCAACGGGCGTTCAAGTTTTAATTCCATCTAAACAGAAATATGAGAAATTGCCGCGGGATTTTAGAACATGATGGGCATCACGATGCCACATACTTTCTCTTTTCCCATTTCTTCATCTACGGGCTTGATGAGAGCCGGTTTGCGTGCGTCGGCAAACTTAATCTCAATTTCATTGCAGCCCATATTGGAAAGAATTTCCACCAAGAATGTGGATTTGAAGCCAATGGACAAGTCTTCACCCTCGTACAAACAGGAGATTCTTTCAAAGGCTTTGGTATTGAATCCTGTATCCTGTGAAGTAATCTCAATCTTGCCTTCGCTCAAATCAACACGAATCTGGTTGGAGGCTTTGTTGGCACAGACAGCTACGCGTTTTACGGCGTTCAAAAGCTGTACGCGGTCGATTTTCAGGATGCTGGAATTGTTCGTGGGGATGACGTTACGATAGGCGGGGTATTTGCCATTCAAAAGACGGCAGGTCGCTACCGTATCGCCAAATGTGAAGATGGCTGTCTTGCCGTCAAAGTTTATCTTTACCGTCTCCTCTTTTCCCAGGATGTTTTTCAAGATGTTAGCCGGTTTCTTGTGAAGGATGAAAGAGGCTTTTTCCTGCGTCTGGATATCTCCGGTGGTGTAGCAAATCAACTTGTGGGTGTCTGAGGCAACCAAGGTTGTGCTATCCACGTCAATATCAAAAAGAATGGCATTCAGCACCGGGCGGCTTTCGTCATCCGAAGTGGCATATACCGTGCTGGAAATACCTTCCGTCAAGGTCTCGGTGGGCATGGAAATCTCAATGGCGCTTTCATCCACGCCTGCAACTGCCGGGAAATCATCCGCATCTACATAAGGGAAAGTAGAGTTACCAT
Organism: uncultured Bacteroidales bacterium; assembly: GCA_904501835.1. GTDB lineage: Bacteria > Bacteroidota > Bacteroidia > Bacteroidales > UBA932 > Cryptobacteroides. The sequence goes on from CAJGBW010000059.1 coordinate 3,753, forward strand.
TGAGCCAGGTACATTCAAAACAATTGTTTTCAAGCGTGTGCACTTTCAAAGGCTGGTCGGGCAACTCTTTCAACAATTCGGTAATCTGTTTGGCGGGAATGGCAATGCGGCCGGACTCTTCAACCTCATCAACTTCCAAAATGGTCTTCAACGTGATTTCTCCGTCAGAGGCGGTCAAAGTCAGCGTTGTGCCCTCTGCCTCGCAAAGGAAGTTTTCTAAAATGGGGTTGGAAGTCTTGGAGGGGATGGCTTTGGCAACCATCATCATTCCGGCGAGAAGTTGTGAACTTGATAAAGATATTTTCATAATAATTGCGCAAATTTCATTTTTAATTCTTACAAAGGTAATAATTTTTTGATTTATTCATCCAAAATATAGATGTCTTTGTAATTTCTTCCCAGTTCATTATAATCCAGGCCAAATCCTACGATAAACTGGTTCTGTATGCTGCGGGCGTAGTAGTCGATTTGAAACTCTTCTTTGAAACGAAAGGCTTCCTCTTTATAAAAAAGCGTGCAGATGCGTATGTCTTTGGCTCCCAAGGTCTGGAGATGTTTGCGCAGGGCTTGAATGGTGCAGCCCGTATCAACAATGTCTTCTATAATCAGGATGCGGCGGTTCTTGACGGAGCAGGTGAGGGGCTGGCTGAATTTGACCTCGCCGGTGCTGCAAGTGCCCTCATAGGAGCTTAATTTCAAACTCGATAGCTCGCAAGGGAAATCAAGGCGTCGCAGCACTTCCGCGGTGAAGGGAATGGCGCCGTTGAGAACGCAAAGGATGATGGGAATGTCTTCTTGTTGCCCCATCCCACAGTCTTTATAATCTTGATTAAGTTTTTGACATGTTTTTTCTATGTCGCATATAAATTCCTCGTAGGGTATATAGGGCCTGAACACCTTATCGTATAATTTGATTTTTTCCATGCCTGATGCTGTGTTTTCACATTCTTACAAAAGTAAGTAAAAAAACGGAAAAACTTTTTTTGACTTTCTGATTTTTCTTGCCCCTCTTTTCTATTTTCGTGGCAAAAACGATGAGGGCTGTTTTCGTATTTCTATTTTTGTGTCTATCCCTTGTACTTCCCGCACAGGTCGAACCTTGGGAAAAGGCGGCTCTGTCTATATGTGGCGCCGGTAGTATCGAGGAGTTGGATGAGGAATGCTGGAGCCGTTTTCAAGAGTGGGCAGAACACCCTCTATCCCTCAATACGGCCTCTCTTTTTCAACTTCGGCAGAGTGGTCTGATGAGTGATTATCAATGCGCAGTGCTTGACGACTATCGGCGCCGCTACGGGGATATATGGTCCTGGACGGAATTGGCTTGTCTGGATGGCTTTTCATCGCTTTTTGTTGAGGCGCTTCGGATGTTTACATACTTGGAAAGCGATTTGCCTCTCTCGCAATCCTCTATGTCGGTCGGTAGAATTCGTCACGAGGCGGTTGTCCGAACAACTTATAAAGGGGAGGGCGTTCCCGGGCGTGGGGCGGATAAGGGAACAGCCGCGGCCAAATATCGTTTTTCGTGGGGAGAGCGTGTGCGGGCGGCCATAGGAGGCAATGGTTCATGGGGCGGAGGTTCGAAAGGGGTGTTTTCAGCCCCGCGCTTTTATGTGGCGTATTCGGGAAAGAGATACCTGGAGCAGCTCGTGGTGGGGGATTTTAATGCCCGTTTTTCGCAAGGTCTGTGTCTGTGGAGTGGTTTCTCAATGAGTGGTTTTTCATCGATTGGCTCGTTTGGGCGGTCGGGGAGTGGTATTGCACCCTATTGGTCTTATGGTAATGGTGCTGCCTTGCGCGGGGTGGCGCTTTGTCTGTCTCCCGGGAAATGGTCTATCAGCACCCTTTTGAATCTTTCCGGTCTGATGCAACGCGGAAAAATCACGGAGGAAGAGGCTTTGTATGTCGATGTGAGAAGGCGTACGCGTCATGGTACTTATGCGCTGACTGCGGGTGTCTTTCCTCTTGAAAACGAAGGGGCACAGGGACAGATAGGTAAAATTTCAAGACTTGGTGGTCGCATTTCCTTGAGTGCTCATCGCTCTTTTCAAGGCTGGAACGTCTTTGGCGAATCTTGCTTGGAAATCAGTACTCAAAAACCTTCTCCGGCACTGGTTTGCGGACTGAATACGACTTTGTTTGACCAATGGGAAATGGCGGCTTCTTTTCGCTATTATGCCCCCTCTTTTTCGGGAGACAGAAGCGGTGCCCAACGAGCGGGGAGTAGTTGCAAAAATGAGTTGGGAGGGGCTTTGGGCGTGCAATACAAGGGATTTTTCTGTTCGGCGGATGCTTGTCTCCATCCTCAAAGTCGAGAGCCCTCTTTGCGGCAGACAGGGCAGTTCAAAGCGGTGGTTTCTTATGAGAAAGCTTTGGGTGAGAAGTGGGAGGTGCAGGCGCGCGGACAGGTCCGTTTGAGAAATTATGATGAGAAACAAAAATATGATTTTCGTGTGGACGGGCAGTATCAATCCTCTGTTTTTCGTGCGTCGGCGGGTCTATCCCTTTGCCATTGTGAAAAATGGGGTGTCTTGGGGCATGCTGAACAGGCTCTTGTCTACCCTTGGGGCGCTTTTTATCTGAAAGAATGTCTGTTCTCTGCTTCTCAATGGGCGGATCGGCTTTATCTGTATAGTCGGGAAGCGCCGGGCAATTTCAGTGTGCCGGCCTATTATGGGAAAGGGTGGAGTCTGTCGTTGTATGCCAACGGGCGTATCGGGCGACATTGGAAACTCTATCTGAAGGGCGATATGCGCTCTTTTCTCTACAAAGCTACCCGTAAATTCAACTATTCGCTCAGCGTACAGTTGGGGCTGGATTTTTAGGAAGAAACTATGAGGATATTACAATTTGAGGTCTCCCTCTTTAATCCAATTGATTTTTCGCAGTACCAGGGCGATAAGAGGACAGAGGATGGCGGGCAGGATTACGCTGATGAGCAGCAGGCCTGTCCAATCAAAAGCAGTGGGGATGATGGCTTGTGCACCGGCTGCCATGGCGCTTTCGCTTGGAGCCACCCATCCTGTCCAAACACCAATAGGACCGCACAGCCCGCAGGTCCCCATTCCGGAATTGACCGCAGCGCCATTCATTTCAAGTTTGAAAATACAGGTGGCGACAGGTCCGGTGATGAGACTGGTCAAAATGGGGGGAATCCAGATTTTAGGATTGCGGATAATGTTGCCCATCTGTAGCATGCTGGTACCCAATCCTTGGCTGATGATGCCACCCCAACGGTTTTCTTTGAATGACATCAAGGCGAAACCGACCA
>CAJGBW010000060.1 GCA_904501835.1 uncultured Bacteroidales bacterium
AAAGGGAAGCCAATCTTTTCCTTTTTTCTCGGCGATTTTCACTCCGCCGTGTATGAGTCTGACGGCTTTTTTGATTGTATTGACATAGGCGGTCAAATGAGAGGGAACAGCAAACATGCTGTCATCCTGCGTCCAAATATGCAGGGTGCGCGCTTGCTCATCTTGATTTCCATTCCGTTCTTCATAATCCCCCGGGAAAGATTTCTGCAACAAGGCGCAAAATTGCCCTTCGCCGCGAACCCATCCGGGTATCAGACGCACCATGCCCTCTTTATAAAACAAACGGTCTTGCCCAGATTCCAACTCGGACTCCGGCGAAGATTCCGACTCGGACTCCGGCAAAGAAACGGTGCTCATATATGCCTGCAAATCAATCTTTTGCAAGGAATGTTGGGCCGAAAAAGCCTCCACCACCTCCTCATTTTCCTGACGATTGTATGTACAGGTTGAATAGAGAATAAATCCCCCATCTGCCAGCGCCGGATAGACATCGTTCAAGATGGACAATTGTCGTTCCGCACACTCATCCACCAACTTAGGACTCCATTGCGAAAGGGCCTGGGGCTCTTTTCTAAACATCCCCTCACCCGAACACGGCGCATCGGCTAAAATGATATCAAAAAAACCTTCCAAAGAAGCGAATGCCGCGGGCAGGGACGAAGAGACAAAAACATTGGGATCGCCCCAAACGGCCACATTGTCTTTCAGCACACCCGCTCTGGAAGAAACCACCTCATTGGAAAGCAGCAAAAATCGGTCACCGAAACATTCCCGCAAAGAAGTCGCCACATCGGTCGTTTTTCCACCGGGAGCAGCACACAAATCCAACACGCGCAAGGGACGCTGACTGGCAAGGGCCTGAATAGATGGTTCTTGAAGTAACTTTCTAAACACCGCACCCACATACATGGAAGAAGCATCCTGCACATAGTAAGATCCTGCATGAAACAAAGGATCCAAAGTAAAAAGCGGACGCTTGGGCAAACGATATCCCCACTCACACCATTCGATGGGAGCTGCATCTTCCATAAATTCGTGTTGTGCTTTTTTAAGCGGATTCAGACGGATACAAGAGGGAGAATCATCTTCCATCGCCGAAAGAAAACACGCCTTGATATCAGGCGAATCGGAAACGGCTTTGGAAAAGCGAGAAAGAAACTCCTCCGGCAGTTGCATTGCTAATCAAACTTTATACCAGACACCAATCCATCTACGATTTTATCCAACGCTTCCTGAATTTTATTTCCGAGCATCATCTTCATCATAAAATTCAAATCAGCCTCGACCTGAATGGAAAAATCGGTCTCGTAGGGAGCGCCGGTCGCATCAAAACAAAAGCTCATTTTAAAAGCAAAAGGAGCACCGTAATCCACCAGTTCGATGCGGCTGTAGGGCGTGCGGGAGAATACTTTTGCCCCCACTTCGTACCCCTGCACAGATACTTTAATCGTATCATAATCAGCCGTTACCATATCCCGCTTGTCCTGAGGAATCATCGCCTGGAAATTACGCATATCCACAAATGCCATATAGAGCTCAAACGGAGATTTACGGACTACGCCGTGCTTGCTTTTGTATTGTAACATAACCTTTTTCTTTGTCTTGCAAATGTAAGGATAATTTGGGAGAAAGAAAAAGATATTAACTTTGTATCTCGCATCATAAAGAGTAGTCATGTACAGGGTTTACGTCGATCAAAAAGTCATCCATATCAGCAACGAAAAATCTTTCCGCGCATTTTGTCAGGAATTCAAGGAAGTGAATGCCGCAGGAGGCTTGGTAGAGAATGAAGAGGGAGCATACCTTTTTATTCGCCGAAATGGATTATGGGACCTCCCCAAAGGACATCAAGAAGAGGGAGAAAGCATTTGCGACACCGCGTTGAGAGAGGTGAAGGAAGAATGTGGAATAACGGGGTTGGAATTAGGCGAGCTGCTTTGCATCACCCACCATTGTTACTTTCGCGACGGCATCTGGCAGCTGAAACACAGTTGGTGGTACGCCATGAAGGGTAGTAAAAAACAATCACTGACACCCCAGACAGAAGAAGGTATCAGTGATTTGGTATGGGTCTCTCGAAACGAAGTGCCGTCGCTTTTATCGTCGGCCTATTCCTCTATTTGCGAGCTTTTTTCTTCGCTTTAGCATTCTTTTTCGCCTCACCTCGCTTGCCAGCTCCAGCTTTCGTTTGCTTGCCAGCTCCAGCTTTCGTTTGCTTACCCGCGCTTGTTTTCGCAAACTTTGCCATGCGCCCAGCGCGACTTTTCCAATCCGGATCAGGAACCATTTCAAAATCAAGAAGTTTCTGCTCCAAAGAAGCCGCTTTGACACGGATTTTCACCTCATCGCCCAAATAATAGATTTGACGGGTTCTGCGACCTACTAAACGATAATTTTCCTCATCAAAATCGAAGAAATCCGTCGGTATTTCCCGCAAAGGAACCATGCCCTCAATCTTGGTCGGTTCCAGCTCCACATACATACCCCAATCGGTCAAACCCGAAATGTGTCCGACAAACTCCTGCCCCACCTTATCGAGCATATATTCGACCAATTTATATTTGGTGCTGGCTCTCTCCGCATCGGCAGCCAACTGCTCGCGTTCTGAACAATGGGTGCAAAGTTTCTCGTAAATTTCCTTGTGCGCCGAAGCCCCACCGGAAAGATAGAGACTTAACAGACGGTGCACCATCATATCGGGATAGCGACGAATGGGAGAGGTAAAATGGGTATAATAGGGAAATGCCAGACTGTAATGACCGATATTATCGGTAGAATAAACCGCTTTCGCCATCGAGCGAAGGGCAATCATTTCAATGGCATTCACCTCGGGCTTACCGGCCGCTTCGCCAAACAAAGTACGGAGAGATTTCGCGATCTCCTTGCCGGAAGTCGTCGGCCCCAACTGGTAGCCAAAGTTCTTGGCAAAACCGCGTAATGAATCGAGCTTCAACAAGTTAGGCTCATCATGAATACGATAAACAAAGGTCTTCTGCGTCCCTTTGGGCATCTTCTCTCCGGCGCCTTTTCCCACAAACTCGGCGACTGTCTTATTGGCCAGCAACATAAACTCTTCAATCAGCCAATTCGCCTCTTTGTTGAATTTCTGATAGACTTCCAAGGGCTTGCCCTGCTCATCCACACGCACCTTCATCTCGGGGCGATTAAAATCGATAGAACCGGCATTAAATCGTTTCTTGCGGATTTTAGAAGCGAGTCCATGCAGGGTCAACACAGCCTTTCCGATAGATTCAGGCACGCCGGCCGTCGTCGGATCGCCACTATCGATAATCGCCTGTGCCAATTCATAATCAAAACGATAATCCGACTTGATTATCGTACGACGGATACGACTATTGACTATCCTTGCCAAGGGCGTCAGTTCGAGTATCACGGAATAGGTCAATTTTTCCTCATTGGGGCGCAAAGAACAGAGTTTATTGCTCAATTTTTCGGGCAGCATCGGCACGGTCCTATCCACCAGATACACGGAAGTCGCGCGAGCCTTGGCCTCCTCATCCACCACAGAACCCACTCGTACATAATGAGTTACATCGGCTATATGAATTCCTACCTCATAATTTCCGTTCTCTAAAAGTTGGAAAGACAAGGCGTCATCAAAGTCTTTTGCATCGGAAGGGTCTATGGTAAAAGTCAATGTCTCCCTGAAATCTTCTCGATATTTGAGGTCCTTTTCCGTAATGACTTCGCTGATTTTATCGGAAGCATCCACCACCGCTTTTTCAAATCGGTAAGGCAAGTCAAATTCTGTCAGAATGGCGTGCATTTCGGTATTGTTTTCGCCCGGCATACCCAACGCATCGACCAAATGGCCGGTAGGATAGGAATCCGAACGTTTCCAATAATCCACGACGACGCTGACTTTCTCGCCATTACGCGCCTTTATTTCATTTCCCTCCTCATCATAAATCTTGAAAAGGCGATAACTTTCTCCATCTGAAGGGATGAGACAGCCGGGGCGGTCGGCACCCATAGGCACCACGATATCGTAAGGCATATTTTTTCCCTGCATCAACACCCAAGCCTGCTCACCCACAATATGCAGCACCCCCACAAAGGGCTTCTGGGAGCGGCGGATAATCTCCTGCACATGTCCTTCTGCCCGTTTAGATTGGCCGGAACCTGCTTCCTGAATAACACTGATTTTCACCGTGTCACCATCCAAAGCCAAGGCGGTACGCGAGGCTTTTATATGAAATTCCTCCAACTCTCCATCCACCTTCACAAAGGCTGCTCCCTCACGAGTCATACGCAAGGTGCCGATTAAGACACGACTGGGAGCAACTTTTCTTTTCTTTTTCTTCTTACCCATAAAATATGCGTTGATATAATTACACAAAATTAAGAAACTATTTCGATAAATTGCGTAAATTTGCATGCTTTGATTGAAAATCAAGAATAAAAAATACACAAGAATATGAACAAAAAAGTACTTCTCATGATTTTGGACGGCTGGGGAGAAGGCCGCCACGACAACAGCAACGCTATTTATACGCAGGGAGCGCCCTATATCGACTCTCTCCGCGCCAAATACCCTATGAGCAAACTTCAGGCTTGTGGTGAATATGTAGGTTTGCCTGACGGACAGATGGGTAACAGCGAGGTCGGTCACCTTAATTTGGGTGCCGGACGTGTCGTATATCAGGATTTGGTAAAAATCAATATCGCCTGCCGCGACCACAAATTGTTGGAGAACGCCGAAATCAAGGCTGCTTATGATTATGTACGCGAAAGTGGCAAAAAACTTCACCTGATGGGTTTGGCTTCCATGGGTGGCGTACACTCATCTTTGGCACACGTTTATGAATTTTTGGCCGTAGCCAAGGAATATGGTTTGGAAGACGTGTTTGTACATTGCTTTATGGACGGACGCGACACCGACCCCCGCAGCGGTAAAGGTTTCGTAGAGGAATTGGAAGCTGAAATGAAGAAAACCACAGGCCGTATCGCTTCTGTTTGTGGCCGTTTCTATGCGATGGACCGCGACAAGAGATGGGAGCGCGTAAAAGAAGCCTACGATTTGCTCGTTGAAGGCAAAGGTGCCCATTTCGAGTCCGCGCTTGCGGGTATTGAAGCTTCATACGCCGAGGGAGTGACCGACGAATTCATCAAACCCATCGTCGTTACGGGCGAAGACGGCCAGGCGCTTGCTAAAATTGAAGAGGGCGACGCCATTATTTTCTTCAATTTCCGCAATGACCGTGCCCGCGAATTGACCGCAGTCCTCACCCAGCAGGATATGCCCGAATTCGACATGCACACCCTCCCGCTTTATTATTGCTGTCTCACGCCTTACGATGCTTCATTTACCGGCGTTCACATTCTTTTTGACAAGGAAAATGTGACCGACACCTTGGGAGAGACCGTTTCCAAAGCAGGAAAAAGACAGCTTCGCATTGCCGAAACAGAGAAATACGCCCACGTTACCTTCTTCTTCAATGGAGGTCGCGAGGCACAGTTTGAAGGCGAGGACCGCATTTTGGTAAATTCTCCCAAAGTGGCCACCTACGACTTGAAACCCGAAATGAGTGCTCCCGAAGTGAGTGAAAAATTGGTAGAAGCCATTGCTACCGAAAAAGAGGATATGATTATCCTGAACTTTGCAAACGGAGACATGGTAGGCCACACCGGTATCTACCCTGCCATCTGCAAAGCGGTTGAAACGGTGGACGCCTGTGTTAAATCGGTCGTTGAGACTGCGCTCGCACATGGTTATGTGGTATTGCTTACTGCAGACCACGGAAATGCGGATTACGCGGTTAATGAGGACGGCTCGCCCAATACAGCCCACTCACTCAACGAAGTTCAATTTATTGTCATCGGCGCCGGTGATGAGGTAAAGAGCGTAAAAGACGGTGCACTTTGCAATGTCGCTCCCACCATTCTCAAACTGATGGGTATCCCCCAGCCCGCCAGCATGACAGCCGAACCTTTGATTTAAGTTCTTAAATGAAAGTACTCTTGATAAATGGCAGCCCTCACAAAGAGGGCTGCACATATACAGCCTTGAAAGAGGTTGAAAAAGAACTCAATGCCGCTGGTATTGAAAGCGAAATCTTCTGGATAGGGATTAAACCCATCTCCGGTTGTTTGGGATGCGGACAGTGTTGCAAAAGAGGACCCAATGGGGAAAAACCTAGCGGACTCTGCGTCATCAACGATATTGTCAACGAGTTTATCGCCAAAGCCAAAGAGGCAGACGGCTTTGTTTTCGGCAGCCCGGTACATTATGCTGCTTTGTCAGGTGCATTGACCTCCTTTATGGATCGTGCCTTTTACGGCAAGAGCGCCATCTACCGCTACAAACCGGCAGCCGGTATTGTCAGTGCCCGCCGAGGTGGCACCACGGCCGCTTTTGACCAGCTCAACAAGTACTTCACCATTTCATCCATGCCCGTCGTTTCTTCCAAATACTGGAACATGGTACATGGCACCAACGCCGAAGAAGTACGCCGCGATGAAGAGGGCATGCAGACCATGCGTGAACTGGGTCGCAATATGGCATGGTTGCTTCGTTGCATTGAATGTGGTCGCGCAGCGGGCATTGAAGCCCCTGAAAAGGAAAAACCCATCATGACCAACTTCATCCGATAGCGAGAGACAGAAATACAATCTAATAGTCAATAAAAAAAGAGAGCGGTGATTGAATCATCGCTCTCTTTAATATTAAGACTGCTTGACAAGTTTTATGCCTTGTACCACTCTTCGAAGAAGCCATAGTCAAGACCACGCTCCAAAAAGGAGGTGTTCCAGCCACACCTTCCGGTACGGCTACCTTGTTACGACTTAGCCCCAGTCACCAGTT
>CAJGBW010000061.1 GCA_904501835.1 uncultured Bacteroidales bacterium
CTCGCTTCATTGCACACCATTTCAACCCCCGCTACGCCATCAACATGGACGGCGGTGGTTCTTCCTGCCTTTGCATCAGAGGCCGTGGTGAACCGTCCAACAATGTGGTCAACTACCCTACCGACAATGATACCTTCGACCACCTCGGCATCCGCTCTGTCAATTCACACTTCTATGTAACCTACGACGAACCTCAAGACGAGGTCGGCGGTGAAGGAGAAGAAGGAAACATGTAGAGAAAGTACAGAAAAAATTGTAATTTTGCCCCATGGGAAAGTTCAATATCTATCAGGTATTGCCTCGCCTATGGGGCAATTCTCGTTTTTCAGACTGGCAGAAAGCGGAGTTTGACTATTTGAAGTGGCTGGGTATGAGCCATGTATGGTTTACCGGCGTCTTGCGTCATGCACGCGGCAAGGCCTTTGTCAAGGGAGATCCCGGTTCGCCTTATGCCATCTGCGACTATTACGATGTAAACCCCTATCTGGCAGATGATGAAAGCCGCCGAATGGAAGAATTCGAGGCCCTTATCGCCCGTACGCACGAAGCCGGACTGAAAATCATCATCGACTTTGTTCCCAACCACGTTGCGCGTGATTATTTTTCTGCCGCAGCCCCCGACGGCGTCCGTTCTTTGGGCGCAGACGATGATTGCAGCGTACATTGGAAAGCGGAAAACGACTTCTACTACTATCCGGGCATCCGTCTGCAACTGCCCGTGGAGCCCAACGCTTCACAAGCGCCTTATATTGAAGAACCTGCCAAAGCCAGCGGCAATTGTTTCACACCCTCTCCGGGTAAAAACGACTGGTACGAGACTGTACGCCTGAACTACTGCCCTTTCCACACCCCGACCTGGGACAAGATGTATGAAATTGTACGTTTCTGGGCACAGAAAGGGGTCGATGGTTTCCGCTGCGACATGGTGGAACTCGTTCCTGCCCCCTTCTTCCAATGGATGATTGCCAAAATCAAAGAAGAATTCCCCTCCGTCATCTTTGTGGCGGAAGTTTATGAAAGAGCGGGTTACTCCCACTATATCAATGAAATCGGCTTTGACTATCTCTACCATAAAACAGGCTTCTACGACACGGTCCGTGCCATTACCGAATATAACATCCATCCCGAGGGACAAAGGCCCTGGAATGCTTCTGCGCAATGCTTAAGCCAAGATTGGCAACAAGTGGATGCCATACAAAATCAGTTGCTCTGTTTCCTAGAAAATCATGATGAGCAACGCGTCGCCTCGGATTTTTATGCCGGGAAAGCCCCCAGAGGGTTGGCTGCATTGGGATTTTCGCTCTATTTCAACCGCGCCCCGTTCATGCTTTATTTCGGTCAGGAAGTAGGCGAAAGAGGCATGGAGCAAGAGGGCTTCAGCGGTCTGGACGGACGCACAACGATTTTTGATTCGTGGACCATCGACAGCATCAGTCGCCTCAACAAGGTCATTGCCCAACGAGCTTGGGAAAACGGCGGCATCAACGAATTGACAGAAGCCGGATTATCCGTGCGGGAAGCCGAATTGCTCTGTCGATACAGTCAGGCCCTTCAAATGGCCGTAGAAGACAAGGCGCTGCGCGAAGGAAGCAGCTTTGACCTGAATTGGGTGCAGCAGGACAACAAGGATGAACTGTTCTCTTTCCTGCGCCACAAAGACGATCACACCGTGCTGGTAGTTTGTAATTTCTCTGCGAAAAAAAGACAGACGCGGGTATTGATACCACAGGAAGCAAAAGATTACGTAGGAAATCAAAGTTTACCCGATTCGGTAAAAGTCTGCATCAAGGGCTTTGATTTCGCAGTTGTCATTTTATAGAAAATTTGTATTTTTGTGAACTAAACCTAACCTAATTTAGCATAGATTATTTATTATGTCGTTGATAATCAAGGAAGTATCATCCAATAAAGAGTGGAAAGATTTCATTCGTTTTCCAGAAAAACTCTACAAAGATAATCCCTATTACGTTCCCTCCCTTGAATTTGATGTCAAGGACACTTTAAGCCCCAAAAGCAATCCTGCCTACGATTTCTGCGAGGCGAAAATGTACCTTGCTTATCGTGACGGAGAATGTGTCGGACGCGTAGCTGCCATTGTAAACAATCTGGCCAACGAGCAGTGGAATCACAAAGAAGTCCGCTTCGGTTGGTTTGACTTTATCGATGATAAAGAGGTGTCCGCCGCTTTGGTGGCCAAAGTAGAAGAATTTGGCCGCGAAAAAGGCATGGAAGACATTGTGGGCCCGCTTGGATTCACCGATTTTGACCCGGAAGGTATGTTGGTGGAAGGATACGACCGCATGAGCACCATGGCGCTGATTTACAACCATCCTTACTACGTCGAGCATATTGAGGCTTTGGGATTTGCCAAAGATGTCGATTGGATAGAAATCCGCATTGAACTCCCTGAAAAACTTCCCGAAAAATTCATTCGCGTGGCGGAGTTCATACAAAAACGAAGCAAGGTACACATCCAGCCGGTGACCAAGAAGATGATTAAGAAAGAGCACTACGGCGAAAAACTCTTTGCGCTTATCAACGAATGCTATAAAAAGTTGTACGACTTTACGGTTTTGCCCGAAAAGATGATACGCAAATACATGGATTTCTACCTTGGATTGCTCCCCTTGAAATATGTTTCCTGCGTAGAAAATGAAAAAGGCGAATTGGTTGCTTTTGGCGTGGTGATGCCTTCACTGGCCAAAGTCCTGCAGAAGACACGCGGAAAACTGTTCCCTTTTGGTTGGATTCATCTGGCCAAAGCCCTGTATTTCAAATACGATGACACCTTGGAAATGTTGTTGGTCGGTGTGCATCCCAATTACCGCGACTCCGGAATCAATTCATTGGTATTCACCGATTTGTTTGACCGCGCTGTACGAGACGGATTCCGTCATGCAGAGACCAACGCCATTTTGGAGACCAACGTGAAGAACATTGCCCAATGGACTTTATTCCCTCACGAAATCAAGAAACGCCGCCGTTCTTATAAAAAGAAATTGGAGGCATAATGAAACAAAAAGGGACACTCAGGCTCATCCGCATCTTCTTTGCCGGCTTCTTCTTCATTGGCATTACCCTGCTCCTGTTAGACACAAGCGGCGTACTATATCGTTATCTATCCTGGATTGCAAAATTGCAATTCCTGCCGGCAGTTTTGGCTGTTAACCTCAGCATTGTCCTCCCTTTGTTGGCTCTAACGCTGCTGTTTGGCCGTTTTTACTGCTCAACTCTATGCCCCTTGGGCGTGTGGCAGGATGTCGTGTCGCATTGCGCTGACAAACAGACTCCCCACCGTTTTCGTTACAGTCACAATAAAAAATGGCTGCGATTGTTCTTTTTGTGCGTGGCCTTGGTCGGCATTTTCAGTTCACTCAACATTCTGCTAAGCCTATTGGCCCCTTATAGCATCTGGGGACGCATTGTCACCCATGTATTTCAGCCGCTTTGGGGCTATCTCACCCAAATTATTTCCCATATAGAGCAACATTTTGAGCTCTATTACACCTTTCCCCGAGAAGTCTATCTCAAAAGTTTGGTGGGACTCATATCCTCGCTATTTTTCCTGCTGATAATCAGTTTATTGGCTTGGAAAAAAGGTCGAGTCTGGTGCAATGAAGTCTGCCCCGTAGGAACCGTATTGGGCTACACCGCCAAATTTGCACTCTTCAAACCAAGCATCGACTACAAAAAGTGTATCGGATGTAAGAAATGTGAAAGAAACTGCAAGGCCTCCTGTATCAATATCAAAGCCCATAAAGTCGATTACAGCCGTTGCGTGGATTGTTTCAATTGTATCTCTCAATGCCCCGTAGGTGCTATTTCTTATGCATCCACTTGGAAAATCAAGCCGCAAAAACAATCCGATACAGCCTCCAAGCCGGATATGAAACGACGCGCCCTGCTGACCAGCCTGGCGGTCGCCCTTCCGGCCCAAGCCCTTGCCCAAAAAGTAGATGGCGGACTGACGCTGCTGGAAAAGAAAAAAACGCCCGAAAGAAAAGTTGTGCCCGTTCCTGCCGGAAGCGTCAGCATAGACAATATGGAGAAGCGTTGTACGGCCTGCGGACTCTGTGTCAGCAAATGTCCGGCACAGGTCCTGAAACCTTCCACCGAACTTCACAACCTGATGCAGACCACCATGACATTCGACAAAGGGTATTGCCGTCCTGAATGTACGGTCTGCTCGCAAGTCTGTCCGACGGGCGCCATTCTGAAAATTACCCCGGAAGAAAAAAGTGCCATTCACATTGGTCACGCCGTTTGGATCAAAGAGAGTTGTCTGCCGTTTGCAGAGGGAGAAAGTTGTGGAAATTGTGCCAGACATTGTCCGGTTGGGGCTATCCGTATGGTGAAAATCAGCGACAGCGGACTATCCGGAAAAGGCGCACCTGACGAAAATTTGCGCATTCCCCTTGTCAATGAATCGCGTTGCATCGGTTGTGGTGCCTGTGAACATTATTGCCCTACCCGTCCTTTGAGTTCCATCTATGTAGAGGGACATTTGCAGCATAGAATTGATTAATCCCGCCCCAAGAATATGAACCGCAGAGAATTTATCAAGACAAGCCTGTTGGCCTCCAGCGCCCTTGCACTATCCTCCTGCATCAGAGGCGGATTCAAAACGGGCTCCGACACGCAGAAAGCCATGGAAATGCGTACAGACAGCCACGGAACGGCGGTTTCCCTTTTGGGCTATGGCTGTATGCGATGGCCCACGATTCCGCCGCAGAAAGGTCAGGAAGACAAGCGCGAAATTGACCAGGAGATGGTGAACAGATTGGTGGATTATGCCCTTGAAAACGGGGTAAACTATTTTGATACCGCCCCCGTCTATTGCCAAGGACAGTCTGAAAAAGCCACAGCCACCGCCCTGCTTCGTCACCCCCGCAATTCCTATCTGATTGCCACCAAACTGTCCAACCAAAATGGCGATAAGACGCTCTCGGAAGGACAAAAGATGTTTGAGAACTCCTTGTCGATTTTCCAGACCGATCACATCGATTATCTCCTGCTTCACAACCTTGGCGGAGAAGAAGCCTTCAAAGAAAGATTTTTGGATAACGGCCTGCTGGATTGGCTGATGGAGCAACGAAAAAAAGGCCGTATCCGCAATTTGGGTTTTTCTTTCCACGGTGCCCCAGCGGGCTTTGACGCCATCCTGAACTGGCACGAAAAAGTTCATTGGGATTTTGTGCAGATTCAGATGAACTATATCGACTGGAAGCATGCCGGCCAAAGTGGTTCCTGGCAAGGAAAACGCGCCGCCAATGCGGAATATCTATATGGAAAATTGGCCGAAAAAGACATTCCCGTCGTCATTATGGAACCCTTGCTCGGAGGCCGTCTGGCCAATCTCCCGGAAGGCCCGACCCAGCGTTTGAAGAAAAGAGAACCCGAACTGAGCGTTGCCTCCTGGGCTTTTCGTTTCAGCGGAAGTTTTCCCAAAGTCCTCACCATTCTCAGCGGCATGACCTATATGGAGCATCTGCAAGACAACATCGAGACATTCAGCCATTTCCGCCCTTTAAGCGAAGAAGACAAGAGTTTTTTGGAGGAAACAGCCCGCATGATACTCAACTTCCCGCTGATTGATTGTACGGATTGTCAATACTGCATGCCTTGTCCCTACGGTATCAACATTCCCCGTATCTTCGCCCACTACAACCACTGCGTCAATGAAGACTACATTCCGCAGGACAGCACCAGCAAGGATTATAGGGAAAAACGAAGGGCCTATCTCATTCATTATGACCGCATTGTACCCCGCGAACGACAAGCCGGACACTGCATCCAATGCGGAGAATGTCTCAAACACTGTCCCCAGCAAATCGACATTCCCAAAATGATGCAGAAAATCGATCGCTACACAGAAAAACTGCGCCGCGAAAATCCTGCCGAAATATAAGCCCAATCCGCTGCTTTTTTCTAAAGAAAAATTCGCTTATTTCAAATGTGCTTCGTATCTTTGTATGATATTCACAAAATGAAGTATGTTTGAAAATTTAAGCGAAAAATTAGAGAGAAGTTTCAAGATTCTCAAAGGCGAAGGAAAAATCACCGAAATCAACATTGCGGAGTCCCTCAAAGAGGTGCGTCGTGCCCTTTTGGATGCGGACGTAAGCTATAAAATAGCCAAGCAGTTCTGCGAAGACGTCAAACAGAAAGCCATCGGCGCCAATGTTTTGACAGCCGTCAAACCCCAACAGATGATCATCAAGATTGTCCGCGATGAATTGGCAGCCTTGATGGGTACGGAATCCAGCGACATCAATCTCAAAGGCAATCCCTCCATTTTCCTCATGTGCGGTTTGAACGGTTCGGGTAAGACCACCCTTTCCGGAAAATTGGCCTTGCACATCAAGAACAAAAAAGGCTTGAAGGTTCTTTTGGCCGCCTGTGACACTTTCCGTCCCGCCGCTATCGACCAGTTGAAAGTCCTGGGTGAACAAATCGGCGTGAACGTTTACACGGAAGAAGGCGAAAAAGACCCTATCAAAATTGCCAAAGCCGCCATTGGAAATGCCAAGACCGAGGGCTACCAATGCGTCATCATCGATACCGCCGGTCGTTTGGCCGTGGACGATACCTTGATGGACGAGATTTCCGCCCTGCACAAAGCGGTCAATCCGACGGAAACTCTCTTCGTGGTGGATGCCATGACCGGTCAGGACGCCGTAGAG
>CAJGBW010000062.1 GCA_904501835.1 uncultured Bacteroidales bacterium
AACCTGTGCCCCATATTTACCCACTATATTAAAATAGTAACGACGCGCCTCGCAAGTCCAATCCTCATCTTCACGACCATAGAAGCCACAACGCGACAACGCACCGAATTTACCGAAACCATCCGCACTGTAAAGCACCCCGTTGGCGGCATCGAAAGACACCATCACCTCCGGCCAATGCACGAAAGGCGCGGCAAAAAATTGCAGACTATGTTCGCCCAACGAAAGCACATCCCCCTCTTTGACGGCCATAGAACGTCCCTCCACAGACAAGCCCGGGAAGAACTGCGGCATCATCGCCAATGCCTTGGCGCTCGCCACCACCGTCAGCGAAGGATACAAAGCCAAAAGTTCAGCTACCAGCGAAGAGTGATCCGGCTCCATGTGGTGGACTATAAGATAATCAGGCGTGCGTCCCTCCAAAGCTTGCGAAAGCTGCGGCAACCACTCCTGCGCCATGCGACCATCGACCGTATCGACAATCGCCACTTTCTCATCCAAAATCAGATAAGAATTATAAGAAATCCCCTCAGGGACAATATATTGCCCCTCAAACAAATCGACCTGGAAATCATCCACGCCGATGTATCGCGTCTTTTCGTCTAAAATTTTAATCATAAATTCTTTGCTTTAATTTCCAAGCCGGGTTGATAGCAAGGAATGTGCAAAATATCCGTTTTGAAACGGTTGCAACGGTGCATACGGTCAATTTTTGCGCACACAGCCTCATCCTCACACACACCCTCACGAATATAACGATCCAGTGTCGCATAACTAAAACCGAATTTCTCCTCATCCGGCATTGAGCCGGGAAGACCGTCGTCCGGCGTCTTACCTACCCATTTTTCAGGCAATCCCAGCACACGACCGATTTCGAGAATTTCCTGCACACAAAGCTGTCCAAGCGGAGCAAATGAGCCGGCCGCATCCCCGAACAAGGTAGCGTAGCCGATATAATCCTCGCTCAAATTACAGGTATTGGCAACCATACCGCCGACCGATTGGGCTACAGCATACAGAAGCGTCATACGAAGACGAGGCGGGATATTCAAAATACTCTGATGCGAAAATGCCCCCGAAGGAAGCAAGGCGCCCAAATCACGGCAAGATGACTCTACGGCACCAATGGGAAGACAAAGATAATGTATGCCCAAATAGGCGCAGATTTCATCCGCTTCATTGAGACTCTGTCCATTGGAAGGCATGGCAACGCCCCACACGCGGGAAGGACCCAATGCCTTGGCACAGAGGGCTGCTACGACCGTACTATCTTTACCGCCGCTCATACCCACAACCGCACAAGAATCGGGACCGAAAGGCTCAAACCAATCTGCAATCCACTTTACACACCCCTCACAAAGCGTTCGAGCATCCAACATGACAGAAAAATTTATCGTTTGGAAATCGGAGTGTATTCGTACTCGTCCGTGATACAACGATAGGCAGGACGGATGATACGGCTACCATTGAAGTTCAATTCCTCATTGCGGTGCGCACACCAACCCACGGAACGTGCCATGGCAAACAAAGGCGTATAAATTTCTTTGGGAATACCAATCATATCATACACGAAACCGGAATAGAAGTCCACGTTGGCACACATCAGTTTACCCTTTCCTTTCACTTTGTAAACGGTCTCGATAGCCACTTTTTCGATGCGCTGCAAGAATTCATATTCCTCAACACGACTCTTCTCTACGGCCAGTTTCTCCGCCATTTCTTTCAACAGAATGGTACGGGGGTCAGACATGGTATAGACCGCATGACCGATACCATAAATCAAACCTGTATGGTCGTAGGCCTCTTTTTTCAACATTTTGGTCAAATACTCCTCGATTTCCTGCTCGTTTCTCCAATCAGCAATGTGCGCTTTGAGGTGCTCAATCATATCGCTTACCTTCAAATTGGCACCACCGTGTTTAGGACCTTTCAAAGAACCGATTCCGGCTGCAATGGAAGAATAAGTGTCCGTACCCGTAGAAGAAGTTACGCGCACCGTAAAGGTAGAGTTGTTACCACCACCATGCTCGGCATGCAAAATCATCAACACGTCCAAAGTCTTGGCTTCCAACATGGTATAGTTGGGACCTTTCAACATATAAAGGAAGTTCTCGGCAAAAGAGAGGTTCTTGTTGGCCTCACGGATATGCAGCGAACGACCGAACTCCTTACGACGGAGCATGTTGTAGGCATATGCAATGATGGTCGGCATTTTGGAAATAAGTTCAATGCTCTGACGCATCAGATTCTCAATCGACACATCGTCCGGATTGTCATCAAAGGTGTACATTTCCATGACGCTTCGTGCGAGGATATTCATAATGTTGTGTCCTTCCAACTCGATGATATGGAGCAAGGTATTCTTCTCCAAAGGCATATTCTGCACAATCATCTGCTTGAAAGTATTGAGGTTATCCTGATCGGGCAGACGACCGGAGAGAAGAAGATAAGCCACCTCTTCAAATCCGAAACGGTCTTCACGCATATTGGCATGCACCAAATCAGACACCTCGTAACCACGGAAAAACAATTTACCCTCAACGGGTGTAAATTTCTTCTCGGGAGACACGGTATAGCCCACTACGTTACCGATATTGGTCAAACCGACCAACACGCCGGAGCCGTCTTCATTTCTCAAACCACGTTTAACATCCAGTTTTGTGAAGAGCTCGGGATCCATCTTGGTGTGGCTCTTCATCTCATCTGACAACTTGTATATCAGATAGTCTTGGTGTGTAGGTATAATCATATTCTTATAAATTTTTCTTCAAACTGTTAAGGGCAGAACCGGCGCGCATCCACTCGATCTGCTGTTCATTATAACTATGGAGGGCATTGAATTCTTCCTGACTACCATCTTTGTGGGTCAAGCGGATGGCAATTTTGCTACCCGGCTGAATCTGTTGGCAAGCCACGCTGATGCGATCTCCCTCCTGCACCTTGTCGTAATCGGCAGGATTTTCAAAGGTCAAAGCCAACACGCCCTGTTTTTTGAGGTTGGTCTCGTGAATACGGGCAAAACTCTTGGCCAAAATCACCTTGACATTCAAATAACGAGGCTCCATGGCAGCATGCTCACGGCTGGAACCTTCGCCATAATTATCTTCGGCGACCACAATACTTCCCTCACCGACCGCCTTATAGGCACGGGCAGAAGCACTGACTGCCATATATTCCCCTTTCAAATCATTATAGACCTGATTGGTCTGACCGTTGAACGCATTGACCGCCCCCATCAAGAGATTGTCGGAGATATTCTCCAAATGACCGCGGAAACGGAGCCAGGGACCCGCCATGGAAATATGGTCGGTCGTACATTTACCCTGGGTCTTGATTAGCAGATGCAAATCCTCGAAATCCTGACCGTCCCAAGGCGCAAAGGGCTGCAATTTCTGCAAACGCTCACTGCCCTCTCGGATAATCGGGTCTTCCTTGCTTTCGCTGGGCTCGACATAGGCATCGGGACAAGCGACAAAGCCTCCTTGCGGCAGTTCGTCTCCGTTGGGCATAGGAAGCGTGAATCCATCGATGGTATCACTGTCGGGATTGAAGAACAATTTTCCAGAGAACGCAAGCGCCACCGCCATTTCAGGAGAAACGATGAAGGCATGGGTATTGGGATTGCCGTCGGCACGTTTGGCGAAATTTCGATTGAAGGAAGTCACGATGGAATTGCGACGGGTATTGTCATCCGTCACACGTTTCCACTGACCGATGCAAGGACCACAGGCATTGCACATAATCAAAGCGCCGGCTTGACGGAAAATATCGATGATACCGTCGCGCAGAGCCGTCTTGTAAATCTGCTCACTACCCGGGTTGATAATCAATTTAGCCTTGGGTTTGAGTCCCTGCTCCAAAGCTGCTTTCGCTACGGATGCGGCACGGGCCAAATCCTGGTAAGATGAGTTGGTGCAAGAACCAATCAGAGACACTTCTACATCTTCCGGGAAGGCATTTTCCTGCACACGCGCCTGCATATCTTCAATAGAGCAAGCCGCATCGGGTGTGAAAGGACCGTTAATATAAGGAGTAAGAGAAGACAAATCAATCTCAATCACTCGGTCGTAGTATTTTTCAGGCTCGGCAGCCACCTCGGCATCGGCTCTCAAATCGGCCTGACAAGCGTCAGCCAACGCGGCCACATCGGCACGGGAGGTCGCTTTCAAATAGTCCGCCATGCGAACATCGTAAGGGAAGAGAGAACAAGTAGCTCCTACTTCGGCGCCCATATTACAAATGGTTGCTTTTCCGGTGCAGGAAAGACTTTCGCAACCCTCACCAAAATACTCAATAATAGCATTGGTACCACCTTTTACGGTCAGAATACCCGCCAATTTCAAAATCACATCTTTGGCAGATGCCCAACCGCCGAGTTTACCACTCAAACGCACACCGATGATTTTGGGCATTTTCAACTCCCATTCCATGCCGGTCATTACGTCCACGGCATCCGCGCCGCCGACACCGACAGCCACCATACCCAATCCGCCGGCATTGGGCGTGTGAGAATCTGTTCCCACCATCATTCCACCGGGGAAAGCAAAGTTTTCCAACACTTCCTGGTGGATAATACCGACACCCGGTTTGAAGAAGCCCAAACCATAACGGGCTGCCGCAGAAGCCAGAAAGTCATAGACTTCCTTGTTGGTCTGACAAGCCGCAGGAAGGTCTTTTTCAGCCCCCTCAAAAGCACAGATCAAATGGTCGCAATGCACGGTGGAAGGCACACTTACCTTGTCTTTTCCGGCATTCATAAATTGGAGCAACGCCATCTGGGCGGTCGCATCCTGCATCGCCACTCTGTCGGGACGGAAATTGGCGTAAGACACCTGTCTTTCAAGAACTTGAATAGAATCTATATCGTAGAGATGGGAGTATAAAATCTTCTCGCAAAGGGTCATCGGACGACCCAAAACATTTCGTGCAAGCGCCACTCGCTGCACATAATTGGCGTAAAATTGCTTCATCACTTTCCTTTTAAGTTAGATAGCGTTCGGGATGGCACACAAACCTCCAAACTAATACAACAAGCGACAAAAATAACAAAAAATAGTTAATTAAACAAGCTTACAAAAAATCATGGCGATTCCCTTGTAAAATGACGGATTATTTAGTATATTCGCAGGATTTTGGTGTTTTGCGGTCTATCCGCATTTAAAACAAATTGAACAAACATGAAAGTATTGAAATTCGGCGGCAGTTCTGTCGGAAGTGCAGAGAGCCTGAAAAACGTGAAGAAAATCGTTGAAGCAGCGGGAGAACCGCTTGTAATCGTTGTTTCCGCTTTGGGTGGAGTCACCGACGCGCTTCTGACGACCGCACGTACCGCCGCTGAAAAAGATAAGACATATCTGGATGCGCTCTCCGCCATTGAAGAGCGTCATGAGGCCTTGATTGAAGCTTGCATCAGCGAAGAGAAAAAATCTCCGTTGAAGGGAAGCATCGCCTCTTTGTTTGAAGAGCTCCGCAGTCTGTTTCAGGGCGTTTATCTATTGAAAGACCTGACCAAAAAGACTGAAAATGCCATTGTAAGTTATGGCGAGAGACTTTCTTCCCGCATTGTAGCGGCCTACATCGAAGAGGCTGCCTGCTATGATGCACTCGGTTTTTTCAAGACTACCAAAGAGGGCAATCGCGACGTCATCAACAACGAATCGACTGAAAAAGCCATCCGTGAAGCCTTCGTCGATTTCCCTACCAAAGTAAAAAGAGTGGTCGTGCCGGGCTTTATTTCGGCCGATGAAAAGACAGGAGAAATCACCAATCTCGGACGCGGCGGCAGCGACTACACCGCCAGCATCATTGCAGCGGCCCTCAATGCGGAAATTTTGGAAATATGGACAGACGTGGATGGTTTCATGACCGCCGATCCCCGCATTATCAAAAGTTCCTATACCATTGATGAACTCAGTTATGAGGAAGCCATGGAACTTTGCAACTTCGGCGCAAAGGTCATTTATACACCGACCCTCTACCCTGTCTATGCCAAGTCCATTCCCATTTTGATTAAAAATACCTTCAATCCCGAGGGGAAAGGCACCGTCATCAAAAAGGACGCCATCCGAAAAGACAGAGCCATCACCGGTATCTCTTCCATCAAGGGAGTAAGCCTGATTACCCTTTCCGGCCCTACCATGGTGGGCGTTGTCGGAGTGGACGGACTGATTTTCTCTGCGTTGGCCGAGCACCATATCAGTGTATTCTTCGTCAGTCAGGCATCCTCCGAGGTAAGTATCACCATCGGCGTCAAGGACAATGATGCTCCTCTTGCCTGTGAGGTACTCAATAAGGTATTTGAAAAAGAAATTTCCGTAGGTGCCCTCTACCCGCTTC
>CAJGBW010000063.1 GCA_904501835.1 uncultured Bacteroidales bacterium
AAAATTGGTTAATTAGGCGCTAATTCAGGAACACTTTTCGATTTTTCAAAAGTGTTCCTGATTTGCACACTTTCAACTGCTCCGAAACGCCCTAAATGGGTATATGGCACAAAAAGAAAAACGCTGTATTTTGTTGAAATACAGCGTTTTGACTAATTTGTCATCTTCTTCAAGTGGTGCCACCGGGAATCGAACCAGGGACACAAGGATTTTCAGTCCTTTGCTCTACCAACTGAGCTATGGCACCGTCCGTTTTGGGATTGCAAAGATAGGAATAATTTTTATACCTGCAAATTATTTCTCATTTTTTGCAATCCAAAGCAACTATTTTTCAGGAATGGCTGCCAAAATCGCCTTGACCAATTCCCAAGTGCGCGCCAACGATGCGATGCTGGCACGCTCATCGGGAGAGTGAGGGCTTTTGATGGTTGAGCCATAACTGATCATTTCCATATCGGGATATTTGCTACCGATGATACCGCACTCAAGACCGGCATGAATCGCCAACACTTTCGGCTCCTGACCATACATTTTCTCATAAACCTCACGAGAGAGTTTCACAATATCGGATTCGGGTTTGGGCGCCCAGCCGGAATAACCGCCACTGAAATTCACTGTACAACCCGCCAGTTCAAACACCGCCTTCAACTTCTCCGCCATGGCCATTTTTGCCGTATCCACCGAACTGCGCATCAAGGTATGAATAGAGAATTTTCCATCGACAATGTGGAACATCGCCATATTGTTGGAGGTCTCCACCAAGCCAGGAACGCTGCTGGACATACGCTCAACGCCATCCGGACAAGCCAAGACAGCAGACACAAAAGCCAAAGCACGATCAGCAGGCACAGATTCAGCACGACAAGGAAGCGCATCGGACGCCACCGTCTCAAAAATCATTTCCGCAGCAGGGTCTGTCAGCGCATATTCATTTTTAATAGAAGCAAATTCCGCCTCAACGAGGGCACGAACGGACGCAAGGGCCGCATTGGGAACAAAGAGATAGGTGAAGCACTCACGAGCAATCGCATTGCGCAAGGTACCGCCGGAAACATACACCAACTTGGCAGTCGTCTGGGTCAAGACCTTATATAATACGCGTGCGGCAACCTTGTTGGCATTGGCACGATAGAGATTGATATCCGTACCGGAGTGTCCGCCCTGGAAACCGCGGAACGCCAAAGAGACGCACACATCGTCAGTAAGCATTGCCTCACCCTGATATTGGGCATCGACCGTAATATCCAGACCACCCGCACAACCAATGCAGAATTCACCCTCATCCTCCGAGTCGAGATTGAGCAGCATATCGCCTTTCAACACATTGGGAGCCAACTGATTGGCACCGGTAAGACCCGTTTCCTCATCCACCGTCACCAACACCTCAATCGGACCGTGCGAAATATCATCAGACTCCAAAACCGCCATCGCCATCGCTACACCCAGTCCGTTATCGGCACCGAGGGTCGTTCCACAGGCTTTTACCCAATCCCCTTCGATACGCGTCTCAATCGGGTCGGTCAAAAAGTCATGCACCTTGTCTGCATTTTTCTGAGGAACCATATCCATATGTCCCTGCAACACAAGAGTTTTCCTATTTTCATAACCTGCTGTAGCCGGTTTGCGAATGATAATATTGCCAAATTCGTCACGAATCGTTTCCAGGCCCAAATTCACACCAAAATCGTAAAGATACTGACTCACCAATTCTTCGTGTTTTGAAGGACGGGGAATGCGGGTCAAAGCATAAAAATTTTTCCAAACGATTTTCGGATCAAGGTCTAAAATTGTCATCATATTCTTGTTTTATTTGAGTTAAAATCCTACAAATTTACAAAATCCTCATAAAAAATCAATATCTTTGCACCCGCCCAAGGAGAGAGACGCCGTGCCAGAGAAGAACGAACGAAAGAGAGACGCCGCGGGCGAGCGCTAGAGAAAAATAATAACCAAAAATCGATATTTATGTTTAAAGGACAACCCAAAGGACTATTTGCCCTCGCCCTTGCCAACACAGGCGAGCGATTCGGCTATTACACGATGCTTGCCATCTTTCTATTGTATTTGCAAGCAAAATTTGGATTTTCTGAGGCCGTAGCCGGTCAATTTTACGCCATTTTCTTGGCTGTCGTTTATTTCTGCCCCGTTTTGGGCGGTATCGTAGCGGACAGAATCGGCTATGGAAAATGTGTCGTTACCGGTATTCTCATTATGTTGGCCGGTTACACAGGTCTGGCCGTTCCCTTCTCCGAAAACAACCTCGCTCTTGCCGTCATCATCGGCGCGCTGCTTTTTATTTCGGTAGGAACCGGTCTTTTCAAAGGTAACTTGCAGGTCTTGGTCGGCAA
Source organism: uncultured Bacteroidales bacterium (assembly GCA_904501835.1). Lineage (GTDB taxonomy): Bacteria > Bacteroidota > Bacteroidia > Bacteroidales > UBA932 > Cryptobacteroides. The sequence continues at coordinate 2,349 of CAJGBW010000063.1, forward strand.
CCTCTATGACGACCCTCGCTATGCCGCCAAACGTGACTCTGCATTCAGTCTGTTCTACATGGCTATCAACTTGGGCGCCATGTTCGCCCCGAGTGCAGCCAAAGCCTTGACTAATTGGAAATTAAGCGCTGCTGGATTGAGCTACCATCCGCAGCTTCCTGCTTTCTGTCACCAGGTAGCAGACGGCACCATCAGCACTGAAAACGCCATCCATTTGCAAGGCATCATGGACACCATGCCTGCCGCCGCAAACATGGATTTCGCCACATTCAGCAATTACTATTTGGAGAACCTTTGCGTTTCCTACAATTTGGGCTTCTCCGTCGCTTGCGTATCATTGGTCGCCTCCATTTTGATTTACTTCGCTTGCCGCAATTGGTTCAAACATGCTGACGTCAACTCAAAACAGGTAAAAACCAGCAGCAACGAACCCGAATTGACACCCGAACAGACCCGCAGCCGCATTGTGGCTTTGCTCATGGTCTTCGCCGTGGTGATTTTCTTCTGGATGGCATTCCACCAGAATGGCTCTGCCCTCACCTACTTCGCACGCGACTACACGCAGACAGCCGTTACCGGCATCATGAGAGGTGGATTCAACATCTGGATTCTCGCCTTGCTTGCCATCTCTGTTTACACCCTCTTCGGTATTTTCCAGAGTGACAGCAAGAAAGGAAAAATGCTCTCCGGTATCGGAACGGGGCTTCTCTGGGCCGCCGCATACGGACTTTACACCGGCATTCCCGCCAACTTGCCCATCCAACCGCAAGAGTTCCAGCAGTTCAACCCCTTCTTCGTAGTATCCCTCACCCCGGTTTCCATGGCTATTTTCAGCGCCCTGGCAGACAAGGGAAAAGAACCTTCCGCACCCCGTAAAATCGGAATCGGTATGATGGTGGCAGCCGCTGGTTATTTGATTATGGTGATTTCCTCCGTCAATTTGATTTCCCCCATGATACTCCAAGGTGCTCCCTCACCCGACCGCGTATCATGCAACTACCTGATTGGTACATACTTGGTACTCACCTTTGCAGAATTGTTGCTCAGCCCCATGGGTATTTCCTTCGTTACCAAAGTAGCCCCTCCCAAATACAAAGGTTTGATGATGGGTGGATGGTTTGCTGCCAGTGCCATCGGAAACTACCTCAGCAGTATTCCGTCAGCATTGTGGAACAAAGTTCCTCTCTGGGCCAACTGGACGATTTTGCTCGTGCTCTGCGTCATCAGCGCCATGGTGATGTTTGCCATGCTGAAGAAATTGGAGCGCATCTAAAATAGAGAATCAGCCAAAGAAATTTGCTTATTCTCTTAAAAATCACTATATTTGCAGCCGCTTTGAAGGAAATTTAACCCCGAAAAGCGGCTAAATTATTAACTAACAATTATTTACAAACAAATGATCAAACAGTACGAAACCGTTTTCATTGCAACTCCCGTTTTGTCTGAGGCTCAGATGAAGGAAGCGGTTGCCAAGTACACGGAGCTCATCACCAAGAACGGTGGCGAAATCGTGTATCAAGAAGACTGGGGCAGAAAAGAATTGGCTTATCCCATTCAGAAAAAGACCTCAGGTTTTTATTACCTTATTGAGTTCAAAGCTGACTCACAGTTCATTGACACTCTCGAAACTCAGTATCGCCGCGACGAGCGCATCATCCGTTTCTTGACTTTCGCCATGGATAAGGATGCTATCGCATACGCCGAGAAGAGAAGAGCTAACAAACAAGATAAATAAGGAGGAATCAATCATGGCACAGAACAATGAAATTCGTTATTTGAATCCTCCCGCAGTAGAGGTTCGCAAGAAGAAATATTGCCGTTTCAAAAAAGCCGGCATCAAATATGTAGATTACAAAGACGCTGAGTTCTTGAAGAAATTCTTGAACGAGCAGGGTAAAATTCTTCCCCGCCGCATCACCGGAACTTCTTTGAAATTCCAGCGCAAAGTGGCTCAGGCCGTTAAGAGAGCAAGACACCTCGGTCTTCTTCCTTATGTAACTGACCTTTTGAAATAGGAGGATAGCACTATGGAGATTATTTTGAAGAAAGATGTTGCCAACCTCGGCAACGCTGACGAAATCGTCAATGTAAAAACTGGTTACGCTGTTAACTATTTGATTCCTCAGGGTTTCGCCATCCTCGCTACCGCTTCTGCAAAGAAGGTTCTTGCTGAGAACATTCGCCAGAGAGCACACAAAGAGGCTAAACTCGTAGCTGACGCTGAGGCACTCGTTGCCAAGTTGGCAGAGGTTACTGTACAGCTTAGCGCAAAAGTTAGCGAAAGCGGCAAACTTTTCGGCGCCGTTACCACTGCACAGGTTGCTGAAGCTTTGGTTGCCAAGGGTTTTGAAATCGACAAGAAAGACATCACCCTCGAGGCTGTTAAAGAATTGGGTACCTATGAGGCAACTGTAAAATGCTACAAGAGCGTTAAGGGTACTGTAAAAGTAGAAGTAGTTGCTGAATAATCAGCTGCTCGGATAAGACAAGAGCCGGCAGCCATGTCGGCTCTTATTTTTTACAGATATGGGGCTGTTTTGGTTTTGACAGCATCTGATATCGGACGGTAAGCACGTCGGGCGTGGAGGCCTAGCCCGTTAATCTCAGACTTCAAAATTTTAGTTGGCAACAACACTTATGCACTCGCTGCGTAGTTTACCAAGTAAACTAGCTTAATCCGGTAAGCCAAGGCTGCTTGCCCGACGAGTATCCCGCTACACTTTTCCGCTGATTATGGGTAGCATACGGGGTATCATTCAAATCGGACGCGCAAAACGGGACTCCCCTATCGTTTTGCAAAGTTTCAGGGGATACGTGTCGGATAGCCTGTCTTTCGGCAGTCCGCCATCGACAACCAAAGGAAGACTAAACGTGTAGAAAGCCGCCTGGTGCGGTGTTTGGACGGCGGTTCGAGTCCGCCCAGCTCCACAAGAAAGGGTTCGACTTAGCCGTCGAACCCTTTCTTATGAAACAAGCACCTCACCCAAGAAATTCTATCAATTCCGATGGAGTGATACACTCAAACCTTGCATCAGGATAGGCAGTTATGAATGAAGTTGGAGCGCCTACGTGCTTGCCCTTCTTCCTTTTGATTTCATATCCGGTCATTACGCCGTCCTCAATCTCGATAAGATCCACCTCCTTCTTTTGCTGGGTTCGCCAAAAGTAATGTTGCACGAATGTTCTGCCTGCATATTCGTTTCTCTTGAGACGCTCTGCAATTACGAAGTTCTCCCACATATGACCGAGCTCCTCAGGTGAACGGAGGGACACTGGAGCCATATTTCCAATAACTCCATTGCGGATTCCCATATCCCAGAAGTAGAGTTTACGGGCAAACTTCAACTCGTTACGTTGATTCTTGGCATACGACGGAAGTGTAAATATTATATAACTCTTTTCGAGAATTTCTATATAGCGTTCCACCGTCTTTGCATCTATGCCTACGAGTCCAGCAAGCTCAGTGGATGATACTGTTGAACCAATCTGGAACGCAAGCGCCTGTACCAGTTTGACGAGCTTATCCGGCTTGGCGATGTTGTTCTCCTCCATAACATCTTTATAGAGATAGCTGTCTATGAGTTCCTTGAGAACTTCTTTTTCATCGCCAGGAGAAGTTACAACTTCGGGATAATAGCCATAGATAAGTCTGTGGTCAATCATTCTAGATTCTTCCAAAACGCTCGTATCATCTGCCATTTCTTTGAATGACAGCGGATAGAGTTTGAATTCGCGCTTTCTGCCGGTTAAGGACTCGTTTACCGCCTCAGCCAATTTGAAGGCCGAGCTACCGGTCACGATGATTTTCACATCATTGAATTTCTCAACTACAATCTTGAGCATATTGCCAACATTCTCGATCTTCTGAGCCTCGTCAACAAATAGGAAGTTATTGTTTCGAATGAGAATCTTAATCTTAGCTTCATCGACGTTTACAAACATAGTCTGCACGTCGGTGTTGTCACCGTTGATTTCAAGGACTTTTGCA
>CAJGBW010000064.1 GCA_904501835.1 uncultured Bacteroidales bacterium
CGAGCAACAGGCCCGCGAACTCAAAAAGAAGTTGGCCAAAGACCGTTTCACCTTGCAGGATTTCTACGATCAGATTCAACAGGTTCGTAAAATGGGAGACATCAAGGATTTGGCAGGCATGCTTCCGGGTATGGACAAAGCCATCCGCGATGTGGATATCGACAACGACAAGGCATTCAAATCAACAGAAGCCATCATTCTTTCCATGACCCCCTATGAAAGAGAGCATCCCGAAGTCCTCAACGGCAGCCGCCGTAAAAGAGTGGCAGATGGTAGCGGTACCAGTCTGGTAGAGGTCAATCGCCTGCTCAAACAATTTGAGAACACCCGCAAGATGATGAAATCCTTTGTGGGAGGCAATTTGCAGAAAATGATGGCAAGAAGAGGTTTTAGGAGATAAATTTATGGCAAAAAAACTTATAGTAGGAATTACCCAGGGAGATGGGAATGGTATTAGTTACGAGGTCATCATCAAGGCTCTTGCCGACGAGCGCATCCTGGACATGTGCACCCCTGTCATCTATGGCTCATCCAAAATTTTCGGATTCTACAAAAAATCATTGCACAACATTGACCAAATCAACACGCACATCATCACCAACGTCAAAGACATCCATCCCAAAAGGGTGAATATCCTGAATTGTCTTCCGGAGAATGTGTATGTTGAGCCCGGCCAGCCTACGCCCGAATCCGCTAAAAGTGCGATTACCAGCTTGAAATGCGCCATCAACGATATCAAAAACGGTCTGATTGACGTATTGGTTACCGCCCCCATCAACAAAAGAGCCATGAGCAATGAAGGCTTTGGTTTTAGCGGACACACCGAATACCTTGAAAAAGAATTCGGAGTAAATGATGTAACCATGCTGATGGTCAGCGACAGACTCAAAGTGGGCGTGGTCACCGGACACATTTCACTCAAAAGCGTTTCCCAAAGTATCAGCGTGGATAAAATCCTCAGCAAACTTCGCCTGATGAAAGCGTCCTTGCAAAGAGATTTCGGAGTGGTAGAGCCTAAAATTGCCGTATTGGGATTGAATCCTCATTGCGGAGATGCCGGCCTGATGGGCAACGAAGAACAGAATATCATACTTCCGGCCGTACAGAAAGCCAACGAGGAAGGTATCCTTGCTTTTGGCCCTTACAGCCCCGACGGATTTTTCGGCTTGGGCAATTACGCCAAATTTGATGCCGTTCTCGCCATGTACCACGACCAGGGCCTGATTCCTTTCAAAGCCCTTGCTTTCGAAGAAGGCGTCAATTATACAGCAGGACTGCCCATTGTACGCACCTCGCCCGACCATGGCACCGCCTATGAAATGGCCGGCCGCGATTTGGCTGACCCGCGTTCCATGATGTCCTCCATCTATACGGCCATTGACATTTTCCGCAAAAGACAAGCCTACGACGAACTTCACGCAGGTAAAATGCAGCCCCAAGCACCGCTACGATGAATTCACAAAGTCCCATTATGCTATACACCGATGGCGCTTGCAGCGGAAATCCGGGAGCAGGCGGCTACGGCATTGTGCTCAAATGGGGGACCCTATGTAAGGAATTATCAGAGGGATTTGCCGAGACGACCAACAACAGAATGGAACTTTTGGCCGTCATCAAAGGACTGGAAGCCATTCGATGGGACAAGGCACAGGTCATTGTTACCAGCGATTCCTCCTATGTAGTCAAAGCCATCAATGAGGGCTGGCTGAAAAAATGGAGAGCCAACGATTTTATTTCAAAAAGCGGCTCTAAAAAAACAAAAGTTAAGAACATCGATTTGTGGACGCGCCTGATTCCCCTGTTAGAGAAACATCAGGTCAGTTTTGTCTGGGTAAAAGGGCACAATGCCCACCCCGAAAACGAGCGTTGCGACCAATTGGCGGTGAATGCCTACAAAGAAGGTCCCCTGCAAATAGATAAAGGATATATTGACAACAAAGAATAAAATGGAAGTAATTAAAACGGACATTGAGGGCGTGCTCATTTTGGAGCCCCGTATTTTTAACGACGCCAGAGGATACTTTTTTGAATCCTTCAACCAGAACGAATTCCAAGCCAAAACCGGCCTGGATATCCGCTTTGTGCAAGACAACGAGAGTTATTCCTCCTACGGCGTACTTCGCGGTTTGCATTTTCAAAAAGGCGAAAACGCCCAAAGTAAATTGGTGCGCGTCATCGAAGGTCGCGTTTTGGACGTAGCGGTAGATATCCGCAAAGGCAGCCCCACCTTCGGAAAATGGGTCAGCGTAGAGCTTTCCGGTGAGAATCACCGCCAATTCTTCATTCCGCGCGGCTTTGCCCACGGCTTTTCCGTTTTGTCCGAGACCGCCCGTTTCCAATACAAATGCGACAATTTTTATGCGCCCAAAAGCGAAGGAGCGATTGCATGGAACGACCCCGACCTGGCCATTGATTGGAAACTCCCTGCCGAAGATGTCCAGCTTTCCGAAAAAGACAGTTGCCATCCCCTTTTGAAAGACGCGCCTTATCTATTTGAATATTAAACTCTTGACAGAATAAATAGTCTATGAAAAATATACTTGTAACCGGAGGAAACGGACAACTCGGAACTGAACTTCGCAACCTGGCTGAACAATCAAGCAGTCAATGGTTCTTTACCGACGTGGTGGAAAGAGAAGGTGTCAAAACCCATCTATTGGACATCACAGACCGTGAAGCCATCAAAAATTTTGCCCTTCAAAACGAGATTGACACCATCATCAACTGCGCTGCCTACACCAATGTGGAAGGAGCTGAAGATGACTTTGCGCGTTGCGATTTGCTCAATCGTGCGGCCGCCGAAAACCTGGCAAGCGTAGCGGCCCTGTGCGACGCCCTGCTCATTCAGGTATCCACCGACTTTGTTTTTGATGGCAAAAACAGCGTCCCCTACAAAGAAGACGACAAAGCCGCTCCCCTAAGTGTCTATGGAAAGACCAAGTTTGCCGGAGAACTGGCCGTCGCCTCTTCCGATTGCAAATATCTTACATTCAGAACCGCTTGGCTCTATTCCCCTTACGGAAAGAATTTTGTCAAGACCATGATGAAACTGACCGCCGAAAAAGACAGCCTGAAAGTGGTTGCTGACCAGATTGGTACGCCTACCAGCGCCCTGACCTTGGCCAGTCTTATCTTTGACGTAGTGGAAAACGATAAATATAGCGTAAGCGGCACCTACCATTTGACCGACGAAGGCGTTGCCAGCTGGTATGACTTTGCCTACGCCGTCGGAAAAATCTGCGGCAACAACTGCGATGTGCAGCCTTGCTTCACCGAAGATTTCCCGCAAAAAGCCACCCGTCCCCATTATTCTGTCTTGGACAAATCCAAAGTCAAGAAAGATTTTGGTTTTGCCATCCCCTATTGGAGAGACGCCCTTGAAGTGTGCATCCAACGCCTCAAAGAGCAAAACAGCCTATAAAAATTACCCCCTGACGCTGTCATGCCTCGCCTTGAAAAAATAAACATTGCTAATTTCCGCAACATTGCCTTGGATGAAATCGAATTTTCACCCAACGTCAATTGTATTGTGGGTGGCAACGGAGAGGGCAAGACCAATCTGCTGGATGCCATCTACTATTTGAGTATGGCGAAGAGCTTTTTGGGACAGGCAGACCGCTACAACATACGCCACGGAGAGCATCATTTTGCCATTTGCGGACAATACAGCATGGAATCCGGTCTGCAAAGCAAAATTTCCCTGCAAGTGAGTCCCGAGGAAAAAATCCTGAAAAAAGACGGGAAGAATTACAGCAAAATTTCCGCACACATCGGCCAGTTCCCCATTGTCACGGTATCTCCGACCGACAGCGCCTTGGTGAGTGAATCCGGAGAAGAAAGAAGACGTTTTGTCAATATCGTTCTCTCCCAGACCGACGCCACCTATCTGTCAGCCTTGCAGCAATACAACAAGGTTCTTCAACAGCGCAACCACCTGCTCAAAGAGGATCACGCTGACTTCTCGCTGCTGGATGTGTTGGACTGGCAACTCTCGCAACACGCCGCCGTGATTTTTGAGAAGAGACGCGAATGGACAGAAAAGCTATCCCCCATCGTAGCCGGATATTACAGCCGATTAAGTGCTGATAAAGAACAAGTTTCCATTCAATACCAATCCGAATTACACGAAATGGAAATGGCAGACCTGCTCTTGAAATATCGAGACAGAGACCGCCTATTGAAATACACTTGCTGCGGTATTCAGCGTGATGATTTCATATTTAACATGAAACAAGTGCCGATTCGCCGTTGCGGTTCACAAGGACAGCAAAAAACTTTTTTGGTCGCTTTGAAATTTGCCCAATACGAACTGATGAAACAAAGCATAGGGATTCCCCCGACTTTGCTCTTGGATGACGTGTTCGACAAATTGGATATTGCACGCACCGCCCAATTGATTTCCATGGTGGCGCAAGAGGACTTCGGACAAATTTTCATTACAGACTGTAACCAATCCCGCGTCCGCAGTTTGGTGGATCAAGCCACCGCTGACCGGGCCTATTTCGAGGCAGAAGGAGGCCGCTTCAAGAGTTTATGAGAAATCCCCTGTCCCGCACCATACCCAAAAACTTCCAGCAACACTTTTTAGAATGGGTTATCTCGGAAGGCATGGGCGTATCCTACAACACCCACCGCATCAATATGGCTTGGGACGCTTGTAGCGGACTCGCCAAATGGACCAGCAGCAAATTTTTCAAGGACGGCATCCTCTACATAAATTTGAACTGCTCCTCGGTCGTCAAAACCCACGCCCGTATGCAGAGTGACAACATGGTCCAACAACTGAACATTCATCTCCAAAGCGATGATTTGTTCATCAAAAACAGAAGTTTTACAAAATACATAGATAAAATCGTTATCAGATGATTAATATCGTAGCAGACAAAAACATCCCTTTTTTGGAAGGAGTCTTTGAGCCGTATGCCCATATCCGTTATATCGACGGAAAACTCATTACGCATGAAGACATCATTGATGCCGATGCGCTCATCATACGCACCCGTACCAAATGCAACGCAGAAATGCTGGACGGAACGGCTGTCAAAATGATTTCGACCGCCACCATTGGCACTGACCACATCGATTTGGATTATTGTGCTGAACACAATATCGATGTGCACAGTGTTCCCGGCTGCAATGCGGGTGGCGTGATGCAATATGTATTTTCCGCCCTATATGGAATGGCTGCCCGTAAAAGAATCAAAATCGAGGGTGCCACTTTCGGCATCATCGGTGTGGGCGGAGTCGGCAAGCGCGTAGAGCGTCTGGCTCGTCATTTAGGCTTCAAAGTCCTCTTGTGCGACCCTCCCAGAGCAGCGGAGGAAGGCAATGACGACGGAAAATTCTGCGACTTGGACTACCTCTTGGAAAACTCTGACATCGTTACCATCCACACCCCGCTGAACCCAACCACGCGCAACATGGCAGACGCGGCATTCTTCGCCAAAATGAAAGACAATGCCATCTTCATCAACACCGCGCGCGGAGAAGTAGTGGATGAGCTTGCCCTAAAAGCTGCGCTCCCCAAATTGGGTGCGGTTGCCATTGACACTTGGAACAATGAGCCCGACATCGATTTGGATCTGATGGACAAGGTGGATATCGCCACCCCTCACATTGCCGGATATTCCCTTCAAGGCAAGCAAAACGGCACGACCTTCTCGGTTCAAGCGATTGCCAACCGCTTTGGAATCACGGCTTTATACGATTTTATCGCCGAGGTAAACAGCCCTGAAATCCAGCCCTTAAAATTGGATTTCACAGGAAAAGACCAGGGACAGATTGCGACCATTTTCCAATACAGTTATCCCATCTTTACCGACGACTTTTTGTTTAAGATGGAGCCGAACCAGTTTGAAAAAATGCGTTCTGAATACCATTATAGACGAGAAATTTATATCGATTACAATATGCTTACCAATGATGATGTACGCCAGATAGAATCACGTGGCGCTACCGTTTCACATGTTAAATCACAAATCGAGCGTTTCAAATCCGGCTTCCCCTGGATGAAAATTCAAGGCCCAGCAACCGGTGAAAAAGGCATTTGTGTACTGACCCAAGAAGAGGCTGAAAATGCCATCAAGTATTACGAGAATGCCCAGATAAACGGCAAATGTAAGTTCGTGCCGGCATCCGGAGCCGCCTCCCGTATGTTCAAGGATTTGTTCAGCGGCCTTGCCAGTCTGGAAAATAGCAACAATCCCCTATCAGCAGATTCTCCTGCAGCTCGTTTTGTGGAGAATATCCGTTCATTCGCTTTCTATGAC
>CAJGBW010000065.1 GCA_904501835.1 uncultured Bacteroidales bacterium
ATGATAGGCTACCATAAGCAGAGGCTTTCCCATCGGGACATAATGATTAAATCCGAAAAGTTCCAATGCCGAATGTGCAGCCACTCTCACCTTTTTATTTAACTGCTCATTATAACAAGACAAAGCAGCGAATGAAGATAATGAATCTCCGGTACGATACATAACCCCCTTATCCAAAGTCGCAAGCCATCCGGATTGTCGATACTTTCTTATCAACTGATCTGAATAGCCATTTCTCCTTAACCAATCGGAGAAGAATAATCCATTTTTCTTGCCTAATACAAGAAGTCGGTTTAATTTACTTTTATATTCTAAACCCATAGTTTATAACAACCGATTAAATCCAACCACAAAGATAGTAGATTTCTTAATAATCACAAATGAAACAAGGAGCATTAAGCCCCAAACTCTATTTTCGCAGATATTGTTTTTCTCCGTCTGTTAGAACGAGGAAATAAGACAGAACGGCCAGGACTACAGTGCTGGTCAAGGTAACCAAAATCAGACGGACAAAGGGCTGACAAGCGCATAGCCCATAGACGAGTTGGGCACAAACAAAGGCCAAAACACTGATAAGCAGAAGGCGGAAGAATAGACGGGCAAACGCCCCCAAAGGAAACGCTGTCAATTCCTTGGCCATCAATCCTTTCCAGATAAAGATAAGTGAGTAAACCCCGGCAAAAATCCAATAGGAAGACTCGGGAGAGGCACCCGCTTGATAGGCCCACCATGACAAAGGAAAGACCGTCAAAGCCAGCAGAGAAGACAGCAGAGAATACTTTCTTATCTTGCCTGAAGCCTGAATCAATTGAAAAAGAGCATTGGAACTCATATCCACGAGCGTGCACAAGATAGCCAGACGGACAAAAGTCACGGCATAGTCAGGCACCTGTCCCAACCATAGATGCAAAAGATATTCACACTCTATCCAAATAGGAATAGCCAATAAAACTTGCACCAGATAGGTAAATTTGCTAGCGCGCTGCACCATCAGATAGCAATAGCGAAGGTCGCCATTGGCATAAGACTTTACAATTTGAGGGTTGAATGCCAACATGATATTGGAGGCAAATTGCTTAAAAATGCCTTCCACCTGCATTGCAATACCACGTCCTGCATTCACCAACACGCCAAAGAATACATTTTGTAAGATATTGATTCCCTGCGTATTTACCAAAAGAGTCGCCGAACCCAAGGTATTCCAGCCGGCAAAGGAAAACATTTCCTTGACCAAGCCGCGCGAAGAAGCGGTAAAGCGCAAGGAAAAGCGACTTTCAGCATAATTCTTTTTACAATAAATGGAATACAGACTACGCACGATGAGCGCCACAGCCAACATCAAAAGGGCGTAGGTAATCAATTTATCATAAGAAGAAAGGTAGAGCAAATACGCCACCGCCAACTTCAACATGCCTTCCACGATGCTCACCAGCGCAAAGACATCCATTTTTTCTCGGCTGATTAGCAAGGCATTATAAGGAATTGCCAAGAGATTGACCATCATAATACCCATAGAGCATTGTAGCACCCAAGTGGCCGCCGTCATACGCTCCGCAGGGATATTCATACGGTTTTGCAAGAACCACAAGCCCAGCGTCTCGGTCAAAATCAACAGAAGGACACAAAGTAGAAAAAGCATCACGCGGCTGACGCCAAACACTTCTTTGAGGCGCTCCATATCTCCTTTTCCCAGCTGGTAGGACATAAAACGGCTAATGGCATTAGACACCGCGGCGGTCAATACGCTGAATAGCACAACCACCCCACCCACAGCCGTATAGACGCCGAAATCTTCCACGCCCAAAGCCGACAGCACGACGCGAGAGGTAAACAGGCCCACAAACAACAGCACCAGCATACGCACATACAACAATATGGCGTTACGGGCGATGCGTACTCCTTTGGGTTGATTCTGTTTATCTTGCATAATACTTTATAAAAATTTCTTTGGGACTCTTTCGGGTAAAGATGCTGCAAAGGCAATGTGCATAAGTCTGTTTACGAATATGAAGCGCCTGTTCCTTGCTAAACAGACAACGAAATGCACAGAACAGATATTTGAGCCATTCTGCCAACCATACAAAAACACCCAGCACGGCATAACGGAACGCTGAACCCCGGGCATAAAACATCAAGAAACCACGCATTCCGGCCGGTTTGGTCGCCGACACAATCCGACGGGCGCTTTGATGATGAAAATGAGTTACATTCACTCCGGCATCCACATAGACAGCATAATTTCGGGCACGGGCTGCCGTAGAAAGGGCAATATCTTCGGGAATGAAGAAATAGCGCTCGTCAAACCAACCCAATTCCTCAAAGACAGGACGACGAATCATAAAACAGGCTCCGTTGATATCAGAAGTCTGATAAATCGCATCCACATAAGGCAATTTCCCGACCGTATCATCCGCACTTTTGTTGCTGCACAGATGATAACGCTCCAACACATAGCGGCAAGCCGTCTGCACCGGACGCCCACAAGTCTGCAAACGACCGTCAGCAAAACGAATGGCGGGAGACAAAATGGCCGCGTCGGAAGGCAGTTTTTCAAAATCAGCCACCAACTTGTCAATCATGGCTTCGGTGAGCAGCGTGTCATCATTCAGACACAGCACATACTCCCCTTTTGCCTGTCTGAGTGCCAGGTTGTTATTCTCCGAAAAGCCACGGATTTGATCGCTTTCGATGAAAGATACATGCGGAAAAGCGGACTTGACCTTGACCAACTCCGCTTTATCAAATAGATATGCCACCACCAAAACTTCGTGGGACAACGTCGTGTGTCGTTCAATACTTTCCAGACAAGGACAAAGATTGTCCGGCCGGTTCATACATACAATAACGACGCTTACCCGTGGCGACATAATTTCAAATTACGCGCGTTTAAGAATCTCGTTCAAACGAGAGAAAATGCTGCTTCTCTTGGCTTTCAACTCATTTACCTTGGCGCGGTTCTTACGGGACACATAAGTGCAAGTTCCGATAAATTTGAGGAAGAAACGAATGTAATTCCAAGCCAAAATAAACATAAGCGGGAATGCAAAGAAATATCCCAATGCCCACCAGAATCCGGCAAATATCCAAAGCAGAATCATCGGAATGAGCAAACAGATCGGCACAGAAACAAAAACGCTCACACCGATATTGAATGAACTGAAGAACATCTCATCCTTGACCAACTTCTTGAGGAAAATCTCAGGTATGATAAAGAGAAGACAAGTAGGAATAATCGAAACGATAAACAGCGGGAGCAAGACAAGCAAACCCAGACCACGTAAAATCGCAGCGCCGGCCATCGGAGACTTCTCCAAAAGCCAATCCCTGATTTTCAACTTCTTGATTCCGGCAGCGAGGTCGTTGGTATCCTGGTAAACCTGCTCCATCTCTTCGGGATATTTTTCATACGCCGTCTGCAAATCTTTCACCAGCTTCTGGTCGGCCAACAGACGGGACGGCAAATAATTGTGTTTAAAACCGTTAGCGATGGCAAATTTGCGTCCAAAGGCACTTTCACGAAGGAAATCGATGGCATCATAGTGCTCCAAATCCTCCACATGAAGCATCATTTCCTGGATACGGCTGCGCACCAGCTTGTTCACCTCCACCATCACTTCGCGGGGCGACTGCTGATAACGCTCATAATAAGGCATCAAGGAAATCGGCTCACCGAATTTGAGCATCATTTCGGTGCGGGCATGGAAATAATTGGAGTAGTGGTTGCAGGAAGGAAGAACCATCACATCCTGTTTGAATTCCATTTTTTCCGCCGCCTCAAAAGCAATACGAAGATAACCGATTTTAAAATTGCCCAGCCAGCGTTTGTCCTGATGGCCGGCCTCGGGATAGAGCATCACGGTCTCACCGTCCATCAAGGCACTTTCCGCATCCGCAAAGGTTTCTTTGTTCTTTGCCAATGCCGCATAGCCCTCATGGCTCATACGATACGCCGGCAACAAGCCCATTGCACGTAAGGCCTTGTTGAAAACGGGGTTATTAAATACGTTGGCACGTGCCAAAAAGTTCATTCTGCGGTCCGTCAGTTTCAAACAGACACACAAAGGATCATTCAAACAATTCTGATGGTTGGCAACAACGACCACAGGAGTACCGTTGATGGGCACATTTTCAATGCCGACCACATGCTCCTTTCTAAAATACATCCAAGAATTAACATACTGCAAATAAGCGCGAAACGCTTTCAAGAACAGGGAATGATCTCTCGGAGTTTTCACTGAATTCATAAAGTATAAAGTTTGTTTAGTTAGGTTTGTACAACGCAAAGATAAATATTTTTTTAGAAATTCAATGATTATTGCTAACTTCGTAGGGTTGTTAAAATATATAAGTATATGGAAGTTTGGCACATTTGGATTATCGTCGCACTATTGTTCTTCATTCTTGAAATCTTCACCCCCGGCTTTGCCGTCGCTTGTCTGTCCATTGGTGCCATTGGAGGCGCTATTGCCACTTTGGTCGGTTGGGAATTCAAGTTCCAGCTCTTGGTTTTCGCCATCACAAGCATTGTGGCGCTTGTGTCGGTTAGACCGCTGGTTATCAAGTTCCTGAAATCCAAAAAGAAAGAGACGCTGACCAACACGGACGCCCTCATCGGCAGGGAGGCCATTGTCACAGAAACCATCCAGCCTCACGTAGGAGGCCGCGTAAAAATTGATGGCGACGATTGGAAAGCCGTTTGCTCTAATGCCGCCAGCGTGGACTGTGGCACCATCGTACGCATCACCAAGGTAGACAGCGTAATACTCACGGTAGAAACAATTAACGAATAATAAAATATTATGGGACCACTTATTATTTTCCTTATCATTGCCGGCATCGCGATTCTTTATGTATTGCTTGGCTTTAAAATTATCCCTCAATCAGAAACCAAAGTTATCGAGCGTCTGGGAAGATATGATAGAACGCTCTCTTCCGGTATCAATATCATCTGGCCCATTTTGGACAAAGCCCGTAAAGTAAGCGTTCGCCAGAGTTTCACCAGCCGTTTGGGCAAGAATATCACGGTATTGAAAGAGTCTGACGTGATTGATTTGCGCGAACAGGTGTACGATTTCCCTGAGCAGAATGTCATTACCAAAGATAATGTAACCACCCGCATCAACGCCCTTCTGTATTTTCAGATTGTGGATCCCGTAAAATCAGTTTACGAAATCGACAATCTCCCCAACGCGATTGAAAAGCTCACCCAGACCACCTTGCGTAACGTCATCGGCGAGCTGGAGTTGGACGAGACCTTGACTTCCAGAGACACCATCAACTCCAAATTGCGCGCCGTATTGGACGATGCGACCAACAAATGGGGTGTGAAAGTAAACCGCGTTGAGTTGCAAGACATTACGCCTCCTGATAGTGTACGCAATGCCATGGAGCAACAGATGCAGGCAGAGCGTGAGCGCCGTGCCTTGATTTTGAAGTCCGAAGGTGAGAAACAGGCAACCATCCTCAAATCTGAGGGTGACAAACGTTCCCTTATCAACGAGTCCGAGGCAGACAAAGAGTCCAAAGTGCTCCAAGCCCAAGGTGAGGCGGAGGCCAAAATTCTCCAAGCCGAAGCAGAGGCACGCGCCAAAGTGCTTCAAGCCGAGGCAGAAGCGGAAGCCATTCGCAAAATCACCGAAGCCATCAACGGCACCAAGTCTAATCCCGCCACTTATATGTTGGCTGTCAAATACATCGATTCACTCAAAGAAATGGTATCCGGCAAAGACAACAAGACCGTTTACATTCCCTACGAGGCGACTTCTGTATTGAGTTCCATCGGCGGTATCAAGGACCTGCTTAATTCGAAATAAATTAAAACGTTATAAATACAAACTGTATGAACAAAGAACTCCTGCTCAACCCCAATAAAATTGTAGCGGCGCTGGGCAAATCCAACAAAGAATTCACAAAAGCCGACATCATCAAATATATCACGGATGAAGGCATCAAGATGGTTAATTTCATGTATCCTGCGGGAGACGGAAGATTGAAAACCCTCAATTTCGTAATCAACAACCTGTCCTATCTGGACGCAATTCTCACTTGCGGTGAGCGCGTGGATGGCTCCAGCCTCTTCCCTTTTATCGAAGCAGGCAGCAGCGACTTGTACGTACTCCCCCGTTTCAGCACCGCATTCGTAGATCCTTTTGCTGAAATCCCCACCCTCTCCATGCTCTGCTCTTATTTCAACAAAGACGGAGAACCCC
>CAJGBW010000066.1 GCA_904501835.1 uncultured Bacteroidales bacterium
ATGTTTTGAGTGAATCTAACAATTACATAAATTGTGATTCTTGCCTATGAAATTGTAGTCCCAACTTAGATTGAAAAAACTCCAATTTAAATTACAGACTAATTTCGTAAATTATTTTACCTCGTTATCTATCGAAAACATTATGTTTTCTTCTCTTTCAATATTGTCAAGGAACTTAATATCCGCCAGAAAATCTGTTCCGATTTCCCAAACGGGCTGCAAAGATACGCAACTTTTTTAATTCTGCAAACTTTTTCTTCCTTTTTCGACACATTATAAACACTTTTTCTGCAATCGGAGCTAAAAAAACAACCGCATGCTGTGATAAGCACACGGTCGTATCAAATAATGGTGTTATAAGACAGACTAACGCGCAGACCATTTCTGGTACAGTTCGCGGCTGATGTCGTAGCTGTCACCCACCGGCTCGGAGATGTACTGCTGGTGTGCCGTCACCCAATTCCACTCAAAATAGGAGGCAAGGGTCATAAAGCGGGCATAATTAAATGCCGTATCCGTCTTGATGGAATACAAGATCAAATCAAAGAAGTTGACCCAGGTAGGCTTGTAAACGTCATCCAGGATACCATTCCAGCAACGGTTGGCATAGTGAGAGAGTTTACCGCCCCAGATGGAAATAATGCTTCTGGCGTCAAATTCATAGTAATCTTGCTCTGCTTTTGTGCGGCCCCAACTACGCGCCTCTTTGTTCCATTTGCCACACAAATAGTAATGATGCGTAGAAATCAAGCGATTGACATCGTCCATAAGTTCAGTCATTTCAGCAACCAAGGCCTCTGCGCGAGCCAAATCCTTCTTGCGATAGGCGTCCATCAATTGGAAGAAATCCAAATGGAAACGATTTTCCATATATTGACGGCCCACATTCACGCAATCGAAACGGAAAGAAGGCGTTTCTGACAGACGATTTTGGGTAAATAAATCCCAAACCTTCATCAAATCGGCATTATTATAAGGAATCTGCGGCTTGATGCTATACAAGAAACGTCGCGGATTGGACTCCATGGTCGGCAAAGAGGTCATCAATGAGCCGTCCAAAGATACATGATCCGTAATGTACACCTTCTCGTACAACTGTTTCCAACCAGCACGGAAATTCTCGTCTGCTACGCCGGCATGGCGATCCGCTACATCAAGAATCCAATCAGAAACCTCTTTTTTCTTTTCCCACGCGCGGTCCAAGATATATTCATACATGAAAGGGCTCACACCGAAACCTTCAAGCGTACCGCCGACGCCTTTGAAATTCTCGCCACCTTCTGCATACACACGGTCTAAACGAGCAGCTACGTCTTTGGTATTGCCTGTGATGCAAGTATTTCCACCGAAATTACCTAAATAAGACCAGATATAATCGTGGCCATAGAAACGGTCGGTAGTACGATAAATCTCAGCCATCTCGCAATAATAATCCAGCAGCAACATGCGACCTTTGGGAACGGGATCCAAGTAGGCCTGTATAATCTCGTTGGACCAGATGTCGCTGTCGTGATAGAAAGTCCAGGCCATTTGCAACCAAATCGCATCAGGGTCAGATTTCTGCAAAGACTCCCAGGTCAACTGCGACACCTTATTCAAATACTCAGGCGTAATGCAAGGAGGATCAATTTCGTTGAACAAATCCAAGCCATAGATATGAGTTGCCTGTCCGAAAAGCGCTTTCTGTTCGGCCAAAAACTCATCCGCAATCTGTTGGAAAAGCGGCTCTACAGGATTGAGATACCAGCAGTTATACTTGTCACCGTAGTTTGCCCAGTCACTCAATTTGCGAATGTCTGCCTCGGGATATTGAGCTTGCAACTGCTCAGGAACGTGGCCGGAAAAGGCACTCAAAATCGGAGAAATACCCAAAGAAGTCTCTCGGGCAATGATTTTCTTCTGCAATTCCACCTGACCGTCAATCCAGTCTTGAGGAAGCGGACCATTCCACTTGTCAATGTTCACCATACGGTGCCATGCCAAATAAGAAGGACCGGTAAAATAGGCACGAATCTGCTCATCCGTCATGCCGTGTTTGCGCCAAACACGCTGCCAAACTGCCTCCTGACCGGTATTCGCCAAAGCCATGGTCACACCGTTGAGCGCCATCCAGTCAATCAAGCGTTCCCATTGGTTCCATTTCCACCAATTCAGCGTGTAACCGAAAGTACAGTAATTCAGGAAGAAACGATGCTCACACAAGGCTTTACGTGTCACCACACCGTTGGTGGCAGGCAACACAGCAGGCTGCGGAACTTCATCTTCCACATACCAGGTAACCGTCGTTTTGCAATAGTCTTTCAAATAATCATTCAAGGCCATTGCCATGGAGTTGGCATTGTTGGCGGTAATGGACAAACGACCATCCTTGGCCTCAAAACGATAGACATCTTCTTCGCCCGGTTCACAAGTAAAATCTATATTCTGCACTTGTGTGGGAAGAATACGAGCGGTCAAAGACTGTGCGGCCTCCACCTGGGGATCAGCCACTTGCTGCTTGCATGAAATCAGCACAAAAGCAGCCAATATGACAAGAATGTATTTTCTCATTATCTCGGGAGAATTTCAACTTGAAGTTTTGCGTAAGCTCTTTCGACCTTCTCAAGCGCTTTTTCAACAGTCTCGTCTGTCGCCAGAAGCACACCATAACGACGGTGTCCTTTTACCTCGGGCTTACCGAAGATACGAATCTGTACTCCCTTTTCACTCAAGATTTCCTCCAAATTGCTGAATACAACCTTATCGGTATCCCCTTCCACCACAATGGCTTTGGAGGCGCTCGGACCAAAGAAACGAATTTCAGGAATCGGCATACCCAATACAGCACGGGCGTGCAAGGCAAACTCGGAAAGGTCTTGGGAAATCATCGTCACCATACCTGTATCGTGGGGGCGAGGAGAAACCTCACTGAAGATCACCTCATCACCTTTGATGAACATTTCCACGCCGAAAATACCATAGCCACCCAAGGCGCCGGTAATCTTATGGGCAATTTCTTTGGCTTTATCCAAGGCAGAAACCGTCATGGGTTGGGGCTGCCAAGACTCGCGATAGTCACCGCTAACCTGATGATGGCCAATCGGTTCCAAGGTCGTGGTGCCGCCGCTGTGACGTACGGTGAGCAAGGTAATCTCATAATCAAAATCCACAAATCCCTCGACAATGACGCGTCCGGCACCGGCACGACCGCCCTCCTGGGCTTCCTGCCAAGCCAAATCCACGTCAGCTTCGCATTTTACGGTACTCTGTCCATGTCCGGATGAACTCATTACGGGTTTTACAACGCAAGGAATTCCAATCTGCGCAATGGCTTCCTTAAATTCCTCATACGTATCAGCAAAACGATAGGTCGCCGTCGGCAAGCCCAATTCCTCGGCAGCCAAACGACGTATGCCCTCACGGTTCATGGTCAGCAAGGTTGCATTGGCCGTCGGAATGACATTGAATCCCTCTTTTTCCAACTCTACCAAAGTCGGCGTAGCAATCGCCTCCACTTCAGGAATGATAAAATCAGGCTTTTCACGCTCAATCAACTCGCGCAACTGTTTGCCATCGAGCATGTTAATTACATACGAACGATGTGCAACCTGCATAGCAGGGGCATTCGCATAACGATCCACAGCGATGACTTCAATGCCATAACGCTGCAATTCCATGGTTACTTCTTTTCCGAGTTCGCCGCTTCCACACAAAAGGGCTTTCTTTGCGACTGATGTAAGGGGGGATCCTATTTTTAGCATAATCTTATGGTTTTTCAGTGTTATTAATTCCTCTATACAACTGGCTCTTAAAGCGCATTCATCCAATCATCGAGCACTTTCTCAAAAGTACTTCTATGATTTTTCAATCTGTCTTCTTTTCCATCTGCACGCCACTCTGTTTTGGAGAAGCCCCATCCGTGTCCACCGGTCGGGAAGATATAGAGAGCAGCAGGTACTTTGTGCTCGGTCAACTTCTCATAATACATGATGGAATTGGCGACAGGAACGGTCTTATCATCCTGTGAAACAGCGATAAAGGTCTTGGGAGTCTCGGCGTTGATGCGATTTTCAGTAGAATAGTACTCAACCAATTCGTTATATTTTGCCATAGACGCATTGTAATCGTCCACCTTCAAATCGTGGTTGTCCCATTTCTCTTTTTTACCAATCAAGTTGTTGCGTGTACCACCGTGTGAGGTCATGGGGCCGAAAGTGATGACAGGATAAATCAGAATGGAGAAATCAGGCTTGGTAATCGCGTCTTTATACATGGTAGAAACGGTTGAAGCCAAGTGTCCGCCAGCAGAAAAGCCGATGACACCAATCTGTTTTACGCCCCATTTTTCAGCATTTGCACGGCAATAGCGGAATGCATTCTGCACGTCGTGCAAAGGCAGTTGCCAATGGCCATTGGGCATACGATATTTTACCACACAAACGGCAATATTGCGTTTGAGCATATAATTTGCCACGTACAGACCTTCGTTATAGGTAGAGGTAAAACGATATCCACCACCCGGACAGACAATAATCATCTTTCCATTGCATTTTTTAGGCAAATACAAATCAATGCGTGCGCTGTCACCGGTATTGTATAGGTTTCCGTCTTCCTTCATATACTCCCCGGTCAATCCGTTATTTTCCAGGGGACCTTCTGCACCCTCCAAACCTTTATCCACGTTCTGACCTTCCGGATACAAAAGAAGGGTTTGGGTAGGTTTGAGTTTGATGCGCGGTTTCTGGGCTTGTGCAGTAAATAAACCGGCTGTCAAAAACAATGACAGGCTCAAAATGAAGAAAAGTCTGTTCGTTCTCATATTTATATTCTTTTTAATTAGGATGAGCAATGATATTATTAAGCTTTGGTCATCTTCTGGATGAAACACTCCAGGGTATTCTCCATCAACATGGCAATGGTCATCGGACCGACACCGCCAGGAACGGGCGTAATTGCAGAAGCGACTGATTGAATTGCTTCAAAATCAACGTCTCCGCAAAGTTTGCCAGTCTCGGGATTGCGGTTCACACCCACGTCGATGACCACAGCACCGGGTTTTACCATATCGGCTGTAATCGTACCGATGCGTCCCACCGCAGCGACCAAAACGTCAGCCTCACGACAAACCGCCGCCAAATCTTTGGTGCGAGAGTGCGCGATGGTAACTGTGGCGTTTTTATCCAACAACAACTTGGCAACCGGTTTGCCGACAATGTTGCTACGTCCTACTACCACGGCTTTGCATCCGGACAAATTCACTCCCGTACTCTCCAACATGCGGATAATGCCTTTGGGAGTACAAGGAAGGATGCAAGGGCGAGACAAATTGAGGTTGGCAACATTCAAGGGATGAAATCCATCCACATCTTTTTCGATGCGAATGGCATCGATTACCTTGTCCTCGTTGATATGGGCAGGGAGCGGCAATTGAACCAAAATGCCGTCCACGCTCTCATCGGCATTGAGTTGGTCAATCAAAGCCAACAATTCATCTTCCGTAATGTCGGCCGGGCGGGTAATCAAACGACTTTCTATGCCACAGACCTCGCAGGCCTTGATTTTGCCTTTTACATAGGACTGGCTGGCGGGATTCTCCCCTACCAAAATTACGGTCAAACAAGGTACGCGACCATATTTTTCAGCAGCCAACTCCACTTCGGCACGCACTTTTGCCTTGCTATCCGCCGAGAGCTGTTTGCCATCAATAATGCTGGCAGCAAACGCTTTGCGGGCAATATCCGTACGATGGAAGAGATTGTCACACTGGATTTTATCCACCTCTGCATTGGCTTTTTTTAGCGCCGCGGGCAAAGAAGATTCTTTGGCAACAGCAATCATCACACGACCTCCGTTGGTCAGGATATTTCCGTTCTCGTCGCTCTTGGTACCCATGTGATAGAGTTTGCAATCCACATTTTCCAAGCCCTCAATCACGAAACCTTTCTGATAGTCACCGGGATAACCTTTGGAAGCCAACACAATACCCAAGGTCTTGTCGTCAGACCAGATCGGCTGGGGAAGTTCGGCGCCGGTAGCCACCGCATAAAACATATCATAGATATCGCTCTCCATCAAAGGCAATACCACCTCGGTCTCAGGGTCGCCAAAACGGGCATTGAACTCAATGACTTTCACGCCATTTTTCGTCTTGATCAAGCCTCCGTACAGCACACCGGTCAAAGGAGTACCTTCGCTGACCATGGCTGCAGCGGTCTTTTTCAGGAC
>CAJGBW010000067.1 GCA_904501835.1 uncultured Bacteroidales bacterium
GGAAACGCCCGGCAACGGCGGATATTACCTCGGCAGCGCGGCCGATAAAATCTACATGTGCTCGACCATGGGAGCCGGCTCCAGACTGACAGGCCTCTCCAGCCAATTGTTCTTTATCAAAGACTTGCTCGCCCGATTGGGAATCAAGGTGCAATTGATTCGTGCCGGCAAATACAAATCGGCCGGAGAAATGTTCATCCGCAACAATATCAGTCGGGAAAACCGCGAACAGAACGAGGCAATGTTACATAGCATCTGGAATGTGTGGTGTGAACAAATCGAAGCATCAAGAGGTATTAAAGTACAGGATTTCAATGCTTTATTAGACGAATTGAAGCTCAACAACGCGAGTGACTTCCTGCGCGCTGGTCTGGTGGACGAACTGGTAAACAAAGAGCAGATGGATGAGAAACTCTGCATCCTGTATGGCTGTCACGACAAACGCCAGATAGAAGCCATCTCGTTGGAAAATTACGCCAAAATCAAATGTCAGCCCAACCTGCTCGCCCAAGATAAAATCGCCATTCTCTATGCCGACGGCGACATGCTTGACAAAGCCAGCCTGCAAGCGACTGCCCCTGAAATCGTTGGGGATGACTTCGCACGACTCGTTCGGGATATCCGTCAGGACTCTTCGATTAAAGCCGTGGTACTGCGTGTCAATTCTCCGGGCGGAAGTGTTTTGGCTGCAGATAAAATCAAAGTCGAGTTGGATGCGCTGAAAAAGGTAAAACCCGTTGTTGCCTCTTATGGCAATTATGCCGCATCGGGAGGATATTGGATTTCCAGCGGATGCCAGCAGATTTTCACCAACCACTCCACCCTGACCGGCTCCATTGGTGTGTTCAGCATGGTTCCTGATTTGAGCGGTACCCTGAAAAATGTGCTGCACGTAGGTTCTGCAAGCATCAAGACCAACAAACATGCAGATATGACGAGCACGGCTCGCTCCCTTGACAAGGCCGAGATAGAATATTTGCAAAAGGGCGTCAATGAGATTTATGACGGTTTTATCAGCCTGGTTGCGGAGGGCAGAAATCTGGGTAAAGACTATGTCGGAGAGATTGCACAGGGACGTGTGTGGTCCGGAGTAGAATCTTTGCAACGCGGACTGACCGACCAGATCGGTGACCTGGGAGACGCTCTTTCCTACGCGGCATCCATCGCCAACGGAGACAACGGAAGTGATTTGTCTTTGTGGCAGATTGTCTCCTACCCTGCTGCGGCCGATTGGAAAACCAACTTGCTCAACAGTCTGCAAATGATGAACGGAGAAGAAGAGATTTTCACCGGCACTCCCCTGCAAGGATGTCTTTCATCCCTGCGCACTTGGAAGGAAAGCGATCATACCAAAGCGTACGCACGCCTGCCTTTTGAATACGTCATTCACTAATATCACCTGCCAACAAAGAAAGTTATGGAAAATAAAAAAGCGATGTATCCTCTGGTTTTCATAGAGGAAAAAGTAGAAAACACTTGGGGTAAAGATTCGTGGATTGTGGCTGACACCGGCGCACAGGAATCGGTTGTGCAGGGTGGATGGCTGGACAACAACAGTTTGGCCGACCTGATGGAAGCCTATACCGAGCGCGTCGTGGGTGAAAAAGTGATGAGCTGGTACGGAAGACAATTCCCTGTCTCCGTTAAAATTTCACAGATTCAAGGACGTACGCCCCTTTGGGTACACCCGGACGATGAAATTGCCGCCCAGCGTTATGACGCTTTGGGAAAGGCAAAATTGTGGTATGTCGCCCATGCAGGAGAAAATGCCAGATTGTGTTTGGGATTTAAGAAAGAGTACAACGCAAGCGATCTCTACCTGGGTTGTCAGGACGGAAAAATCGCTGATATGCTCCATAAGATCACGCCCCAAAAAGGAGAGGCTTATTTGATTGAGCCGGGCATGGTACACGCGGCGCAGGACGTCAAACTGATTGAAATTCAGGAGGCTTCCACCTTGGACTTCTGCATATACAATTGGGGACGCGAGGACGAAAGTCAGCCGCTTATGTTGGAAGAGGCATTGGATTTCATCGATTACGGACGCAGCAAAATACAAGCGTCTCAATCTCACGCCAATATCTTGGATGGAGCGCCGGAACACCTGGCCGAGCGCGATGAATTTATCATCAATAAATTGTGCGTATCGGACCCCATGCACATCTACACGGAAGAATTTGAAAGTTTCATCCTCTACGTGTGCGCCGAGGGAGAAGTTTCCATCCAGAGTCATTTGGAAGGCAACGCCAAAACAGAGAATCTGATTCTACAAAGTGGAAAAGCGGTCTTGATTCCTGCCGACATGAAGGATTTCTTCCTGGTTCCCCGCCAGCGTGAATCCATTTTGCTGGAAGTACGTATCAGCCGCGAAGAAATCAACACTTACACTGGCGAAAGCGTCGAAGAAGACGAGGCAGCACAGCTCCCGTCTTAAATTTCCTGCCAAATAATTGATTTATCGCGTCCCCACCACGTCATTTGCCGCTTGGCATAATGGCGGGTATTGCGTTGCACCAGCTCGATGCCGCGTTCCAAAGAATATTCTCCGTCCAAGACCGGAAAGAGTTCTTTGTACCCCACAGTCTGTAGCGCGGTCAGTTGTCGATGAGGCGAAAGCGCACGCACTTCCTCCATCAATCCCTCGTCTATCATTTGCAGGACACGCTGATTGATTCTTTCATACAAGACCTCTCGAGGACGCGCCAAACCGCGTTTTTCTATCTCAAAAGGGCGTTTTTTATCAGGATGGGTCTTAAAGGAGGAAAAGGGGCGTCCGGTCATCAGGCAGACTTCCAACGCGCGCACGACACGCTGACCATTGGCGATATCGACTTGCTCATAACTGAGCGGATCCAAAGATTTCAATTCCATCCTCAACGATTCCACTCCTTCTTTTGCAAGGCGCTCGGTCAGTTGGGCGCGCAAGGTCAAATCAGCTGGAGGAAAATCATCCAGGCCATTGCACACCGCATCGATATAAAAGCCCGAACCGCCGGTCATCACCAAGGTATCGTGACCTTGCTCAAAGAGTTTTTCAATCAAGGCCAGGGCTTCGATTTCGTATTTTCCGGCTGTATAGAGGTCAAATATACTATGATCTTGAATAAAATAGTGTTTGACTTGTGAGAGTTGCTCTTGCGAAGGTACAGCTGTCCCGATGGACATTTCTTTGTATAACTGACGAGAATCGCAGGAAATAATGGGAGAATCGTACTGCTGGGCCAACGAAAGACTCATATCGGTCTTTCCCACGGCCGTCGGTCCGAGCAATATGAGCAGTTTTTTATTCCCCATCGTACATGTCATCCCCGTCACCATAGACTTCCTCTCCGGTGCCGTACTCGTCTTCTTCCTCCTCGTCCTCAAAATCTTCGTAGTCGTCATCCTCGCCATCCACGCCAAGCATCAGCTTCTTGCGTTTTTCGGCGGCCATATCTTCCAAGGCAACATAGCCCATTTCAAACTCGATGGGATTGGGGCCTTTACTCTCTGCCTCAAGCAAAAAAGGTACGGTCAGCACCATGGAAGATGAAATTTCCTCAACAAAATCTACCAAGACACTTTTTCGGTTGGTCGTATCATAGAAATAATGGAAATGATCCCATTTCTGACAATGACAATCGAGCAAAGTTACCGCATCTATCGTCCCCTGTCCCAAATCCTTGACACTAAAACGTGCCAACGCCTCTCCTTCCATCGTAACGGCTTTGAACAGAACTATCTGATCCAAGGGGAAATCCATATCCGCACGCATCGCCTTGTGAAAGGCATACAAAGATGTCTCCGGCGACATGAGATACACTCTGGCAAATCCCTTGATTCCGGGAAGACTTACACGATATTTATAGAGTTTAGCCATATATTTCTGCTGCTTTTATACTTTTGCGTTGGTGGTTGCTTAATAAATCGACATAACAAATCCCTCTTCAATCAGGGGTTTAACCGCCTTGCGAATCTGGTCGGCTGAAATTTTTTCTATCGCTTTTTCCGGTGTCGGCCTATCTACGCTATAACATTGAATTTCACGCGGTTGTATGCGCCTTACCGCCTCCATCCAAAGTTCGAGCATATCGGGCGCAGTTGAATCAAAATCGGCCGTCTTCAAAAACATGGTCTGCAGAATAAATTCGCCGTCAAACTGCTCCATCCCGCAGAGCACCTGCTCTAAATCGTACGGAAAAGTCGGGCGATTGATACTCTGCACACCGGCCAAAGTCGCAGCATCCAATTTCAAAATGGGATTATCCACTTTCTTCAATGCTTGCACGACTTTTTCTTCATTGAGACGTGTTGCGTTGGTCAGGACGGAGATTTTGGCATTCGGATAAAAGGCGTCTCTCAACTTGATCACATCTTCCACGATACGGTCAAATTCCGGATGCAAAGTAGGTTCGCCATCTCCGCTGAAGGTAATGGAATCTATTTGAACATCCTCTAGCATCAGTTCGGCCAATTTATCTTCCAAGGCGCGGCGTACGTCTAAAGCTGTCGGAAGCGATTGATCGTCCTTTCCATCCTTGTTCCAACCGCACTCACAATAGATGCAGTCAAAATTGCATATTTTCCCCTTTTGGGGCAACAAATTGATTCCCAAAGAACGGCCTAAACGACGGGAACGGATGGGACCAAAAACGGTTTCTTCGCGCAGCATTGCCTGATTTTTTTCGATTATAACACAAAAATAATTACATTTTGCATAATTAGGAAAAAAACTTACCTTTGTAAAGTTGATACTTTTATAAAAACCTTTAAACCAAAATAATATGAAAAAGATTTTTCTTCTCGCAACGTTGATTCTTTCTACAACGTTCTCTGCTTTCGCAGAATCTGCAGATGTAAAAGCTGCTGCTAACGAGGCTGCTAACAACATTAAAAATGCCATGACCAAAGAGGCCATCAAAGCGGCTCCCAAGTACATCGGTATCAGAATTGGTGGTGGTGCAGAAGTGAGCTACCAGCAGGTCATCAACAACAAGAACTTCCTCGAGGTTGACCTTGGTCTTTCCGGATGGGGTGAAATCGGCGTTATCGTTACCGGTGTATACAACTTCGTGTTGGCTAACCCTACTTGGACGCCTGGTACTTGGACTTGGTATGCGGGTCCTGGTGTGACTGCCGGTGTTGGATTTACTCCCAAAGTTGATGACGTCAATGTTATCCTCCCCTATGCCATCGTAGGTATTACCGGCCAAATGGGATTGAGCTATCAGTTTGAAAACATTCCTCTCCAGCTTTCTGCCGACATCCGTCCTACCCTCGGTTTGCGCACTTACCCTATTGGTTTCTACGGAACCGGCAACATTCTTTCTGCTATCAGCCCCGCTATCAGCGTTCGTTACGCATTCTAATTTAGCGAGACACCAGCGCGGCTCTCGGCTCTCACATAGCGATAGTTGCGCGACTGACATATAAAAAGGCGACCCTCACAGGTCGTCTTTTTTGTGCCATTTGGGGCGGGGTCACATTGCTGCACCCTACACCCTACACCCTACACCCTGCACACACGTAGAACGCAATGTCGCGTGCTCGTCCTCCAGTAGAGTGAGGGGTGAAAGACTAAATCCCCCCGCTTCGCCTACGGCTTGCGGTGCCCCCCGTTCACACGGTCACGGGCGACCATGGTCTTTCACTCCCTCACTCCACCGGGGACGACGATTGAATAGCGTAGTTACATGGATATTATATATTCTGGCGACGGTGCCGCAAAAAATCTCGCGCCGGGCGCGAGCGGAATACCGCAAAACGCATTGTCAAGGAAGCCTGGCTCACGCTTGGCTTCCTGACAACGCTAATTAAAAATTATTTTTATTCTTCGCTAGGGCTCAGCGACTAGTCGATTACTTGGAGACAACGGACAGACTCGCCGCCCGCGCGACGGCCGTAGCTCGACGGAACAACAAGGCCATTGTAGCTGAAGTACATGCCGCACGCGTAGTAGCTGTTAGGAGATGCTGACCAACAGTGGCCGTAGTTGGGGACAAGTGTCAGACTGCCATTGTCTTCGCGGCGACTACCCGAAGCAGGGTACCAAATGGTGGATGCAGAACCGAACTTGCCGGAGAAATTCATGCCTTTGTTGCTACTGTTATAGGCGTAGCCAAAGTATTCAGAAGAACCTACTGCTTTTGACCAAACACCGCTACTACCACCATCGGGAACACGCCAAC
>CAJGBW010000068.1 GCA_904501835.1 uncultured Bacteroidales bacterium
AAGCCTGCCGCTAGCGTTCATCCTGAGCCAGGATCAAACTCTTCATTGTATAATAAATAAATCTTTAGCTTGACCTTGACTATCTTAATTCTAACATAAAAAGAATTAACGCTTCTCGAATTTAAAATAAATCTGTTACAGATTCTTGATTCGGTACTTGCTTGTACTTGTCACATCATATTTATATATGATGCTTAACAGTCTTATCAATGAACTTTCAATTTTTATATCCCGTCTTTCTCAAACGGGCTGCAAAGATACAAACCTTTTTTAATTCTGCAAAACTTTTTAAGGTTTTTTTGCAGTCAAATACAAAAAATTTGACACAAGAGCCAAATATTCCTCCGTCCAGGCCCCACTCTTCATTAAAATCAGCTCCTCGGACTGACTCCCTGAAAACTTTGCGCGCGTCCACTCACTCACAAATCGCTTGGGAGATTTTCGTTCCGTACTCTTTACGAAGACCTCCCGAGAAGGGTAAAAACCATAAGATGCTGCCACCCGCACCATCTTTTCGCGAACATCACAAGGCAAAACAAAAGCCAGCAGACCATCATTCGTCAAATGCTTGGAAGCATAATCAAAAATATCCTCGTAAGAAAGTTCATGCGTATGGCGTGCCTGGGACAGACGCGCATCGGGATTTTTCAAAGATTGTTCAAAAAAGGGCGGATTGGAGCAAATCAAATCCCATTTTTCATCGCCACGCATATCTTGCAAGGCGACAGCACGGGCCGACAAGCAAGAAGACCACGGAGAAGCAGAAAAATTATCGGCCGCCTCTTGGGCAGAGGGTTCATCAATATCTATCCCCACAATCTCCAAGGCGTCTTTCTCAATCGCCGTTGAATCACCAGGGCGAGCCGAAGACGTGTCATCGCAAAAAGTGCGCTGACACAAACGCTGCGCCAACATCAAAGCAATTACCCCCGTACCCGTACCAACATCCAACACGCGATAGGTCGGCGTGGATGCAACATCGGACACAACACCGGATACAGACGCAACAGAAGGCAAAAGTCCAGAGGTGGGCAAAGAAAGTAAAGCACCGAGCAAAACCGCATCGGTATTCACCTTCATGGCGCTACGTTCGTAACGGACATCAAATTGTTGAAAATGAAAAATCTTCGAATTTACCATCGCGCATAAAAAGAGAGCGATCACAAATTTTTGCCAAATCGGGGTCGTGTGTAACAATCACGATGGTCTGCCCATGGCGTTCACGCATCTCAAAGAACAATTTATGAATCTCCGCTTTGGTAGCACTATCCAAATTGCCCGAGGGCTCATCGGCAAATAGCACCGAAGGCTGATTTATCAAAGCCCTGGCAATCGCAACACGCTGCTGCTCACCCCCGGAAAGCTGGGAGGGTTTGTGTTCGCTGCGCGCTGACAGGCCCACCTCGGAAAGAAGTTCCAAAGCACGGGCACGCGCCTCTTTTTCCTTTACACCGGCGATTAAAGCCGGAATCATCACGTTTTCGACCGCCGTAAATTCCGGCAAAAGATGATGGGCTTGAAAGACAAAGCCGATTTGCTTGTTGCGAAAAGCAGACAAAGCATCGCCTTTTAGCGACAAGACATCTTTTCCTGCAATCGTCAAAGAGCCCCCTTCCGGATGAGACAAGGTGCCCAAAATCTGCAAAAGGGTGGATTTTCCGGCTCCGGATGCACCCATAATTGCAACGACTTCAGAGGGTGCCGCATAAAAATCAATTCCCCTCAAAACTTGAAGGGAACCGAATGATTTTATAATGTTTTCAGCGCGAATCATTTTTGAATTTCGGCTTATTTCAATTTATAATAGCTGGCAAGAATCGCGGCAAACAAAGGCTGTGGAAGCAATCGTTTGAGCGTCACTGACAAGCGCTGCTCCAAATTTGCTATAATATAATGGTAGGCAGGATGCTTCTTCTTGATGATGCAAGCCACTTTCTTGGCTAAATATTCAGGTTTCAGACCGGATTGTTCGTCATTTTCAATACTTTTCAAACTCTCGGCATAGGTCGGATATGCTTCGTAAGCTTCAGGAGCAAGTGTACTTTTACGTGAGGCGGTGAAACCTGTAGCAAAGTCGCCCGGCTCAATCAGCACGACGTCGATATTCTTACCACGGAGTTCCAATCGCAAAGCCTCGCAATAACCCTCGATGGCAAATTTGCTGGCACTATAGAAACCCTGGAACGGAAGTCCCATAAGACCACCTATTGAACTGAAACACAATATCTTTCCTCCGCCTTGACGACGCATAATCGGCACAATGTAGTGTAAGAAACGCACCATGCCCATAAAATTCACATCCATCTGACGATCGGCATCAGCCATAGGAGTAAATTCAATCGGACCGCCGATACCCATGCCGGCATTGCTGATAAACACATCAATTCTTCCCTCCGCCTGCATCACGGCCTCAACAGCCTGTCTAACAGACTCTTCATCCTGTACCTCGGCATTCACATAATTCACACCGGGCATCGCAGGCATATCACGGCGCACCGTACCATAGACCTTATGTCCCTGTGCAGCAAGCTCCAAAGCCATTGCACGTCCGAAACCGGAAGAAACACCTGTTATCAATACGACCATAACGACACAAGCATTAGAAAGATACGACTATTCAGGCAAAGATTATTTGAAGAGAGGAATTTCGAGTTTGCGGAACACTTTCTCAATCTTCTCAACAGCATAATCCACCTGCTCGAAAGTATGGGTTGCCATCAAAGCGAAACGAATCAATACGTCCTCCTGAGGCACTGCGGGGGCAATTACAGGAGTTACAAACACGCCCTCATCCAAGCAAAGGTGCACAACCGCCAATGCTTTCATCGTGTCACGAACGAACAAAGGAATGATAGGAGACTGGGTATGACCGGTATCGAAGCCCTGCTCTTTGAAACGTTTCTGTGCGTAGTGGGTCAAATCCCAAAGATGCTGGAAACGCTCGGGCTCGTTCAACATGATTTCCAAGGCGCAATTCACAGCCGCTACATTGGCAGGAGGCATGGAAGCACTGAAAATAAGCTGACGAGAGTTGTGCTTGAGGTAATTCATCACATCTTTGTCACCGGCGATAAATCCACCGAGAGAACCGAAACTCTTGGAGAAGGTACCCATGATAAGATCCACACGGTCGGTCACACCAAAATGATCGGCGGTTCCACGGCCATGGTCGCCCAACACACCCAATGAGTGAGCATCGTCCACCATGATAGAGGCGTTGTATTTATCACACAAATCACACATCTCGGGAAGTGGAGCGATATCACCTTCCATGGAATAAACACCGTCGATAACAATCAACTTGGGTGCATCAATCGGACAACGCTGCAATTTTTCCTCCAAAGACTCCAGATCATTGTGTTTGAATTTCAACACTCTGGAAAGACCGAGACGGCTACCATCGATAATAGAGGCATGATCAAGAGAGTCAAGCAAAGTATATCCACCATGGAAACCAAGACAAGAGATTACACCCATATTCACCTGCATACCGGTAGAATAGGTCACTGCCTCATCTTTTCCTACGAACTTGGCAAGTTTCTCTTCCAACTCAACGTGGATATCCAACGTTCCATTAAGGAAACGGGAACCGCTACAACTCGTACCATATTTCTGAATGGCCGCAATGGCTGCTTCTTTCAAGCGAGGGTCGTTAGAGAGACCTAGATAACTGTTTGAACCAAACATCAAAACGTCTTTGCCGTAAATTTTAACGACGGTAGACTGCTCTGATTCGATGGGGGTGTAATAAGGGTAAATACCCATCGCTTTGGTTTCCTGCGGAAGCGTGTATTTGCCGCAAATCTCGTTCAATAGTTTCATTGTATATTCTCTTTTTAGGTTTTAGCGCAAGTCCTTTATTGCACAAAGCGCCCGCAAATTTAATAAAAAATCAGATATCCCTATCTTTTTTTCGCTTTTGTTCTAACTGCCAGGAGTTAAAGCTATTTTGCCATATACTGTACAATCCGCCTGTAATGGAGGTCAATGGGGAGAAAAAGGTATATCCGAGCCAGATGGCAAAGACGGTATTTTTCTGTCCGAGGGACTGGGTTACCCCCACCACTTTGTCGCAGGAATCTAGATTTCGCCGTCCTTTTCGCATGCTTTCATAACGTCTCCCGCAATATTTACCTATAGCAAAATTAAACACACAGGCTAACGCCGAAGCCAAAGCCAGCAAGAAGACCACCCACGCGGAAGCCTGACTACGATACAACGCGCGAAGCGACATCAAAATCGCCAGAAACAAGGCGACAGACCACAGATAGAAGCCCCAATGGGCACATTTTTCAATACGGCGATGTAGGGAGGGAATCAGATAACGAACCACCCAAGCTGCCAGACAGGGTCCCATCAAGAGTGGAAAGACCTTGGCCAAAATCATACAGAATGCCGTCCAGAATGTAACCCCCTCAATCGGATGAACCAGCGGCACAAAGAGAGGAATCAACACGGAGGCCCATATATTGATAAGCACGGTATAGGTAATCAATCCGGCCATATCGCCCCCTAATTTTTTCGTCACCACAGAAGCGGCCGTGGCGGTCGGACAAATCATGCAAATCATGAAACATTGCATAAAATAATGAAAGGGCGTTTCGGGACGAATCCACAGCATGGTAGCCACAGCACTCAAGATAAAAACTAGGCTCTGCGCCGTTAAAAGCCACATCTGCCAACGATGCGGACGCAATTGGGAGGGGGCGAGTTGGGAAAAACTCAAAAAGAGCATCGCAAAAATCAAAAGCGGCTGCAACGCAGATATAATTCCCTCAAATACAGAGGAATACGGATGCAAAAAATCTAAAAAATAGTGGTAAATCAGATAAGCACCGGCACCCGACAACATCGCCACGGGCAACATCCAGCGTTTCAAAAACGACAAAATCATATTTCTCTACGCAAGCGGGCAGACGGTATCGACAATTGGTCGCGATACTTGGCAATGGTTCTACGGGCAATTTTATATCCTTTTTCCGACAACGCTTCCACCAATTGGTCATCCGTGAGAGGAGCACATTTGTCTTCCTTATCCACACAATCTCGAAGAACCTTTTTGATTTCCTTGGTGGAAATTTCCTCGCCATCTTTGTTTTCCATACCTTCCGAAAAGAAAGATTTTAAGGAGAACACACCAAAAGGCGTCTCTATATATTTGGAATTGGCGACACGGGAAATGGTAGAAATATCAAAGCCCGTCACCTCGGCAATATCCTTGAGCACCATAGGACGCAAATGTTTCTCTTCGCCATCCACAAAGAAATCGTGCTGATAATCCAAAATTGCCCCCATGGTTTTCAGCAAGGTATTCTGACGTTGTTTGACCGCCTCCACCAACAAATTGGCGGCATCAAAATGCGATTTGACAAAGGCATTGGCTTCTTTTTCGGACTTACTCTGGGCAGGAGTGTTCAGCATTTTAGAATATTCTTTCGCCAAACGAGGCTCCGGCACCTTGAATCGGGGCAAAGACAAATCAAACGATCCGTCTTCCTTGAAACTGAGGTGAAAATCGGGAATAATCTGCTGGGCTTTGTCGGCATACGAGTCATCCACCATACCACCGGGATGGGGATTCAGGCGACCAATATATTGGATAGCGGCTTTGAGTTGCTCCTGGGTCAATCCGGCTTTCGCCATAATCTTATCATAATGATGATTAGAAAACAGAGTGAAATACTTATCCAGAATCAGATGAGCCACGCGCACCTGTGAACTTTCTTCTTTCCCTTTGAGCTGCAAAAGCAGACATTCGCGCAAATCTCTGGCGCCGACGCCCGCAGGCTCAAACTCCTGCACAACTTTCAGCATTCGCTCCACTTCCTC
>CAJGBW010000069.1 GCA_904501835.1 uncultured Bacteroidales bacterium
ACTCTTTCAATAACTATATTGCGGCGGTAATAACAGTGAGGATCCACCTCTTCCCATCCCGAACAGAGAAGTTAAGCTCACCAGTGCCGATGGTAGTGCCATACCAGGTGTGAGAGTAGGTCGCTGCCGCTTTTTTACCAAGAGAGGATGATTCAAACGAACCATCCTCTCTTTTTTTATACAGATGTCAATTTGTATTACTGCCGTAAATCAATTAAATTTGTGAGCTTAGAGACAAATGTTGTAAGCTATGGAGTTTCCTTTGTCATTTTTCGCATTTCCGCTGAATCTGATTTTGCTCATTCTTTGGGTATGTTTGGTCGTGCATTGGCGAAAAAAAGTGAAACTGTCATCTTGGGTAACTTTATCTGCGATTATCATTTTCCTTGTAATCGCTCTCGTTGTGGGCTTTACTGGCAATCGCGATATACTCAAATCCTGGCCCGTTGTCTTGTTTCTCCTGTACTTTCAAACTGTTTTACTCCTGGTTGTACTGCGTGGATGGAGCACGCGCAGGTGGCGCTTTGTCTTGAATCATTTGGGCTTGTTGATAGCCCTGGGTGCTGCTTATTGGGGGGCTCCGGATGAGCAGGTCTTACGTGTGCAAGCTGTTCGTGAAGAGGTTGTCACTGAGGCATTTACGATGGATGGAACAAAAAAACAGCTCCCCTATGAAATCATACTCAAGGATTTTGTGCTGCATACCGATGAGAATGGGGTACCCTCTATGTATCAAGCGGATTTGTTGATAGATCAAATGCAGGTTACTCTCAAAGTGAATCATCCTTATCAAAGGAATTTTGCAGAAACCCTCTATTTGAGTTCTTACGACCATAAGGGAGATGACCAAATTCGTTATTGTGTGATTCAGATTGTCAAGCAACCTTGGCGTTATCTCATTTTATTGGGAATAATAATGATGATAGCGGGGGCATTTCTTCTTTTTATAAAAGGACCTGTTCGCAGAAAGGAAAGTAAGCAGGTAGAGAATTAGCCAATTAAGTGACCGATGTTTTTGTGGGATAATTTCATATATTTTGGCTTGGGGGCGATTGCTTTTTCAATCGTGTCCGCGTTTCTGTCTCTGTTTGAGTCTCGGCTGACCACCCGTTTTTCAATTAGAAAGCAGGCCGTTGTCTTTTCGCTTTTGTCGGTGGCTGTCTTGGCGGCATTTATCATCGGTCTGTGGTGCGAATTATCCAGACCTCCGCTCCGGACCATGGGGGAAACACGTTTGTGGTATTCATTTTTCGCTTTGGTGGCGGGACTTTTTACTTATATTCGTTGGCGTTATAAATGGATACTCTCTTTCTCGACCGTTCTTTCTGCGGTTTTTATTCTGATAAATATAGCGAAACCGGAAATACACGACCAAAGTTTAATGCCGGCGCTGCAAAGTCCTTGGTTTATTCCCCATGTAACGGTCTATATGTTTTCATATTCCTTCTTGGGTTGCGCTTTTCTTCTCGCCCTTGTATCTTTGTTCCGTCATGATGACAAACTTCTGCTTCCGGCGGACACATTGGTTTATATAGGAATGGCGTTTCTTACCTTAGGAATGCTTTCTGGGGCACTTTGGGCGAAGCAGGCATGGGGGCAATATTGGAATTGGGACCCCAAAGAAACCTGGGCGCTCATTACCTGGTTGTCATATATGTTATATATACATTTGAGAATTTTTTCAAAAACTTCTCAAAAACTCTTGTGTTATTTGCTGATTTTTTGTTTTCTTTGCTTACAGATGTGTTGGTGGGGAGTCAATTATCTTCCTTCCGCGCAGGATAGCGTACATGTCTATAACCGATAAATTTTTATCAAGATGAAGAAATTTGTAAAGTGGTGTGTTTATGCGGTTCTGTTTGTAGCCGTTGCACTTGTTGTGGTGTATCGTCTGGTAAATCAGGCGCCGAGTTCGGAATTGTCTGCTACTGAGCAGGTTGAAGAGATTTTTGATGACGGTGGATGTTTGAGTTGTCACTCTTCCGACCCTGAACTTCCTTTCTATGCGAACTTCCCTGTTATGGGTGATATGGTAAAGGCCGACGTGGCAGAGGGATACAGAGCTTATGATATGGAGCCGTTTATGGATGCGATTGACGAATCGGATGATAATGAGTCAGGCGAATGTATCAGCGCAGTGGATTTGGCTAAAATAGAGAAGGTTGTTTTGGATGATAGAATGCCTCTTCCGAAATATTATCTGGTGCATTGGGGCAGTTCTTTGAATGCACAGGAACGCGATATTGTGTTGGCTTGGGTAAAAGAGACAAGGAATGCGCTCTACTCGGATAATTTGCCGCAGGACCGTGCCGGTGAACCCATTCGTCCCATTGATTTGTCTCTTCCTGTGGATGCACAGAAGGCGGCCTTGGGTAAAGATCTTTTCCACGATGCAAGACTTTCGGTAGATAATACAATTTCATGTGCTTCCTGTCACGATTTGAAGACAGCCGGTGTGGATAATAAACAATATTCCGAGGGTGTGAATCAGCAATTGGGCGGAGTCAATGCCCCGACGGTGTATAATGCGGTCTATAATTTTGTGCAGTTCTGGGATGGACGTGCGAAGACTTTGGCAGATCAGGCTGCCGGTCCTCCTCTCAATCCCGTTGAAATGGCCTCCAATTCTTTCGATGAAATCATAGCTAAACTCAAATCAGACAGAAAATTGGTGAAAGCGTTCAAAGCTATCTATCCTGATGGAATCACGCAGGCCAACATTACCGATGCTATCGAGGAGTTTGAACGTACGCTTATTACGCCCAACTCTCGTTTTGATAAATGGCTTCGTGGCGATTCACAGGCTATTACCGAGGATGAATTGACGGGATATGAGTTGTTCAAACAGTATGATTGTGCGACCTGTCACGTGGGTAAGAATGCCGGTGGTGAGTCTTATGAGTTAATGGGACTTCGTCGTCATTATTTCGAGGATCGTGGTCTGGCATTGACGATTGAGGATAATGGCCGCTATAAAGAGACCCAAGTTGAGCGCGATCGCCATCGTTTCAAAGTTCCCGGTCTTCGCAATGTGGAATTGACCTGGCCCTATTATCATGATGGCACCCGTGCAACCCTTGAAGACGCTGTCAGAGATATGGGACGCTATCAAAGCGATGTGGATTTGACAGATCAGGAAGTTTCTCTCATTACGGCTTTCTTGAAGACCTTGACCGGAGAATCTTTGCAGAAATAACCGAGCAGCAGCTAACAAATCCTGCGTGTACGGCATTAAAATTGAAGTTAAGCCAAAAGTTTAACTTCAATTTTTTTGTAAAACGCCATGAAAAAGTTTTCCATGCTTCTTGCAGCCGTTCTTTTTAGTGGATGGACTGCGATTCAAACCAATGCCTGCACAGGTATTACCTTGGAGGCAGAAGACGGTTCTCGAATTATGGCTCGTACTGTCGAGTGGGCGGCAACGCCTATGCATACGGGCTATGTGGTTGCTCCGAGAACACACTTTCATCAATCTTATACGCCATCGGGACAAGATGGGCTGGTGTATCGCTCTCGTTATGGCTATGTGGGTGTTTATACTGAGTATGAGCCTTTTGTTGTTGAAGGGATAAATGAGACGGGGTTGTCAGTAGGCTTGTTCTTCTTTCCTCAGTATGGTAGCTATAAGGAGTACAAACCCTCACGCAAGTCTCAAACTCTCTGTGATATGCAGTTTGTATCTTGGGCGTTGTCGCAATTTTCGACAATAGATCAGTTGAAACAGGCTTTGTCGAAGATTGATTTGGTGAGTTTGGATCATCGTTTAGGCTCGGTACATTGGCGTATTGCAGAGCCGGGAGGTCGGATTGTTGTTCTTGAATATAAGGATGGAGTGCCTGTATTCTATGAAAATCCGTTGGGCGTTCTGACCAATGCTCCTGAATTTCCTTGGCACATGACTCATTTGAATCAATATGTCAATCTCTATACGGGCTCGGCTTCCTCGCACGATTTGACAGAAGGAGTGACGCTTAATCCTCTGGGAGGCGGCAGCGGTATGATTGGCCTCCCCGGAGATTTTACCCCGCCTTCACGTTTTGTCAGAGCTGCTTTTGTGCAAAGTAGTGCGCCTGTGCAGGCGAATGGATGGCAGAGTGTGAAACAGGCTTTTCATCTGCTCAATCTTTTTGATCTGCCCGTAGGCATGCAACATAAAAAAGGGCATGCCCCGAAAGACATGCCCAGTGCTACTCAATTTACGGTAGTAAGCGATTTAAAATCTGCCAAACTCTATTATAAAACGATGTGGAATAGTGAAATCCGTTGTATAGAACTTAAATCTATTGACTTCGGAGAGGTTTCGTTCCAATCGCATCCTTTGGATGATGAAAAGGAGCAGGCAGTAAAAATTATAACGATTCGCTAATGATTAGTCATCAAGCTCTACCAATTGGAAGTTTTTATTGAATTTCAGCTCCAGACGGTTCGAGAGAGAAATTTCATAGCCTCTCTTATCTATTTCATATTCCCGGCAATCTGTGTCGGGAAATTGTGTTTTAATGTAGCTGATAATGGCAGGCGGAATGATGCCATCGGGAATGGCAATGCTGCGGGATTCAATACTTTTTAGTTCACCGGAATTCTTAAATTCCAATTTGACGCCATTTGTCAGAAGGACTTGGTAGTCCGGCTTGAAATAATCATCTTCTTTAAGGGAATATGATATTTTTTCCGCAGGGTAATATTGCTCAATAAAGGATTGTGCTTTTTGGGGGAGTTGGTCTTTGGTAATGGGTTTTTCTCCGGCGAAGCCTACCAGTGAAAACAAAAAAGCCGAAAGAGCCAAAAGGGGCATCATCATTTTTTTCATACTTGTGTCATATTATAAGTGATACATATAAACCAAAGCGTCTTTTGCAAAAAATGTGCTAATCGCTTATGGCATATAAAGTTACG
This sequence comes from uncultured Bacteroidales bacterium, assembly GCA_904501835.1. Taxonomy (GTDB): domain Bacteria; phylum Bacteroidota; class Bacteroidia; order Bacteroidales; family UBA932; genus Cryptobacteroides. Next base: position 4,897 of record CAJGBW010000069.1, read on the forward strand.
ATTTTTTTGAAAAAATAATGCGTGAGGTATAAAAAAGTGGGCTAAAAATGGAAAAAGTATAAAAAAGAAAAAACTTTTTTTGACTTTTTGACGGATGTTGAAACTGTGGCTTATCTTCGCTTGTCGAAGGCCGGTGCTGCGAATCGGCGCGACGAAAGATGTAAAAATTAAATAATAGCGGTATGCGAAGAAAATTGTTGACTGTATTTCTGTTCCTGATGACTTTGTCTTGTTTTACCTTGATGTTTTTGTCTTGTGAAGGCTGGGAGGAAGAATTCACGGGAAAGAGTGAAAGCTTGAATGAAGAGGCAGCCTGCGATATTGTCTCGGCACGCGGGCGGGTGGGAGAAAAGGACGTATGTGTGAAAGGATATATTGTCGGAGGCGATTTGACCTCTTCTGCTTCTGGGATATCCTTTGAGGCTCCTTTCTCTTCAGCGACTCATTTGGCTATCGCAGATAGTCTGAACGTAAATGAAAAGTCGGCTTGTTTTTCTGTGCAGTTGCCGTCCGGAAAAATCCGGGATGGCTTAAATTTAGTGAATCTCCCTGAAAATCACGGACGAATGGTCTATCTGAAAGGTGACATCGTGGCCTCTTATTTTGGCATTGTCGGCATGAAAAATGTGACCGATTTTGTGTTAAAATGAGTAAAATAGCTTGTTTTTCTGCCATTTTGTCACATTTTGTTGTCATAATTGACTTCTGGCACAAGTTTCGTAATAGTAGTTTCGTCAGTTTGAAGACTGGCAGGTAGAATAAAACGAAACAAATAAACAGAATTATATTATGGGAAAAATTATTGGAATTGACCTTGGTACAACTAA
>CAJGBW010000070.1 GCA_904501835.1 uncultured Bacteroidales bacterium
GAAATGAGACATCTCGGTTCTTATAGTGGATATGAATGCTACGAGGTAAGTAGAATTAAGGACCTGCCGCATGATGAAGATAATATTTATATTATCGGAACCAGTGGTAATATGTACTTTGGAGGCACATGCATTGGTAAGGTTAATCTGAATGGATATAAGGTGCTGGAGTTTGATATGGATATCTGGTGCAAGGAAAAGAAGAAGAGGGAAGCCGCAAAGAAGGTAGAAGTGCCGGTTCCCGCAAGTGTAGCAAGTACTGTGGTGACTGATTCCGATGGTGTGCCTCTTGGATCTGATGCGTTCTTTGCTCGTATTGCGAAAGAGATTGATGATACGTTGAAGAGTGCGGGTAAGTTCGCCTGTGATGGTGAGCAGTGGAATTTTATCTGATTGCTATTGGATAAAAGATTAGTAGGTAAATAAGAAGAAAAGCGAGTAAATTGGGTAATTTGGTGAGATGAGGTGGCCGATCGGGACGCGACAAGCCGATTCAATTTGCCCGTCACCGTTATCCTCATAATATAAAATTAGACCGTAGAGTGTTTTACTCTGCGGTCTTTTTTCGTTACTATTGGATTAATTGTAGCTTATTCTACCAAGCAAAAACCCCGACAGATGTGTGTCTGTCGGGGTATAATTATTTTTAGTGGCAAATTTTGCCAAGGAACTCATTTAGAATATCATCGTCACTCTTGGCCTTAGTAGCCTTGGGCGCGGGGCGCTTATCAGGTGCGTTACCACCCTTTAGCAGCTCAGCAGCCAGCATCATGGACATAGGATCCATACCAAAGCTGAACATGGGGCGGGGGTTATGGACAGCATCAGCGGTCTTGTCCATTGCTTCCAGGATCGCATCCTGCACGATTACGAACAGTTCATCCTTGTCAGCGGCAGACAGATCCTTGCTCACATCAGCGCACATGTCGGGGTAATACTCTTCCAGCCATGCGATAATATCATACAGAATATTAGCCAGATCGGCACGCTTAGCGGCGTCACGAGCAGTAATTGCGGCCTTGGCGATCTCTTCGTCGCGGGCTGCCTGGGCGGCATTCAGCACATCTTCCATTTCCTTAGCAATGGTATCCAGATCTTCACCATTGGCCAGACGGGCCTTGATTTCATCAATACTATACATTGGGTTATCCTCCAAATCTTTTCTTATCTTTGTATATATATTATACTATATTTTTTTAAGATTTTCAAGTTAAGGTGCGCGAGGGTCGCTCAAAAGATCTATATGTCGCGGTCGCTTTTAGGATTTTTAGCTTTACATTGCGCGATCGGCCATATGCGAAAAAAATTCTGCTGGTCGCGGCCGGCCGGAAATTCGGTGTGCTACGGCCGTATATGGGAGCTTTCGGGATTTCTTGGGGCCATATGAAAGTGCTAGAAGTAGCAGAAAATTTGCATATGGGGTGTGTGGATCGGAAAAACGGGCCCTGACTGCCGTCTTGGGCCCGAAGAACCCCACCTCTATTATACCACACCTTGCCGCATTTGTCAACCCCTAAAATTAAAAAAAAATAATCCGCAGGGTAGCTAATCCTGCGGAATAATGTATACATTTTTTTTCATAGGGTTGATAATCGAACCATACCCTTGCAGGACTTGCACCTGCAACCCAAGAATTGGCACTGCTAATAGGGTATACAGAGGTGTCGACCCCTCTGTCCACTTCTTTTGTTGAATGTTACCCATTTCCTCAAAAAATGTGGCAAAAAACTTGATGGACAATAGTTTAGTTTCCCACCATACTCCGCCAATACTATTGAAACACGGCTTACTAATTCGTATGGTTTTGGCTGAGGAAACCTAAACAGGAGGCGGACGAGAATTAACCATTTGTTTCAACTCCTTTTTGTTTGGGGGTTTGTTTTGTCCCACCCCCTCAGGACACTTGTATTATATCACGGATTGGGGTTTTTGTCAACCCCTTTTTTAATTTTTTTATCCGTGATACCCTGCGTAGTCGATAATGATGGGTTGCTTACCGAGGTAGCCAACATTACCGCTGTGCAGGTCATTGACCCTAAACTTGCGTGACCACATCTGAAAAGACTTCATAAAAGCCTTTCCGTAAATCTGAATGGCTCGCTCAACCCACAGATTAGGGGGAGAGTACAGACAACCATCTTTGACTTTGCGGACGATGGGGGAATGGTGCAGGCGACCGCATTTCTGCTCCCACTTCTTGTGCAGATTGTAGTCCAAGCGGTCTTGAGAAGTAGTGTACATCGGCTGAATGTAGATGGGGATACCGCTTTCAGTTGTGCCGATAAATTCGATAGGGAGCAGGCATTTTTCCACGCGATACTCTTTTGCGTGGTTATAGTTAGCCAGTTCCAGTTCGCAATAGTCCTCGTCGGTTTCATCGTACTTGGGAAACTTGATAACAGTTTGGTGCTTTTCAAAAACGAAAGCCCAACGAGTTGCACCGCTACACAGTTTTGCTCCCATACTTTCTGCGATGGGGCGAAGGTCATCACTGTCCGGAGAAGAATTGCTCTTGCTGAAATTATTGAGAGCTTCGATAACCCTCATAGCCAGTTCCTTATTCATCGTATCACTCCCTTTGCTTTGTACCAATAGTATAGCACAGTTTTGGGATTTGGTCAATAAGTAATGTTGCACAAAAAGCGGATTGAAAATTTGTGAAAACTACCATCTTGACAAAATTTCGGCCGCCTCATTCGAGAGCGGCCGATCAATTATACCACATTTGCGGCCGGTTGTCAAGAGAAATTTTTTCGTCAAAATGCACAAAAAATTCAGCCGAAAAAATCGGCTGAATTTTTATACGGATTATGCACCGCAAATGGATGCGTACTGGTCGCAGATGTTGTCGAAAACTGCGGGAGGAATGTTCGCACCGAAAAAGCGGTCATTTTTGCGGAATGCGGTGGGGTGGTTGGCAATCAGCTTGCCACGCAGTTCGCTTTCGTAACCCTCGGCAGGAATGCCGTTGCAGGAGCGAATGCGGTGGATTTCAACTCGATGAATGGGGAATTTCTTGGCATACTCACCGATTTCATCACGCAGACGGCTGACCGCATTCTTGGTGGTTGTGCCGATTTTGTCGAACAGAAGTTCGTCTGCGCTGAAGAACTTGAAGAAATAGACGATTTCCTCGTTGGAAATGTTTGCGCCACAGTTGGGCATAAACTCCATAGCCACGGAGCGACCATCCCGGAAATTGCGGTAGAGGGTCTGCGGAGCAGGTGCAGGCTCTTCGACAACTGCAACTGCGGTGGATTCGCCGAAAAGCAGTTCAGCCAGTTCTGCGTAATCCCACATATAATGGCGCTTAGTGGAAACCGTACTGGGCGCATAGTCCAGGTGGTCTGCGATTTTGGCTCTGCTCCATCCTGCGAACTGATACAGCGCATAAATCTGCGCAAGGTTCACATCGTGGAAACTGTACTCACTCGCATTGGTGAAAGAGCGCACCTCGGACATAGTAGCAAACATAGAGATTCTAGCCATTTTTAAATTCCTCATTTCATTTTAGTTGGTTAGGGTTGCCTTCGCTCCCTCAACCACAAGTAGATTATAGCATAGGTTTTGCGCTTTGTCAAGCACTTTTTTGTGATTTTGGGGGCATTTTTGCCCCCATTTGGGTCAATTTTTAGGCTTTCGCTTTTGGATTAGGGTGATTTCGTATCTTTCATCACCGATTTTGAACGCAATCATACGCTCTTTGTTCGTAATTTCCACATTTTCAGTGGCAAATTCGCTATTTTCGGTGAGAAAAGTTGCGATTTCAGCGATAATTCCTGCTTTTGTGGGGTTGGACTTGCGTTCTCTCTTGGCAGGGGTTTTCGGCTTTTTGTGTTCATCAGCATTAGCCATTTTCATAGCCGCCTTGTGTTCATCAGCCGTCAAATCCCACGGCATTTCAACGCCCTTGTCCACATCCTCATCGTCTGCGTACATTTCCTCGATTTCCTTGTCACTCATACCCAGTTTGCGACAAGCAAGGATTTGTGCGGAAGTGGGTTTAGCCATTGGGGTCATCTCCTTTCTGCACTAAGTATAGCACAGATTTGCTCGGTTGTCAAGCACTTTTTTTCGGTGGGGGCAGATTTCTCTGCCCCCTTGGGAATCAGCGTACCACCTTGAAGTAGGAGCGACGCTTATCCACGGTCTTGGTCAGCAGACCGCTTTCGACCATCTGATTCATCAGAGGAGAAACTTTCTGATTGGTCAGACCTGCGACCGCAGGAATCTCCTTGATGACCTCGGTAACAGTATACAGGCGGTCAGTCTGCATACCCTCGTGGATTGCGACCTTGAGAGCCTCGTTGGCTACCTGAGTAGCGGTAGGCTTTTTCTCACCGCTGTTCTTCTTGGTCAGCAGTTCGATTTCGTGGTCGATGAATGCCACCTGCTCGGCAGACAGACCGGGCATCGCACGCAGACCCTCAAACATCTGCTTCTTGGTGGGCTTACGAACGGAAGAGGAAGAATTAGTGTTAGCCATAGTAACAACTCCATTTCTCGCTATTAGGTTGCGACCCTTAATCAAATTGTTTCGTTCCCTTGGAACACTTGTATTATACCACACTTTGTGGCGGTTGTCAAGAGGTTTTTTCAACTTTTTTTCAAGCCGTCTTGGCGAAACTTTGTTGGGACATTTCCCTCTTGACACCCTTATTATACCACAAGCGGTGGGGTTTGTCAAGAGGGTTTTTCAATTTTTTTTCGCTTGTTTGCCACTCCGTCACTTGGGTGGTTATCCGCTCCCTCTCAACACCAATATTCTATCACACCTTAAGCTGAAATGCAAGTGGTAATGTTGCACAAGTTTTGGGAAAAAATAGCCGGCAACTTTGTGCAAAATTTCTCTTGACAAAATTGCCGGGGTATGGTATAATGGTAAATTCGGCCCGCGTTGGTCGTGCGCGGGCCGTCAAATTGTGATTCCAGCTTCACGCAAAATGCGTTTAGCTTCTTCAATTTTATTCAGCACATTGGGGCATTTAATACATAGGTATGTATCTCCCTCGTACTCGTGGATGAAGAACTCACAAATGTCACCCGTGTTCAAATTTAACTCTGACCGCAAGCCAGAAGGAACAACAAGGCGTCCCGCAGAGTCCATTTTTCGTGTCTCTTGAGTAGTTTTCATTTACAACATCTCCTTTTCTTTCTGTAATTATTATACCAAAAAAAATGGGAAAAGTCAAGGGAATGTTTCCATTCCCCTTACTTTTGGATGATTGTATCGAAATCAACTGCGGAAGCCTTTTCTTCCCAACAGTCGACCCACTCGGCACGAACAGCCTTGACGCAGGCATTCATCATCATCAGCGAATACACGGCATTTTCATAACCGCACAACACCTGCACGATTTCCTTGTTGAGTGCCGCCGCAAATCCGGCTTCCCATGCCGTGCCACTGTC
>CAJGBW010000071.1 GCA_904501835.1 uncultured Bacteroidales bacterium
CAAATGAAAATAAGAAGTACTTGGAATTTTTCTCCCTTAAAAATTCAGAGCAATTACCTTGTTTTATTGCATTTAAATTTAATGATGATGAAACAATAGAACAAGTTGTTTATAAGTTGAACAATGATTCCGAGGAGGGTGCTTTCGATTCTTTAAGGACTATTGTTGAATTAATAACAAATACAGAAAGTCAGATATTGCCTGAATACAAACAGACTGACGCTGTGTTTAACAATGTAAAGATGGATATAGAATCTTATGTATTACGTAAGGGGGTTGTAACGGGAGTTGGAAAGATATTTCGTATAAAAGAAGCTATTTCAAGTTTATTAAGCGTTCAAAAGTAACATCTCGCCAAAAACTCGCCAGAAATACAATAAAGAAAATCGGAAGTCCTTGATTATCAAAGGCTTCCGATTTTTACTTCGTGATTCGGTTGGGATTCGAACCCAAGACCCACAGCTTAGAAGGCTGTTGCTCTATCCAGCTGAGCTACCGAACCGGCCATAAGTGGATGCAAAGGTATAAAAAAATCGCAGAATGGCAATAAATTATTAACTTTGCGTGATGAGTTATATGTAAAATCATAAAAAGAATAAAACAGATATGAAAGGAAAGGTTGTCTTGTTTGCATTGGCTGCATTGTTTTTTATTTCTTGTGGCAATAATTGTTGTACGGAAAAGAAGCAGTATGATCAGCAGTATTTTGATCAGTTGGATTCGACCCTTAAATCTTACACGAGGGAAAAAGATGTGAATATTACCTATATAGATGCGCGCAATTTGAATTTGATTGGAAAAGCGCTTCCTACTCCTGAGTTCTCTCATCGCATCGATACTTGTGAATATAAGGGCTTTACCAAGGGCGAGAAGAATCAGGCGATTTCAGGAGCGGGTTTGGCGTTGGTGTTCAAGACCAACTCGCCTGTGATCAACCTCGATCCTGAATTTGGATGGGAGCTCGAGGCGTTGAATACGATGCCTATGGCTTACAGAGGTTTTGATTTGTATATTCAGAAAGATGGTAAATGGCTTTGGGCGGCAAGCAAGGCTAATTGGTCCAAGGAGCATCGCAATCATAAAGAGGGAGGCTTCAATTTGATTGATTGTATGGACAACGAGGAGAAGATTTGTCTTTTGTATCTTCCAATGTATTCCGAGCTGAAAGGATTAAAAGTGGGTGTTGCAGAGGGGTCTTACATTGAGGCTATCGACACTCCTTTCCGTCATAAAATTGTATTCCACGGCTCCAGCTTTACCCAGGGTATCAGCATCAGTCGTGCGGGTATGTCTTATCCGACGCAGTTTAGTCGCAAGACCGGACTGGGAATCATTCCTCTTGGATTTAGTGGAAATTGCAAGATGCAGCCTTATTTTGCTGATTTCTTGGAGGATGTGCAGGCGGATGCGTTTGTATTTGATTCTTTCTCTAATCCGGGTGCTAAGATGATTTATGAGCGCGTGGAGACTTTTGTAGACCGTATGGTGGCTTCTCATCCGGGTGTTCCTTTGATTTTCCAACGCACTATCTATCGTGAGAGTCGTAATTTCAACTGTCGTAAGATGGTTGAGGAGCAGGCGCGTCAGGATATGTCTGACAGTATGATGAAGGAGCTTTGCAAGAAATACAAAGATGTGTACTATATCGTGGCAGATGCAACTTCCGAGGATCACGAGACTTCTGTCGATGGAACGCATCCGGGAGACTATGGATATACGCTTTGGGCACGCAGCATCGAGAAGCCGATTTTGAAAATTCTTGCAAAATACGGCATTAAGTAGTGAAAATTTCCCATCTTGATTTCGGCGACAAGCCTTTGTTCCTGGCTCCGATGGAGGACGTTACCGATGCCTCCTTTCGTGTGGTGTGCAAAGAGTTTGGCGCCGATATGGTTTACACAGAATTTGTTTCGTCGGACGGCTTGATGCACGATAGCGTCAAGTCGTTCAACAAGTTTAAGACCCACGAGCAGGAGGCTCCCATCGGTATTCAGATATACGGCAATCTGCCGGATGCCATGGTCGAGGCGGCTCGTTTGGCGGATCGCGCCCAGGAAATTGTCGGTGGACATGGGGCGGACCTCATTGATATTAACTTTGGCTGTCCGGTTCGAAAAATTGCGGGACGCGGTGCGGGTAGCGGCATGATGAAGGAGCCGGACAAGATGGTGGCGATTACCAAGGCTGTCGTGGAGGCGGTTCAAAAGCCGGTGACGGTCAAGACGCGACTGGGCTGGGATGAGGATAGTAAAATCATCGTAGAATTGGCTGAACGCCTGCAAGATGTGGGCATCGCAGCATTGACTGTGCATGGTCGTACGCGCCAACAGATGTACACGGGGCAGGCGGATTGGACCTTGATAGGAAAAATAAAGGAAAATCCGCGCATGCATATTCCCATCATCGGTAACGGCGATATTCGTACGCCGCAAGGAGCCAAAGAGGCCTTTGACCGTTACGGGGTGGATGCCATTATGATAGGTCGTGCGACTTTCGGACATCCGTGGATTTTCAAGGAAATCAAACACTATCTCTCTACGGGGGAGTTGCTTCCGGAGATGGGCGTGCGCGAAAGGGTGGCGCTGGCCCAACGTCATCTGCAATTGTCGCTTGACTTGAAAGGAGAGCGTATCGGCGTGTTGGAAATGCGCCGACATTTGAGCTGTTATTTCAAGGGCTTGCCCGAGTTCAAAGATATGCGCCGCCAATTGGTGACGGAAAACGATCCACAGACGCTCTCGCAACTATTGGATGAAGTATCCGTTCGTTGGGGGGATGTCTCAGCACCCCCGGCAACCAGCGTTTATGACTTATAGGAACGTACTTATTTAACCAGCGCGAAAATCTCGTTTTTCTCTAATTTGGCTCCTTGGGCGGCACACACGGCGAGAAGACGGCAGTCGGTCGCAGCCACAACAGGTTCCAATCCGTAGTAGGTCTGGATGTAGGCAATGGCGTCTCCCGCTTTGAATGCGGTTCCGACGGCAGGCGCGGTGCTCGCATCGTCTACATCAATTTGCCATACCAATTGTCCCTTGGCAACGGCCTGTACGGGAAGGGCCCCCGGATGGGCAGCGGTCAAAGCCTCCACATCCACTTTGGGCATTTCCACGACGGGGCGTTGGATGATAATCGGTGCACCGGCTTTGGCTTTCTTTTCTTCCAATTCAGCTTGGAAACGCTCTTTGGCGAGGCCACTGCGGTAGTCGCGGTATTGTCTTTCATGCATGGCTAACTCAAACAACTCCTCGCGGTCTTCTCCTTCGTCCCAACCTTCTTCGCGCATCATCTGTTCGAATTTGGGCAGTTCGTTGGGGAAAGCGTCCTGGGGATGGCCTTCGTAGAATTCCAAGCCTTTTTCTTTGGCAAGTTGGATGATTTCAGGAGCCAGCGGACCGGGGAGTTGTCCCATTTTTCCCAAAATCATATTCCACGTATCTTTGTCGATGGTGCTCCAGCGTTCTTTTCCCTGCAAGGTGGCCATTAGGTTCATCAGGGCTGTGTTTTTGACGTACTGGCTGAAAGGCGTAACCAACGGGGGATAGCCCAGGCGCGGCCATACATATTCCACTTCGCGGAAGAGCATGACCATCAAACTGTCCAGACTCAATTCGGCCTTTCCTCTTGCGCGTTGTCCGGCGTTGATGGCATTCTGGAAGCCTTTCAAATCGGCCATCATTGAGCCCATCATACCACCCGGCAAGCCGCAGCCCACCAAAAGTGAACTCATCTGGGCGTTGTTGGGGTCAATCCAGTAACCGAGGAAGTCGTCGATGAATTCTTGGGTGAGTTTGCGCACGTCCATATAGGCGTCCATGTTGATATCTTTGACAAGGAAACCGTCGGATTTGAGCATTTGCTGAATGGTGATGACATCCGGGTGTACTTTTCCCCAGGAAAGCGGCTCAACGGCTACATCTAAATAATCCGCGCCCGCGCGTGCGACCTCCAACATAGAGGCGACTGAAAATCCGGGACCGCTGTGTCCGTGGTACTGAATGGCAATTGCCGGATGTTTTTTCTTAATCTCGCGCACCAGTTCAGCCAACACATTGGGACGTCCGATACCCGCCATATCTTTCAGACAGATTTCGTCGCAGCCATATTCAACCAGCTTGTCCACAATCGCCATGTAATAGGCAACGGTGTGCACAGGGGAGTGGGTGATGCTCAAGGCGGCTTGCGAAATCATCCCGGCCTTTTTGGCGTATTCAACGGATAACTTCAAGTTGCGTACGTCGTTCAGACCGCAGAAGGAACGGGAAATATCCGTGCCCTGCGCCTTCTTGACCTTGAACATCAATTCGCGTACGTCAGCAGGCACGGGGTTCATGCGAAGACCATTCAGGCCTCGTTCCAACATGTGGGTCTGAATACCGGCCGCATGGAAAGGAGCGGTCCATTCTCTGACAGCGCGGTTGGGGTTTTCGCCATAAAGCAGATTGACCTGCTCAAAGGCGCCGCCATTGGTCTCTACCCTGTCAAAGCAATTCATCTGAATGATAGCGGGAGCTACCTTGGTCAATTGATCCACCCTGGGAACATATTTTCCTGCGGATTGCCACATGTCCCTATAAACCAGGGAAAACTTTACTTCTCGTGCCATAGTACGTTAATTTAATCAGGTAAAGATACAAAATTCCCTATAATTATAGGTATCGCTTGAAAAATTTCAAGATATGTTCGTAGGTATCCATATCCTTGTCGGCCCAGTTGTGCTTTCCTCCGATTACTTCATAAAGCAGCACGTCGGCGGAAGGGCCTCCCTTGAAAGCGGGTTTTCCGTCCGAGAAATGATGCAGCAGTACCTTGTTGCCCCCTTCTTTCTGCTCCAATTCCGTCGTGGTCATGCTGATGCAGCCATTGGCTACAACCAGGTGGCTGATGGCGGCGGGGACTGCCATATACGCACCCCAACCCCCTTTGTTTTCGGGGTCTCCTTCCCAGGCAGAGGTGCGGTCTTTTGTGCCGTGCACTTCCATAAAGGGAACGGGTTTACGGTAGCGCAAAGGGAACATATTGCACAAGGTCAGTCCGGCAATGGAAGCAATGGCCTTGAAGACCTCCGGCTTTTTCTGCGCCATCAGGTAACACATTTCTCCGCCATTGGACATTCCGGTCAGGAAAGCGTCTCCAAAGCCATTTTGTCGGCGCAACGCTTGCGTGAGCTTGACCACAAAGTCAATATCATCAGTTTTCATACCCTCTTGCGGCGGGTAGCCGACATTCCAGCCGCTTTTGCCTTTGGGATCACGCAGGCCTTGTGGAAAGCAAACGGCAAAACCATATTTTTCCGCCGCATCCATCAATCCGGCCTTTCCGCGAATGGCACTTCCGGTGTAACCATGCAAGCA
>CAJGBW010000072.1 GCA_904501835.1 uncultured Bacteroidales bacterium
AAATACGAAACGTCCGTCAATGTCTGTAAAAGTACCATTCTGTGTTCCTGTAATCAACAGTCCCACGCCAATGAGCGGCTCTCCATTGTCGTCTACAACGATTCCTTCAAAAACAGAAGGGGTGTTCGCTGATGCAACAGGGCTTTGAGCCAGCAATGTCAGACAGAACATAAATGTTAGGGCTGACCATAATAGTTTCTTGGGCATAAGCTTTGTTACTTTTGTTGTTAGTATTTGTCTTTATTTTGTTTTTTATTTTGTGCGTTTTGCCTAAAAAAAACATTATTGGGACGACAAAAAACACACAATAATCTGCCCGAATAGGCAGTGTGTATCTCTTGTAATCCATTGTAAATTAAGTATTTATGTGCGTGTGGCTATTAAAAAGTAGCCACTTTTCCCAACATAAATAGTCCGTAAAGTTAAGAATTTTTTACTTTTTCGCAATCTTTTTATCTTGCTTTTCCCATCTGTCACGGGCAAGCTGCTGCATATCTACCACCACGTCTCGCTCGTCCACAATCTCATCTCCGAGTATGGTCTCAATGACGTCTTCCATGGTGATGATACCCTGGAAGGAGCCATATTCATTGATGATAATGGCAATTTGTTCATTTTTCTCGGTCATGGTGTCCCAAATCTGTCCGAACGGCGTGTCTTCATGGAAACTCTCAATCGGGCGTTTGATTTCTCCGAGCGTGGTGCTGTATTTGTCTTCTGCCATGAGTTGGAGGGCGTCCATACGAAGGATGTAACCGGTAATGTACTCGTCGTTGTCGGCATAGACAGGGATACGGCTATGATGGTAGTAGCGACGGTCTTTATAGAAAGATTTGACCGTCATGGATTCGGGGGCGATGGCGGATACGACACGCGGCGTCATGGCTTCGGAGGCCTTGATGTCATCGATATTGATGACGTTCTGGATGATTTCGTTTTCGTCTTCATCCAATTCTCCGGATTCTTCCGCTACTTCGGCCATGGCGCTTACTTCCTCGCGGGAAATGCTGGTCGCTTCCTGGCTTTTGGGCGTAATCAGTTTTTGCAAAGTTTCAATGCAGATAACGATAGGATAAAGCACGAAGATCAGGAAGCGAATGGTGTAGCTGGTAAATCCCATCAATTTTTTCCATTGTGTCGTACCGATGGTCTTGGGGATAATTTCAGAGAATACCAGGATAAGAATTGTGGTGATGGCACTTACCAATCCGAACCATTGGCTCCCGAAAACTTCTGTCGCTTGGGCACCTACGCCGGCGGCACCCATGGTGTTGGCGATGGTATTCAGGGATAGGATGGCGGCAATGGGACGGGAGGAGTCTTGTTTGTAGTTTTTCATCAATTTGGCGGGCTTGTACCCCTCTTCTTCGCGCATGGTTATGTGCGAGATGGGTGTACTCATCAGGCTCGCTTCCAGAATGGAACAGAGGAAGGAGATGGCCATTGCGCCGAAAAGAAAAACAAATAAGAGTGCCATAATCGGCTGCAAAGATACTCAAAAAACTATTGATATTGCGAAATATATTGTTTAGATTTGCAAACACATAACACTAAAACACACAAAAATGAAATCTTATTCAACCCAAAACATCCGCAATGTGGTTCTGCTCGGAAGTACCAAGTCCGGTAAGACCACATTATCTGAAGCGATGCTCTATGAGGGCAAGGTGATTGACCGCAAGGGCACCATTGAAGGTAAGAACACCGTATCTGACAACACGGAAATCGAACAGATCAACCAGCGTTCCATTTTCTCGACTCCTCTCTATACGGAGTTTATGGATACGAAATTCAATATTATGGATACCCCGGGCGCAGACGACTTTGTGGGAGGTGCTGTTTCCGCATTCAAAGTTTGCGAGACGGGTATTTTGGTTATCAATGCCCAGCAAGGGGTTGAGGTCGGAACGCAGATTTTCCAGCGTTATGCCGAGACTTATAATGTGCCTTTGATTTGTGCTGTAAACCAGTTGGATGGTGAGAAAGCCAATTGGGAGGGTACTTTGGATTCGATGAAAGAGGCCTTTGGCAAAAAACCTGTGATTATTCAGTTTCCGGTGAATGTGGGTGCTGGTTTTGATGGTTTTGTCGATGTCTTGAAAATGAAGTATTATCATTTTACGGATGATCTTGGCAAACGTGAAGACCTAGAAATTCCTGCGTCCTTGATGGAGCAGGCGGAAGAACTTCGTGCTGCCTTGATTGAGCGTGCAGCAGAATATGATGATACCTTGATGGAGAAATTCTTCGAGTCTGGTGAGTTGAGCGAGGATGAAATCCGTAAAGGTCTGGGTATCGGTATCCGCAACGCAGAGGTATTCCCGATTTTCTGTCTTTCCGGAAAGAAAAATATCGGCGTGAAGCGTTTGATGGAGTTTACCATTAAAGTGGCTCCTGCTCCTTCTGAGCGCGTTGTGAAGACGATTGATGAGACGCAGATTGACTGTGATGCATCAGGTTTGACTTCTATATTTATATATAAGACCGCTGTCGAGCAGCATTTGGGTGAGGTTGCTTATTTCAAAGTGATGAGCGGTACCTTGAAAGAGGGTATGGATTTGGAAAATCCTGAGACGGGCGACAAAGAGCGTATTACCGCTTTCTATGCTGTTGCCGGTAAGAAAAAAGAAAAATTGACGGAGATTTTGGCGGGCGATATCGGTTGTACGGTGAAGCTTCGCGCGGCCAAGACGGATGCGACTTTGGCGGTGCCTGGTTTTGACAAGTCTTACAAACATATTGTATTCCCTTCTTCTAAATATCGTTGCGCCATCAAGGCGGCTGATCAGAAAGATGACGAGAAGATGAACGAGGCACTCAGCAAGATGTCTGCCGAGGATCCGACCATTATTGTGGAATACCACAAGGAAATGAAGCAGACGATTTTGAAAGCCCAGGGTGAGCAGCACGTCAATATCGTAAAATGGCGCTTGAAAAACGAGAATAAAATCGAAATGGAGACCTTTGCACCTCGTATTTCTTACCGTGAGACCATTACCAAGGTGGCGGCTGCCGATTATCGTCACAAGAAACAGTCCGGTGGTGCCGGTCAGTTCGGTGAGGTGCATTTGCTCGTTTGTCCTTATGAGGAGGGCGTGGATGCAGGTAACCGCTTCAAAGTCAATGGCCGTGAGATGGTCTTGAATATCAAAGGCAAAGAGACCTACGATTTGGATTGGGGTGGCAAATTGGAATTCTACAACTGCGTGGTCGGTGGTGCGATTGATGCTCGCTTCATGCCTGCTATTCTCAAAGGTATCATGGATAAGATGAACGAAGGTCCGCTTACCGGTTCGTTGGCGCGTGATATCCGTGTGTATGTGTACGATGGTAAGATGCACCCGGTGGATTCCAATGAAATTTCTTTCGTATTGGCTGCCCGCAATGCTTTCAAAGAGGCTTTCCGCAATGCCGGTCCGAAGATTATGGAGCCTATCTATAATGTAGAGGTGATTACACCTTCTGATTATATGGGTGCTTGTATGTCTGATTTGCAGAACCGTCGTGCTTTGATTGAGGGCATGGGTACCGACCGTGGTTTCTCAACCTTGAAGGCCCGTGTTCCCTTGGCGGAGATGTATAAATACTCCACGACTTTGAGTTCGCTTACTTCCGGTAGCGCCACCTTTACAATGCAGTTTGCTGATTACCAGCCTGTTCCCGGTGATGTGCAGGATAAGCTTCTCAAAGCCTACATGGAAAACGAAAGCGAAGAGTAATTCTTCCCTTCCTCATACAAAAAGAGCAGCCCAGTCGGGTTGCTCTTTTTTTACGTATAGATGGTTGCTCTTTTGTTATTGTAAAATATCCTCCACTTTTTCCCACGGAAGGGTGATGCGGAGAATGCCGTGTTGGGCGTCCGCGATTTCTCCGGCATCGTACATATAGATAATGCCTTTGGGGGAGAGTTTGAAATTGCCGTTGGGGATGATTTGGGCTTGGAAATGAGGGATTTTAGCTGTCATGGGATAGCGTTCAAATTCCTCGGTCAGTAGTTGGGGGAGGATTTCTGTGATGCCTTCCTCTATGAAAAATTCTTTCTCTGAAATCAACTGGCCGTCCAAGGCGTAGTTGTAGCCCCTTTCATAGCTGTGTGCTTTTCCGTATTGGTTGATGTTCCAATGAGTGTGGTAGGAAATGATGTCCTTGTAGTGGTAGGCCAGGAAGCACACTACCTCGTGTAGATACACCTTGTGACCCAACGACTTGAATGTTTCGCCGTTTTTGTCGCGCAGACCAAATTGTTGAAGGTATTCCTTCTTGATTTTCTCGTTACGGTCCAAAACCAGATTTTTAGAGCGGGTAACAAAGGCGTCTTCATGCTCTCTCACCATGGGATCTTTGGCTAATTTCCCCTTGTAGGCAGCGTCGGTGGCCTCTTTTCCGAAAATCCTTTCCAGCATATCCCGCTGAATTTGTTCGCAGAGTTCGGGGTAATTATTGCCGTCAGATGATACAATGCTCACCGGATACTCCAAGGTCAGGACATAATCGAGCATGTCTAACAAATCGGGGTCATCCGAGAGTAGAAACTCTTTGCTGTTCTCGTAGAATGAGGTGCGGATGGTGAGCTCTTTCTCTTGAGCGCACGAAAGCATACCCAGCAGGCAGAATATGCAGATGATTAGTCTTCTTTTTTCCATCCTTGAGCGCGCATGGGGATTTCCAAACCGTCGGGCATTACGACCGCAGCACCAACATCTTCTTTGGCCAGATGGCCGATGACTTGCCAGGTCTGGAAGTCGTGACGGAATTTTTCAAACTGCTCGAGAGGCAGCGTGAAGAGGATGCGATAATCTTCCCCACCGTTGAGGGCTGTGGATACGGCGTCAAGCCCCATTTCTTTTGAAAGGTCGAAAAGTCCACCTCCAAAAGGGATTTTATCCACGTAAATTTTGACGCCCAAGCCGCTATCACGTTGCAGACGCTTGACGGCATCGCTGAGTCCTCGGTCAATACAATAGCCATAAGTGGGGTAGAAGCCTCCGTCGGCAAGGTTCTGGGGGATATTTACATCCAAATCGGGTTTGAGATAATCTCCGACCAGACGTTTGTATTTTTCCAGGCGTTTTGTATTGACACTGCCGCTTTCGTTGCTGTTCGCTGCGCTCGCCGCTCCTGTGCCTGCTGCGCCCGCAAAATTCTCCTTTTCGCTTTCCAAAAGTTTCAGTCCCATGAAGGCGCCTCCCAAATTGCCGGAGAGGCAGACAAGATCCATGCTTTTGGCTTTCGGGCGGCGTTTGTCATCGAGTTCTCGACAAAATCCTTCCGCGCCGACGGAGA
>CAJGBW010000073.1 GCA_904501835.1 uncultured Bacteroidales bacterium
AATCCACCTGCTCACACAAAGCCATTTTTTCATAAAAACGCTTCATCGCACGGGCATAACTCTCCAAGCCATCCAGTTCCAACACATAAGCAAAATTGGCAAAAGCTTGCTCCAATTCACCACGAGACACGCCGCCGATAAAATTAGAATCACATCGGAAACCGCGCAGCGAAGTATCTGCAAAACGGTCCCAATAATGGTCGATGACATATTTCTGCGCCTTCCCCTCATCGGCCGAAATCAAAGACGGAACAGATACCGGCGCGAAAGAACGCGTTTTGGGCGCATCTCCTTTCCCACCCCCGCAAGAAAAGAGCAGCAGAGAGAAAGAAAGCAGAGCGAGAAAAGCTATTTTATTCATATTCTGAAAACTCACAAACAGACAAATTTAATGAAAATGGCAAAATCTTCAAAGAAATTCGCTACTTTTGTAAGACACGATGAAAACATTTTTTTTCAAAATACTGCTGATTTTCCTGTTTGCCTTTTCCTGCGCAAACGCCTGGGCACAATTCTATCAAACCGGAGACGACCCGGGCGGTTTGAAATGGAGATATATTGAAAGTGCGAGCTATAAAGTCATCTATCCGGAAGGCTGCGATTCGTTGGCAAAGGCCTATGCGCGAAGCCTTGAACACTATAAAAAAGACGTCGGACGCTCTGCGGGCGTAGAACCAGGAGAATGGCAAGGCGGACGCACTCCGGTCATCCTGCACACCCAAAGCCCCATCTCCAACGGTGTGGTGGTTTGGGCGCCGAAAAGAATGGAACTCTACACCAACCCGCCCGCTTACGATCCGGACCCGCTGCCTTGGATGGATAATTTGGCCATACACGAGTCCCGCCACGTTTCACAAATGCAGAGCGGACACCGCGGGGCACACAAAATCATCGGACATATTGTTGGCGAAATGTGGCAGGGCGCCTGTGCCGGAATTTATTTCCGAGACGACTATATGGAAGGAGATGCGGTCATCAGCGAAACGGCCCTTTCCCGCAGCGGACGTGGACGCACGGCAGATTTCCTCAACTACTACATGATGTCGTTCGACCAGGGGATTTGGCGCGACTTCAATCATTGGTACATTGGCTCGGAACGTCACGCTTTTCCCGACCACTATGCCTTGGGATATATGCTCTACGGAGGTTTACGTGTCTTCTACGACGCTCCTTTGATATCAAAAATGCGTATCGAATCCGTCAGCAAGAGACCCTTGGGCATCTTTACCAACAAAGACCGCATCTTTCAGAAAATCACAGGCAAAAAAGCGGAAGAAGTATTCCCTGACATCGCCCAAAAAACGTATGAACTATGGCGGGACAATGCCGAACAACGCAAGCCTTATATCCCGAGCTACCGCATCACGTCCAAAGGGTGGTTTCATACGGATTACACGGATAATATGGTGTTGGGAGATGACATCTATTCCCGCAAAGAAAATCTCTCCCGCACACCCTATCTGGTGCGGGTGGACAGCAGCGGAAAAGAACATTTTATCCGCCATTTCGCCCAAAACGCCGGTATGCTCTATCATTCACCGAGACACGAACATATTTTTTGGAGTGAAAGCGTGGCTGACGAACGATGGGGACAGGCGGGTTACAGCATCATTCGCAGCCTCAATTTGAAAACGGGACAAAAACAAGATCTCACCCGAAACACCCATTATTACAACCCTTGCCCCTCTCCCAACGAACTACACATTGCCCTCACAGAGCACCTTGTCAAAGGCGGCACGGCACTGACGGTCATTTCGGCGGAAAACGGAGAGGTCGAATATCGTTTTTCGGCACCTGACAGCCTCCAGATTGTAGAGTGTGCTTGGCTGGAAAATACGATTTACGCCACGGGAATCTCTCCAAACGGCTTCGGCATCTATCATTTGAGCATTGACGACGAAGAGGATGACGAAGAAGATGAAAGGTCGCATGAGGGACGAGAATTAGACACGGACTGGGAATGTCTTTTGGCGCCCCAACCTGTAAAAATCAAAAACTTCGGCAGCTGGGAAGACCATTTGTGCTTTACCTGCGACAGAAACGGAAACAACGAATTCTACCACTTCTACCCTTCGGAGGGAGAGTTATATCAAATCACCTCCACACGCTACGGAGCCTGTGATTTCCAATACTCGGAAGACGGGGAAAAACTCTACTATTCTTTGGAGACTTTGGATGGAAAAATGCTGGCTTACACGCCCACCGACAGTCTCTTGCATAAAAAAGTGGATTTTACAGAACGCTATCACTATCCCATAGCGGACAAACTCAGCCGACAGGAAGAAGCGTTGAAAAAAGCCTGCGAGGGGGATTGTTCCACCCTCAAAAGGACTTCAGATAACAAAGAAGACATCGAACTCTCCCAGCCCAAACGCTACAGCAAATTGGGCAATCTCTTTCATTTCCACTCCTGGGCGCCTTTCTACGCCAATATCGACAATATCCTGAACCTGAGTTACGACCATTATTTCGATATGGTTGGTTTGGGCGTGATGGGACTTTCGCAAAACGAATTGGGAACGGCGGTGCTGCAAGGAGGCTACTGCGCCCATCCCGACCCGGACCTCCCATCCCAATGGAGACACGCTGGACATCTTAAATTCACCTATTCCGGCCTATATCCTGTCATCGAACTTGAATTTGACATCAACGACAGAGCGGCTCGCGAAATTCAATTCTCCGCCTTTGCCGAAAAAACCTATATGAGCCAATACCAAGGACTTATGGGGTCTTTTCAACAAAACACCATTCTCAACAACAAGCCATACATGAAAGGGCGCATCCATATGTATATCCCCTTCCGACACACGCGAAGCGGCTTTACCTTTGGTGTCATTCCCAGCATCAGCTATAGCATTTCCAACGATTCATTCAATCCCAACTATCCGATTTATCTTCGCTCGGGCAACATTCACCCCGCACCCTACGATAAGGGAAGATTCAAAATGTTGGGATCTGGAAAAATCAACCAGACTTTAACGGCCAACCTGCGTAGTTATTGGGTGATGTCTGTGGCCGAAAGTGCCTTTTTCCCGCGTTGGGGTATTGGTGGCGAAATCGGAGGCGTCTTGAATTTCTGGTACCCCACGGTTTGTCCTGTGGGTTACGCCTACCTATACGGCTATACGCCCGGCCTTTTCTCGTCCCACGGCCTTCGTCTTCGCGCCCAATATCAAACCCGCATCTCCGCATCTTACAGCCGCCCGCGTTTTTACAGCAATGCGCTCAGTATCTTGCCCCGCGGCTTTGAAGCGTGTGGCCTCTCTGCCAGCGCCTGCACCCCGCAAAGTTTCTTGGTCACAGCGGATTATGCCATGCCTTTCTCCATCGGAGAGCCTTGCCTTGCCAATGGTCTTTTATCCATCAAACGTCTGGTGCTCACTCCCTATTTTGATTACGCTTATTGGCAGGATTTTGGGGATTTCTGGTCTGTGGGAGCCAATTTGAGCCTTGATTTGCGATCCATTCTTTGGCTCTGGTTCAGTCCCACCATCGGAGTCAGCATTTCCTATAATGGCGGAAGCGGAGCGGCGGCCGTTCAAGGTGGAGGCAATTTGGGAAACTTCCATATTTCTCCGAATATTTCATTCTCATTTTAATCTCCCTTTTGCAAAGCCAAATTTTCTTTGTATTTTTGGATGATTATCCTGTTAGAAATCAATTTATAATTCTAATTTCTATATGAAAACAACAATTGCTAAAAAATTCCAGGAGCAGTTCGGATGTGAAGGCGATTTCTTTGCCTCTGCCGGCCGCATCAACCTTATTGGCGAGCACACCGACTACAATGGCGGATATGTGTTCCCCGGCGCCATTGACAAAGGCATCATCGCCGAAATCAAGCCCAACGGATTGGGCAAGATTCGCGCATTTTCCGTTGACATCAACGAATATGTAGAGTTTGGCCTTAATGAGGAAGATGCACCTGCACAGAGCTGGGCTCGTTACATCTTTGGCGTTTGCCGCGAGACCATCAAAAGAGGTTTCAAAGTAGAGGGATTTGATACTGTTTTTGCCGGTGATGTTCCCCTTGGCGCAGGTCTTTCTTCTTCTGCCGCCCTTGAAAGTACCTTTGCTTACGCTGTCAATTATCTTTTCAATGAGGAGAAAATCGACCGCTTTGAATTGGCTAAAATCGGCCAATCTACCGAGCACAATTACTGCGGTGTAAAATGCGGCATCATGGACCAGTTCGCCTCTTGCTTCGGAAAAGAGGGCGCATTGATTCGTCTCAACTGCAAGACTTTGGAATATAAATACTTCCCTTTCAATCCCAAGGGCTATAAATTGGTCTTGATTGACTCTTGCGTGAAGCACGAATTGGCTTCTTCCGCCTACAACAAACGCCGCGAGTCTTGCGAAAATGCCGCTGCCGCCATCCGCAAAAACCACCCCGAGGTGGACTTTTTGAGCGACGCCAAACGTGTTTGGTTGGATGAGGTTCGCGAGGAGATTCCCCAGGAGGATTTCTTGCGCGCCGAGTATGTAATCGGTGAGGTACAGCGTGTATTGGACGTATGCGACGCTTTGGAAAGAGGCGACTACGAGACGGTGGGCGAAATGATGTATCAGACTCACTTCGGTTTGAGCAAGCTCTATGAGGTGTCTTGCGAAGAGTTGGACTTCCTCAACAAATTGGCCCGCAAGTGCGACGTGACCGGCTCCCGTGTGATGGGTGGTGGTTTCGGTGGCTGCACCATCAACTTGGTGAAAGAAGAGTTGTATGACAGCTTCATCAAGGAGGCCAACGAGCAGTTCACCGCCAAATTCGGCCACGAGCCCAAAGTGTACGACGTGGTTATCTCTGACGGCGCCCGCAAATTGTAAACCCTTACAAACAAATACAAAAATCAGGTTCGCTAGCACAGCGGACCTGATTTTTTGTGGGGGATTTTGTGGACACGAGGGGGAAAAGCTACTGCTGTCCACAAAAAGGGCCGATTTTGTGGATACGGCGACGAAAAATGACTTTCTATCCACAAAAAGGGGTGTTTTTGTGGACACGGCGACAACAAAGGCCGCGAGTCTTGCGAAAACGCCGCTGCCGCCATCCGCAAAAACCACCCCGAGGTGGACTTTTTGAGCGACGCCAAACGTGTTTGGTTGGATGAGGTTCGCGAGGAGATTCCCCAGGAGGATTTCTTGCGCGCCGAGTATGTAA
>CAJGBW010000074.1 GCA_904501835.1 uncultured Bacteroidales bacterium
ATGGAATTTCAGGCAATGGGCGAATTGGAATACTACGTTATCGCCCCCGATGATGAAATGTTCCCTGCAACGGACCAAAAGGGCTACCACGAGTCTGCCCCGTACGCCAAATTCAATGAATTCCGTACCCAATGTATGGCTCACATTGCCCAGGCCGGCGGTCAGATTAAATACGGACACTCTGAGGTGGGTAACTTCACCATCGACGGTAAAATTTACGAGCAGAACGAAATCGAGTTCCTTCCTGTAAACGCTGAGGACGCTGCAGACCAGTTGATGATTGCCAAATGGATTATCCGCAACTTGGCTTTCCAATATGGTTTCGACATCACTTTCGCGCCGAAAATCACGACGGGCAAGGCCGGCTCCGGTCTCCACGTTCACATGCGCATCGTGAAAGACGGACAGAATCAAATGTTGGAAAACGGCGTGCTTTCCAAGACCGCCCGCACCGCCATTGCCGGTATGATGGAGTTGGCTCCTTCCATTACTGCTTTCGGCAACACCAACCCGACTTCCTATTTCCGTTTGGTACCTCACCAGGAAGCCCCTACCAACATTTGCTGGGGCGACAGAAATCGCTCTGTTTTGGTACGTGTACCCCTCGGATGGGCTGCCAAGAGCGATATGTGTCAGATTGCCAACCCGCTTGAACCCCTCAGCAACTACGACACCACCCAGAAACAGACGGTGGAAATGCGTTCACCCGACGGTTCTGCCGATTTGTATCAGTTGATTGCCGGTCTGGCTGTGGCTTGCCGCTATGGCTTTGAGATGGAAAACGCATTGGAAGTGGCAGAAAAGACCTATGTCAATGTCAATATCCACAAGAAAGAGAACGAAGACAAACTCAACTCTTTGGCACAGCTTCCTGACAGCTGCGAGGCATCTGCCGATTGCTTGGAGAAACAAAGAGCCATTTTTGAAAAATACAATGTGTTCTCTCCTGCTATGATTGACGGCATCATCAAGAAATTGCGTTCCTACAACGATAAGACGCTCAGAAGCGAGATTGATGGCAATCAAGAAGAAATGTTGAAATTGGTAGAACGCTACTTCCACTGTGGTTGATGCCTTAAAGATTGATAGAAAATGGATTTTGTTACCATTCTAAACGGAATTTTAACCTTGCTGGCGGGTATTGGAATTTTCCTGATTGCCTGTCAAATGATGAGTTCCAACTTGGAATCCGCCAGCTCAAGCAAACTTAAATCTCTATTCGCCAAAGCCTCTTCCAGCAAATTGTTGGGAGTGAGCATCGGTGCAGTCGGCACAGCCCTCATCCAAAGTTCGGGTGCCACGACGGTGATGACCATCGGTTTTGTAAATGCCGGTATTATCTCACTCCATCAAGCTGCCACCCTTATTTATGGCGCGAATATCGGTACGACCGTTACGGCTCAAATTGTTGCCTTGGGTATGTTCGGAGGCGGAAATTCCATCTCCACCAGCGTACTTTTCTCGGCTCTCGCGGGCTTTGGTGCTTTCATGATGCTCTTCTCCAAGAGTAACAAATGGAAAACCACCGGAGGTATCCTGACAGGATTCGGAATGCTCTTCGTGGGACTTTCCCTGATGAGTGGCTCCATGGAGACTTTTGCCGAGCAAGATATTGTAAAGACCTTCCTGGCAAGCATCAGCAACCCCATCCTGTTGGTATTGATCGGTGCCATTCTGACCGCCATCATCCAAAGTTCATCCGTTATGACTTCCATTGCCCTTGCGATGGTAGTGACGGGGCTTATCTCTTTGGATCAAGGTATTTTGCTCACAATGGGTTCCAATATCGGTTCTTGCGTCGTGGCGATTATCGCCGGTATAACCAGTAGCATCAACGCGCGCAGAACAGCCATCATGCACCTTATCTTCAACTGTACGGGTGTCGCTATCTTTATGCTCGCCGGTTGGGTGATGTCGCTGGTATCGAACGGAAGCGTTGGCTTCGGCTCTCTGTTTGAAAGTGTATTCCCCGGTGTTCCGCAAGTACAGCTGGCTATGTTCCACACTTTCTTCAATGTTGTAACGGTGGTTTTCATGTTACCTCTGACCAATCTCTTGGTTACGGTCGCCATGAAATTAATCCCTGAAGAGACAGACAAGAAGGAGGGTACAAGACTTCAACTTCAATTTGTGAACGAAAACATTTTGAAGACTCCCCCTGTGGCAACCGAGCAGACCAAAAAGGAAATCTTGCGTATGGCGGCCTTGGCTATGGAAAATGTGGATCGCTCGTTGGAAATTATCAAGACGCTGAATTTTGATGAGCGAGAGCGTTTTGAGCAAGCCGAAAGCGAGTTGGACTATCTCAATCTTGCATTGGTTGACTTTGTGGTACGCTTGTCAGACAAAGCCGGATTGAGTGAAAAAGACCACTTGTATTTGTCCACGACCCACCGCAGCGTGAGTGATTTGGAGCGTATCGGTGACTATGCTGAAAACATTATTGAATATGCCGAGACTTTGAAAGAGGCCCAACAGCGTTTCTCGGACAAGGCCATCAGCGAAATCAGCCACGTACAGGATTTGCTTCACAAACTCTACGACAAAGTAGTCTATGCTTACACCGAAGAGATTAAGTCTGAGGTGCAACTGGCCTACAAGATTGAAGAAAAGATTGACGAATACACCCAAATGATGGAAGGAAATCACATTCAGCGTTTGTCTGAAGGGGTTTGTACGCCGACGACGGGCGCGCAGTATCTGTCTCTTGCTTCCAATCTGGAACGAATTGCAGACCACCTTATCAATGTAGTCAAGACGGTCCGCACATTTGCCGAGGTATAATCGGGTATTACAGAAGCGGAAATTATTCCTTACAATAGACTGCGGGAACAGGTTATTAAGACTTGTTCCCGTTGTTTTTTACGGGCGGCTAATATCCGTAGCGACGACGGAATCTCAGCAAAAGGTAAGCGGAAACAAACAGCGACATGATTTCGGCGGCATTGACGGCCCACCAGATTCCTTCCGTCCCCATCAGGACGGGCAAAAGGAAGACAAAACCCAATTCAAACACCATAGATCGTACGAAAGATGCGATGGCGGAAATTTTACCATTATTGAGGGCTGTAAACCAAGCGGATACAAAGATATTCAATCCGGCTATCACAAAACTCAACATATATAAATGAATCGCGTGGGTAGTCAGACTCATGAGTTCGGAATCATAGCCAACAAAGATTCGAGCCACAAAAGGGGCGCTTGCTTCTGCCAGCACGGTCATCAAAACGCCGACAAACAGCATCAATATCACGGAATGACGAAGCAGGCTTTTGAGTTCGAGCCGGTTTTCAGCGCCATAATGATAACCGATTACGGGGGTTACAGCAATGTTATATCCAAAAAAGACGGCGGCAAAGACATAGCCATAATAGAGTATCACGGAATAGGCTGCCACGCCGTTTTCTCCCAACATCCGGAGCAATTGGAGGTTGTAACAAATGGCGAGGATATTGAAAGAGATATTGCCGACAAACTCAGACAAACCGTTGCTACAAGCGGATAGAATGGGATTTTTCTCCAAGGGTGTGGAGCGAAAACGGAGTTGGGTGGTATTGCGTGATGAGGAGAAATACCACAAGGGGAAGAAGCCTCCGACAAAGCAGGCACTCATAGAGGCTAGTGCGGCGCCGGCCAATCCCCATCCGAATCCGACAATAAACAGGGCGTCCAGGCTCATATTGATCAGGGCGCAAGCGATGGACATCACTGTTCCGAGTTGCGGCTTCTCTGCAGTCATATAGAGGGACTGAAAGGCCATCTGCAACATAAATCCGGGCAAGCCTATCGCGCAAATTCGGCCATAGATGACGCATTGTCGAAGCATCTCCCCTTCCGCACCCATCAGACGGGCTAGCGGCTCCATAAAGAGAAACAGGGGCACAGCCATCATAAGGGCCAGAACCAGCGTAAAGCGTATGAGCATGCTGAAATAGCGATTGGCGTTCTCCTTATCTCCTTGTCCGAGCGTCATGGATACCAAAGCGCTGCCTCCGGTACCTATCATCAAACCGAGGGCACCAATCACCATAATGGGTGGCCAGATGACGTTCAGGGCGGCAAAAGCGGTAGTTCCGACAAAATTGGAAACAAAGAGTCCGTCCACGATGCTGTATATGCCTCCGACCAACATCATGGCTATCGCCGGCAGGGAAGACCCGACCAGTTTTCTATATCCGTAGTGTCCTGATAGTTCTATTTTCATAAGGGGCGGCAAAGATACGCCATTTTTTGGTAATAGCTATTTTATAATCCTCAAATTATTATAACTTTGCCTTGATGAATAACGTTGGAATCATTTTGATTATTTTGGGCATAATGTTGCTCATTTGTGGCTCGCTTCCGATGGAGAACAAGGTGGAAGATAATAAACTCATTGTAAAGTATATTATCGGTAAAAATATCATTGATTTATCTCAGGCGGTCTTTCTGCCGATTCCGGAAGAATGTAACGGTAAACTGATTCGCGTGGGTGGCACCAGCATTGGCAAGAAGCGCAGCGGCTACTTTAGGAGTCGCAACAGCGGCAACAAATACCAGCTTTTCATAAGCGGCAAGGGTAAGAAATCCTATTTTGAAATTGGAGACGAGCGCTACCTCGTGGACGGCATTGAGTAAGGCGCACGGTGGGACGGCTTATGGGCGCACGGTGGGCGCGATGACATAAAACAGATGAAAAAGAAACATTTATATATCGTTGCAGCGTTGCTTTGGGGGCTCCCGGGCGTGGATGTTTTCCTTAAAGGCATTTTGGCATACCGCGTACAGGCGGCCGAGGATTTGTGGTGGCTTTTGCTGATTAGTTTGGCTGTCATAACAGCTTTCTTTTTTATGTTCCGCAAAATCGTAGACCGTTATTCAGCCAGGATTGCCGCGCTGCCTTCGGAACAGAGCACTGCGCGGGTGCACATATGGCAGACCTTCCCTTTGCGTGGCTGGATTATGCTTGTCTGTATGATGGGGCTCGGCATTACCCTCAAACACCTCCCCGAAATCTTCGCCACCCTCTCGGACGCCGCCACTGGCTCCGCTGCCACCCTCAACAATTACCTCTCGACCTTTACCGCTTCCTTCTACTGCGGCCTCGGCCCCATG
>CAJGBW010000075.1 GCA_904501835.1 uncultured Bacteroidales bacterium
GGGTACTGCGCTTCCAAGTCTTGCAGCTCGTACATGAGTTGGTCATACTCGTAATCACTGATTATCGGGTTATTATCAACATAATACCGACGATTACTGTCTTCCAGCACGCTACGCAAAGCCTCAATTCTTTGTTTAGCCTGCTCAAAACTCATATTTGCGCTACTACTCATAATCTCACAAAGATAGTAATTTTTTCATTGAATTTACCCATTTTTAATTTTGTAAATTTTATTTACCTTTGCCTCGGTTATGACTCTTAGGCGGATTTTAATACTGCTCGTATTGTCGTGTTCATGCTTCGTGTGTAGAGCCCAGATGTGGTCGGTATCTACCAACGCAGCGGCTTGGGCATATCTTGGCACTATCAACGGCGAAGTGAGTGTGGCGGCGCATCGTAATATCAGCATCAACGCCTCCGCTATGTACAATCCCTGGACATTCAGTAGCGAAAAAGGACCTTTTCAAGACCGTCAGCGAAGCGTCGCACTCGGTTTCAGGTATTGGCCCTGGCATGTCTATTCCGGTTGGTGGATAGCCGCCAAAGCGCAATATCAAGAATACAATCGCGGCGGTATGTATGGAGAGGTGACGTCTGAAGAGGGAGATGCCTTGGGAGGCTCTCTTTCTTTTGGATATACCCTGATGCTTAACAAATGGCTGAATCTGGAATTCGGTGCCGGTGTCTGGGGTGGTTCCACCCAATATAAGGTGTATGCCTGTCCTCGCTGCGGAAAGGTGCTGGATAGTGGCAATAAATGGTTTGTCCGCCCGAATGAACTTATTATTTCTTTAGTTTTTGTTTTGTAATGAGATATATTAAAATCTTCATATTTTTTCTGTTGATGCTGGCTTTTACAGGAGCCTGTTCGACACAGAAGAAACTTAAAAACCTCAAAGAGAAGAGCCTTTCGGCAGGCTTGTATCTTCCCAATGAGAAAAAACTCCCCGAACTCGTACAGCAAAGTGAAAAGAAACGAGACACGCTGAAAGTACAGGACTTGGATGGAAAAGAGCTCTTGATTATGAGGGCTATCAAAGATGATGAGACCGGTGAAATGGTCGCCAACGAAGTCCTGGATGCGGCAGTGGTGACGGCTCGTTTTAGAAATGTAGCCGAGAGAAGGGGAGAGGTCGAAATAGAATTCCAGATTACCGTGTCCGATTCTTTGCAGGACAGCCGCTGGCAATTGCGTTTCAATCCTGAAATGTATATTCAGTCTGATACGGTCAATCTCGATCCTGTCATCATCACAGGAGAGGAGTTTAGAAAGATGCAAATGCGTGGCTATCAGCAATATGAGCGATTCTTACAGTCCATTGCCCGAGACAGTCTGTATTTCATTGACTACGCCCAGCTTGAAATTTTCCTGGAGCGCAATATCCCTCAAATTTTCCAGTATAAGACCGATACCAGTTTTGTCTCTGACGAGGAATTTGCATCGGCATTCGGTGTGACTGAAAAACAGGCGATAGACCACTATACCAATAAGTTGCTCAAGCGTGCCAATGCTCGTAAAGTCAAGAAGAAAGGCAAAATGTGGGAGCGTTATGTCCGCAATCCCATACATAAGGAGGGCATTCGTCTGGATACGGTATTGAAGACGGAAAACGGTCAGTTTATCTATAATTATATACAGTTGATTCACACCCGCCCGAAGTTGAAAAAGGTGGAAATTGTCTTGAAAGGTGAAATTTTCGATGCCAAGACGCGTCTCTACACCATTCCGCCGAGTCCTCCTTTGGCTTTCTATATCAGTTCATTGAGTTCATTTGTAGATGAGACGGAGCGCTACAAGATGAAAGTGATTGAGCGCCGTGCCGAGGCCAATACCGCTTGCAATGTGGATTTCAGCAGTGGAAAGAGCAACATCAATCTTCAGCTTGGAAACAACGATCAAGAAATCAAACGCATCAAAGGTACTTTGGCATCCCTGCTTGAAAACACAACCTACGATTTGGATTCCATTGTCGTCAGCGCTTCTTGTTCGCCCGATGGTAGCGTGCAGATTAACAGCCGTTTAGCACAGCAGCGTTCAGAATCAGTAACGGCCTATTTCCAAAAATTCATCCGTCATTATACCGATTCATTGGATAGGGAAAAAGGCTTCTCTGTGGATGAAGAAGGACGTATCGTACATGCAGAGGCTACGCCCGAAATTCGTCTTCTTGCCCATAGTGTCCCCGAAGATTGGGAGGGCTTGCAGAAATTGGTGGAGCAGGATACCCTCCTTACAAAGAAAGAAAAAGATAATTTTGAGCGCCACTTGCGCCGCCGAGACTTGGATAACCGTGAATACGCCCTGAAAAAGGAGTCCTATTATCCCCATTTGCTCAAAAAACTCTATCCGCGTCTGCGTACCGTGCGTTTCGATTTTCACTTACACAGAAAGGGTATGGTGAAAGATACCATTCATACGACCGTGCTGGATACCAATTATATGAATGGAGTGCAGGCTATTCGCGATCGTGATTATGAATTGGCTATCAATATCTTGAGACCTTACAACGATTATAACACAGCCATTGCCTATGTAGCCATGGATTACAATGCTTCGGCCCGTGCCATTTTGGAAAGTTTGGAGAAGACGGCGCAGATCAACTATATGTTGGCTTTGCTTTACTCTCGTGACGGACAGGATCAGAAGGCGGTGCAATGCTATTTGCATTCCTGCGAACAGGATCCTTCATATAAGCACAGAGGTAATCTGGACCCGGAAATTTCCGCGCTCATCAAACGATACAACCTCAATGCCCAACCCGAAGAAGACGAATTTGAATATTCATTTTAGGATATAAACAGAAAACAATAATTATTAACCAAAATCAAAGTACAATGAAAAAATTATCTTTCGTACTGGCAGCGGCCCTCGCAATCGTTGGCTGCGCAAAGGAACCCGTTAACAGTGGTTCAAATCAACCCGAGGGAATCTGTGAGATTACCTTCAACCTTTCTCCCGGCACCACAAAGGTGACAACGACCGACATTTCCAAAGAGAATGAGGTCAATGTCAGCACTTTGCAGGTCTTCGTTTTCAATAGCGACGGCTCTGTGGATGCTTTTTCCGGTCGTGAAAACGGCAACAATCTGACTTTGTCTTGTACCTTGGGTGACAAGACGGTCTATGCCCTTGTCAATGCTCCTTTGATTCGTCAGGTAGAGTCTTTGACAGGATTCCTTGCTGAGACTTCTCAATTCAGTGACAACCAACTCAATCAGTTTGTAATGTTGGGCTCTTTGAATGTGAAACTTTCTTCCAGCAAAGCGAAAGTAACCATTCCCGTAAAACGTCTGGTTTGTAAAATCGTGATTGAGAAAATTACCCGCGTGGATGAGACCGAAGACTCTACCAAGACCCTTTCCATCGTAGGTATGTGCCTCAAACACGTGGCCGGTACGACCAATCTCGGTCTGGATGCCCAGGCAGAGAGTTGGTATAACACCGTAACCAACGAAAAACTCACTTCTCCCGACAATGTTGTGGCCATGACCACGCAGTACAATATCAAATCTGCGCCCATCGCCAACAAGGAGACCTATGCGACTTCTCATACTTTCTACGCTTATCCTAACATTGTCAGCAGCACCTATCCGACCATTTTGTCTATCGAGCATGCTATCGAAGGTGACGATACTCCTTATTATTATCCTATTCAAATTGAAAACAATTTGGAGGCCAATAAAGTTTACACCATCACAGAGTTGAAACTGACCCGTCGTGGTGGTACCGATGATGACAAAGCCCAGATTTACTTCACTTTGAAGGTGGAAGATTGGGAAATCGGTGGCAGCTGGCCTGAGAGCTTCTAATTTTTCAGGATAATTTTTCATTGTTTCAAATGCGCAGTAAACACCATATTGTCGCGTTACTCGTTTGCCTGGGGGCATTGCTTTCCTGTTCCGTAAAGGAAAACAGGGAAGAATGTCCTTATTGGCTGCGGGTGGACGTAAAACCTGCTTTGGGTGCGGCAGATACGGTGGCTGTGCGTTGCTGGAACAGTGAAAAGAAATTGTTTTTTGAATCCCTTCCTGTTGCAGATTATGCCGATTCGTTGGTGTATGAACGCGTCATTAATAAGCGCGATGTCCTGATTGCTACGTGGTGGAATGAAAAGACCTACCATAAGGCCAATGAAAGCGAAAATTATTTCTATTGTGACTATGGCTTTGCTGCCGACAGTCTGTATGGCGGACACCTTGTCGTGGATACGCATACGGATGATGTGGTGCTCTCTACGCCCATGCACAAACAGTTTGCAACGGTGTATGTGACGTTCAAGGATTATTCCGGCAGTCTGAATGCCAATTTCTTCTTGGAAAGTGACTACAATGCTTTGGATGTCAAGACCTTGACGCCTTGTTCGCTCAAATTGACCGGTGATCCGGATTACGATATATTCCATGCACGTCTGGTGCGTCAAGGGCCGGAAAGTCGTCTGTTTGTGACCCGTATTTTGCGTCAGCCGAGCGATGTATTCCCCAGTACCATGCGCATTGTTGCCAAAGATGACATGGGCAACGTCCGTTGGCGACTGAATTTGGAGGAAATTCTTTCCGAATACAACGAGATGATTGACTGGGATAAGGAGAGTCTGGATGACATTCATTTGACGGTTACGGATAATGAATTTGCCGTGCGTCCGGAAGATTGGGAAGAGGGATTTGATAAAGATGATGATTTTTAATTTGCTTGCTATCATTGCTTTAGGTTATTGTGTCATCAAAATATTCTTCGCGAATATCAAGCGCGGAGGCATTCTGCTGACGCAAATCGCAGTAGGCAGTCTGCATATGTTCTCTATTCCCAAGGGCTATACAGACGGCTTCATTCAGTGGTGCAAACAAGTTATCGCTCTGTGCTTGACCGCATTCCTGCAGATGACGCTACTGTATCTGGGCCTGCTGACCTGGCAGACGAACCTGCTGTTGGGTCTTGGCGTCATGCTTTCTGCCAATGAGGTACCTCGTATTGCCCAGATGTTTGGTCTGGACACCAGTGCAAGAGTGAACTTGTCCAGCGCAGTTTATACCACTACGTCGGCTGTCAATTTGGCAAAAACCATCATCAAGAAATAAGGA
>CAJGBW010000076.1 GCA_904501835.1 uncultured Bacteroidales bacterium
CAGGAAAATCCAACCAAAGGCGGCATAGAAAATATAAACAGGTCCAAGCAAGAACATAGCGCAACCACCTTGGGGATTAATATTTCCAAGCCCTCCACCGATGATGCCGCCGATCCACGAACAAATGGCATATGCAACAAGACCAATCACAGCTACAGTAGCACCATTAGATCCAGTGCTTAATCCAACGACAGTGACTATTGCAGAAACAATCGCCGCTATAATTACTCCAATAATACCTTTGGTTTTACCTCGGAAAGATTGTATAGCCATCATTTGATTGAGAAGATTTTGTTCCTTGGTGATATTGTCGGCCATACGGGACAACTTCTGTTGAGCTTGTTTTTTGGAAATTGCTATGCACTCTTTTCGGCGTTTATCATCAACAAAGGTTAGATATTTATTAAATTCAGGGATATCTTTTATCAATCCATCTCTATTTACAATATCTTTTTCCGAAGTCGCTTGCATTTTCATTAAGCAAATTCCCCAATATGCATCGGGATTATTCTGGTCAAATGAAAGAATTAAATTAAGGAAATATTCAACCTCTTTAAAGAAACCTTTCTCAATCATTTTATAACTCAAGGATGTTAAGTTTTCCTTAAGGGTGGCTACCTCATCGGTATAGTAGCGCAACAATTGTTTTGCAAAAGAACAATGTTCCGATGTTCCCAAGTTGTGACAAAGCCACTCCAAAGACATCAGCACTTCTTGTTTCGCATCGGAAGTGTACTTAAGTACCGATTCAAAATCTGCAACAACAGTTTGTGCAGACTTATTGGTTTCCAAATCGAGATCAACAACGGCCCTTAATGCATCAACATGACCTTCGTCAACTTTAAGTACATTTCTTAAACACTCATGCTTTTCATCGGCGTTCGGTGTTTTCGAAGCGTAGCTATAGTTATAGTTAATGTATTCGTCAACATCAGAGGATTTTAAGGTGTTAAGCAACAGCTTGAATGGTTCATACTTACTTCTTGAAATAACACCGGTAAAAGCGGTATTTATGCTGCTTTGACGCTCACCAAAAGAGAAAGGCAGGATAGTTTCCAAAATCTTTTTATACGTGGCTCCGGAAACATCTTTTTCCGAACCGTACAAAAGGTGCAGTATTTCTTCGGCAAAAGGCTTTGAAGCACAATTCAAAATCTTTTCGATGCTACCATAATCATTCGCATTAAGGCTATCCAGCTTTTTCACAAGAGCAGCATTTGTTGCAGCTTGATACGTAGCCAAAAGGTTGCACCAAATCGCCTCAGCACAACTAGGATTGTTAAACAGTACATCATCGGCCAACGCGGCAGCTTCCCGCCATTGGCGTTCTCCCAAGTAAGTTTGGATCAAACTGATGGATTGCTTTTCGGTAATGCTGGTTTCAGCAATAGCACCTGCACCTACTTCACGGGTTTGAACGGAATTTACAGCAAGTGTAGAGGCTTTTTTGGCAATCTGGCCACCAGCAATTTCGATCTTTTCAAGGTGAACATTACGCTTAGATTCTTCTACTACACGCTTGATATGACGAGTAAGATCTGAAAGGAAAGTCATATCCGATGCGTTTAGGCACTGACGAGATTTCAGAACCACCGGAAGATCACCGGGATTCATATTCTTATAAACGACTACGAGGGAGTTTTTGTGTTTCTCGCCCTTTTCAATTCTGGTCTTGAAGCGGCTCCACTCGTTTTTAATCCAAACAGAACTAAAGTATTCAGCCTTTTCGCCGAACACAATCATAACCTTAGCGGTTTTAATTGCGTTGTAAATATAGGGTTCATACTGTTCGGAAATTTTGTCACGAAGGCTAATTCGGCTAAAGAACACCTTATAGCCTTCTGCAACAAGAGCGTTATAAAGATCTTGTGCATCAATACTGTCCTGTGTGCGTTCAATACCGTTTTCACGGTCACTATCCTTAAAACTAATAAACACATCGTAGGCAGGCTCTTTACTGGCCTTTTCGAGCCACTCAATGCGAACTTTTTCAATATATCCGGCTTGCTGCTTGTATTCATCAGCAATATCATCGGGTGCAAGAGAAATCGCCTTCTGCACATCCTTGCTGTTGATAAAAGATTCTTCTGTAATGTTGTTGCAAGTGGGAACCTTTTTGCCTTCGTTTATATCGGTAACATACATAATACCCGCCAAGGAAAGTGCACGTCCCCAATATGCTTCATGGTTCTCCGCTTCTTTTGAAATAATGTTTTCAAACAGTTCTGCTGCCTTATCAAAATTACCATCACGAAGTGCAGACCATGCATTTGCGCGGTCAACAGCGTGAATATCGTTTGCGCTATCGATTTCCCATTTGTTTCCGCAATATTCGCAGACATAATAATTGCCTTCACGATTTACAGAACCGCCGCAAGTTTTACATACTGTTGCCATTAACTGAACCTCCGTTATTTACAATTTCTTGAACATCTCGTGAATATGCGAACCGCATATTTTTACTTGGCGCGTACCTGCCTCGGCTAATCTGAATCTTAAGCTTGTGTGCAAAATACCAAGATAATTTTAGTACATTAAAGCGCCCTTTTCCATGCAAGAAACACACAAAAAAACGGGGGCGATTTCAGCGTTTTGCCCATAGAAAAAGATGATTTATCAACATATTAAACAAAATAAGGGCGGCCCATCATTATAGGCCGCCCTTCCCCTTTTCTCTATTCAAAATTTTACCTATCCCCGTGTTTTCGCCTTTTTTCGACATGCATCTGGGTTTATAATCGCTCCATCACAAGAAAGGAGCGATCCCCATGACTTACACCCCAGAAGAAAAAAAACGCATGGACACCATCTTTGACGCCTTCCAGGACTACATCTCCCCTCACCCGAGCTTCCATATCCTCTACTTGCAGAAGCGTGGATACATCCACCTGACCATCGAAAAGAGCTTCGTTGATGCCGAGGACATCATCGACGCTGATCATCTGTTCCGCCTACTCATGATGGAAATCCTGAACGATGTTATGGAACTGCGTATGTGTGGCGATCATTTCGCCGGAGAGCGGTTCCCCTGCGAAATCGATGAAGCCCTCCGCCGTGCGAATGGATACATCGAGCGGTTGCCGATCGAGATGCGGGAGTATTACTCCTCTGCCCTGCAGACTTGTTTCAAGAATCCTGTGCTGGAGGGGTGACTAATGTTTATAGGGATGTTGACACACATGGTATAATAATTTCGTTGGAAATTTTATCTATATTACCCAGTTCTTACAAGCAAACGCAGATGAAAGGGAGATGTTATTATGAACGAAAATATCGGTAGTAATCTCAAAACGCTGGCACAAATCGTGGGCTATCTTTGCCTTGGTATTTGCGGAGTGGTCGGCTTTATCCTTGCGTGCTTAGGTTTATGGCCGATTGGCCTTGGCCTCATTGGCGGCGGTGTTGCTGGCTGGCTCTCCTGCTGGTTGCTTTATGGACTGGGTCACCTCATTGAAACCCTCGATGAGATTCGTGATGAGACCAAGAACCTTCGCAAGCAAGCAAACCAGACGGGTTCTGGTGCACAGGCTCAGACCAATTCCACCGTTATGAATGATCTTCCCGACCTCTAAGGAGTATCTGTATGAGCGAACGATATACCAGAGTTTTTACTCTGACTGAAAATCTATATGCAGAAGGATCGCCGGTCATCATTGAAGCCGGTGCACTTTTGAAGGACAGCCAGACCGGCAGCATCATTGCACAGCTGAAGCTGAAAAACATTACCAATAAGGTAATCAAGGCTGCCAAGGTCAGCGTCAAGGCTTTTGACATCACCGGTGTGGAGCTGCAGGGCGTTGACAATTACCAGTATCTCGACCTTTCCGCAAGACGGGATGACTCCTTTGGTCAGAAGAACGCAATTGTTCTTCCGGACAATGTTGCCCGTTCCTTCTCCTGTGTCTGTACGAGCGTCATTTTCTCCGATGGAACCATTTGGGACGCTGACGGTACCGCATGGGGACCATTGGCAGGTCGGATGCCGTTGGACAGGACACTGCCGGGCAATCTTGTTTCACAGTACAAGCGAGATGTTGGCGAGCCTGCAAAGTATGCCGTAACGGAAGACAAGGGCCTGTGGTACTGTACCTGCGGTGCCATTAACCGTGGGACAGAATTCAGCTGCCACAGCTGTGGAAAGAATAAGGGCAAGCTGGTTGATGCACTGAATACCGATGTGTTGAATGCACATTACGAGGCATATCTGGCGAAGGAAGCGGAGAAGGCTGCCGCTATTGAAAGGGCAAACGCAGAAGCAAGAGCAAAGAAACTCAAGAAAATCAAGCGGACTGTCATTTCGATTGTCGCCGTGGTTCTGGCGGTTGTTCTGTTCTTCCTGAGTAAGGATATTATTATCCCCACTGTCAGATATAACACCGCAGTCAAGAACATGGACGCCGGACGGTATGAAAAGGCCATCGCCACCTTCGAAAAGCTGGACGGTTACAAAGACAGTAAAGACAAAATCCCTGAATGCAAGTACGCAGCGGCGACCGCTTTGATGGAAGCCGGTGACTACGATGGTGCGATTGCTGTCTTTGAGGCACTGAAGGGCTACGAAGATAGCAGGACAAAAGTATCTGAGTGCAAATACCGCAAAGCTGTGGATCTGATGGAACTTGGCTATTATGCACAGGCGAAGGAGATTCTCAAGCCCTTAACGGGTATCCATATTAAAGGTAAGCTTGCGGTGATTGAGGCCATCGATAACATTGCGGTGAATAAATTCCACGAAGCCATCAAGGGCGCTTTGTTTGCTTCGGAAGCTATCACCGTGAAATACAACCTGAACGGTGGTACTTCTGCCAGTGGAGACAGCTTTACTTACACCTCTTCCGCCGCGTTCAAATCACTGTTGACCCCTGAAAGGGAAGGCTACCGCTTTATCGAGTGGAAGCTGTCTGAATACAGCTACAGCGAGGAAACTTCTCTCGTGCTGGTGCTGGATGCAGTGTGGTCCGATGCCTATGTGATTACTTACAATCTGAACGGCGGCACGGCGGAGAACCCTGCCGAATATCGCTTGGATAGCGAAGCGATTACCCTGAACAA
>CAJGBW010000077.1 GCA_904501835.1 uncultured Bacteroidales bacterium
AAGACTGGCAGGTAGAATAAAACGAAACAAATAAACAGAATTATATTATGGGAAAAATTATTGGAATTGACCTTGGTACAACTAACTCATGTGTAGCTGTCATGGAAGGTAACCAGCCTACCGTTATTATCAATAACGAGGGCGAGAGAACGACTCCTTCAGTAGTCGCTTTTACTGATGGTGGCGAAAGAAAAATCGGAAATCCTGCAAAACGTCAGGCAATCACCAACCCGAAGAAGACCATCTTCTCCATCAAACGTTTCATGGGTGAAAGCTATGATCAGGTGAGCAATGAAATCGCTCGTATGCCTTACCCTGTGGAAAGAGGTGAAAACAATACGCCTCGTGTCGATGTGGATGGCAGATTGTATTCTCCCCAGGAGATTTCTGCGATGATTCTTCAGAAAATGAAGAAGACTGCGGAAGATTATCTTCGTGCGGAAGTGACAGAGGCTGTGATTACGGTGCCTGCTTATTTCTCTGATTCTCAGCGTAAAGCAACTGAAGAGGCGGGTCGTATTGCCGGTCTGAACGTAAGACGTATCATCAACGAGCCGACTGCTGCTGCATTGGCTTATGGTTTGGATAAGAAAAACACCAATATGAAGGTCGCTGTGTATGACTTGGGTGGTGGTACTTTCGACGTAAGTATCATGGAGTTGGGTGACGGCGTCTTTGAGGTGCTTTCAACCAATGGTGATACCCACTTGGGTGGTGACGACTTTGACCAGGTGATTATCGACTGGTTGGCTGATGAATTTGCCAAAGAGAATTCAGGTCTTGATTTGAGAAAGGATGCCATGGCACTTCAGCGTTTGAAAGAAGCTGCTGAAAAGGCAAAGATTGAGCTTTCAAGCCAGACTTCAACCGAGATTAACTTGCCTTATATCATGCCGGTAGATGGTATGCCCAAACACTTGGTGAAATCTTTGACTCGTGCTAAATTCGAGATGTTGGCGGATGATTTGGTTCAGCGTACTACTGAACCTTGCCGCAAGGCACTCAGCGATGCCGGTCTTTCAGCTTCTGATATCGACGAGGTGATTTTGGTAGGTGGTTCAACCCGTATCCCTGCGATCCAGGAGAAAGTGAAGATGTTCTTTGGCAAAGAGCCTAACAAGAGCGTAAATCCCGATGAGGTGGTGGCTATCGGAGCTTCTATCCAGGGTGGCGTTTTGGCCGGTGATGTGAAAGATGTTCTTTTGTTGGATGTAACTCCGCTTTCACTCGGTATTGAGACTTTGGGTGGCGTGATGACCAAATTGATTGAGAGCAACACGACCATTCCTGCCAAGAAGAGTCAGGTGTTCTCTACCGCAGCCGACAATCAGCCTTCTGTACAGATTCGCGTACTCCAAGGTGAGAGATCAATGGCTAAGGATAACAAGTTGATTGGTGAGTTCCACTTGGATGGTATTGCTCCGGCTCCCCGTGGCGTTCCCCAGATTGAGGTGACATTTGATATTGATGCCAATGGTATATTGAATGTTTCCGCTACTGATAAGGCGACCGGTAAGGCACAGAATATCCGTATTGAGGCTTCTTCAGGCTTGTCTGACGATGAAATTCAACGTATGAGAGATGAAGCAAAAGCCAACGAGGAGGCAGATAAGGCAGAGAAAGAGCGTATTGATAAAATCAATGGTGCAGATGCTATGGTGTTCCAGACAGAGAAGAATCTGAAGGAATATGGCGACAAGATTCCTGCCGAGAAGAAATCCGCTATCGAGAATGCTTGTGCAGAGTTGAAGAAGGCTGTTGAAGCAAAGAATGTAGCCGATATCGACAAATACAACGCAGAGTTGGAAGCCGCTTGGCATGCCGCCTCTGAGGATATGGCAAAAGCGACCCAGGCAGGTCCTCAGGGTGCCCAAGGAGGCAATCCTTTCGGAGGTCAGGGCCCGTTTAACGGCCAGCCTCAAGATGGTAACGACACTCCTGACGAACAGTAAAATGAAACGTCTTGATGGAAACGTCACCTTGATAACCGGTGGCGGAAAAGGAATAGGATTTGGACTCGCCCGGGCATTTGCCCGGGAGGGTTCAAATCTGGTTATTACCGGTAGAACACTCTCTCGCCTTGAGGCGGCCAAAGAGAAATTGGAGGCCGAGTTTGGGGTGAGCGTACTTCCTATCGTAGCAGATGGTGCTGATGAAAATGCCATTGCAGAAGTGGTGAAGCAAACCATTGAACGCTTCGGAAAGTTGAATACGCTGGTGAATAATGCCCAGGTGTCAAAATCTGGTGTTCCTTTGATCGAGCACAGCAAAGAAGATTTTGATCTGGCTATCTATTCTGGCCTATATGCGGCGTTTTTCTATATGAAGGCTTGTTTCCCGGATTTGAAGGAAAGCAAGGGTTCAGTCATTAACTTCGCTTCCGGCGCTGGTTTGTTTGGCAAATTGGGCCAATCTTCCTATGCGGCAGCCAAAGAAGGCATACGCGGTATGTCGCGCGTGGCCGCAGCCGAATGGGGACCTGATGGCGTAAGAGTCAATGTGGTCTGCCCTTTGGCTATGACAGAAAGTCTTCAGGCATGGAAAGAGAACTATCCTGATTTGTTTGAAAAGACCATTCAGGGTATTCCCTTGGGCCGTTTTGCAGATCCGACAGAAGATATCGGACGCGTCTGCGTCTTCTTGGCTTCGGATGACGCTTCTTATGTGACGGGAGAAACCATCACGCTTCAAGGTGGTAGTGGTTTGAGGCCTTAATGACTTCTTGTCTATTATAACTTATTTGGTGCGGCGACGCGCTTTGCTGGTCGGGGTGCTTTCCGCAATGATTTTCTTGCAATCCTCTTCCGTGAGCGCTTCGGCTTTATATCCCCGAGGAATTTTGTAATTGACGTTGTTGGCCTTGATGTAGGCACCATAGCGTCCGTTGAGGACCTGAATGCCGGATGCTTCAAAATGGGCAATGGGGCCTTCTGCCGCTTTATTTTGTTGGGAGTCAATGAGTTCTATGCACTTTTCAAGCGTGATGCTTTCGGCTTGAGCGCTACGAGGAAGAGCAATGTTCTTGTCTCCGTATTTCAAATAAGGACCGAAACGGCCTTTGGTGGCAATGATTTCAATGCCTTTGTATTCTCCGACTTTGCGAGGAAGCAAGAAGAGTTGGAGGGCCTGCTCCAGGGTGATACTTTCCATCAATTGGCCGGGGGCAAGACTGGCACTTGCCTTGTCATTTCCTTCGCCCAACTGCACGTAGGGGCCATATTGTCCGTATTTTACGATAACGGCGCGGCCTTTCTCATCTTCGCCCAAATAGCGGTCTTCCCTTTTGGAATAATTCTTATCCGCCATGGTATTGTTGATGGTTTTATGGAAAGGGGAGTAAAAACGGGAAATGACATCCGACCAGGCTTGCTCTCCATGTGCAATGCTGTCGAAATCTTCCTCTACTCCGGCTGTAAATCCGTAATCCAGAATCTCGGAGAAATGCTCCATCAAGTAGTCGGTCACGGTGATTCCGATTTCTTGGGGCAGCAGTTTATGCTTTTCTGCTCCAATGGTTTCAAGGCTTTGGGTGCGGGAAATCACTCCGTTTTTCAGAGAAATATGGGTAACTTCCTTTTTCTCTCCTTCTTTATCTCCAATGAGGATATATCCTCTGGCTTTGGTCAAAGTGGCAATGGTCGGCGCATAGGTAGAAGGTCTTCCGATGCCCAATTCTTCCAATTTCTTTACCAAGGCCGCTTCGGAATATCGGCTCGGAGGCGTGGTGTATTTGCCGGAAGCTTTCGCGCTGGACAAACTGACGAGGTCTCCCACTTTCAAGGCGGGGAGCTCGCTGATATGCTCGTTGTTATCCTCCTCGTCGCTGCTCTCGATATAGAGTTTCAAGAAACCGTCGAAAAGAATTTTATCAGCGGTAACACAGAAACAGTCAGCAATTTCTTTTGCACCCACTTTGACTTCTGTGCGAAGAATCTGTGCGGCAGCCATTTGGCTGGCCATCGTGCGCTTCCAAATCAAATCATAGAGCTTTTTCTCCTGGGCACTTCCATTGATTTCGCTCATGGAGAGGTTGGTGGGACGAATGGCCTCGTGGGCTTCCTGGGCGCCTTTCCCTTTGGTCTTGTATTGACAGGGCTTGGAGTATTCTTCACCAAAATGCTCTGTGATATAGGCTTTGGCAGCACCCAATGCGAGCGTGGACAGATTGACGGAGTCGGTTCTCATATAGGTAATGAGTCCGTTTTCGTATAATTTCTGTGCGACATTCATCGTCTGGCTAACGCTGAAACGATATTTTCGTGCCGCTTCCTGTTGCAGGGTAGATGTGGTGAAAGGAGGAGCGGCGTGGCGCTGTCCCTCTTTGCTGTTGATATCCAAAACGGAAAATTCGAGGTTTATCAGGCTCTGCAAGAAGGCCTCGGCCTCTTCCGCTGTTTTGAATTTCTTCTCTAAATGGGTTTTGAGCAGTGTTTTTTGCCCTTTCAGTTTGAAACAGGCTTCAATTCGATAGTAAAGTTCACGCTCAAAAGATAGGATTTCACGCTCTCTGTCCACCACTAAGCGGAGGGCTACCGATTGAACACGACCGGCAGAAAGTCCTCGTTTGATTTTTCTCCACAGAACCGGTGATAATTCAAAACCCACCAGACGGTCCAGTACGCGTCGTGCCTGCTGCGCGTTTACCAAATTCATATCGATATCGCGCGGGTTTTGCAGGGAATCCAAAATGGCTTTTTTGGTAATTTCGTGAAAGACAATGCGTTGGGTTTTGCTTTTATCTAGGCCCAAGGCTTCAAACAAATGCCAGGAAATGGCTTCTCCCTCGCGGTCTTCATCGGATGCCAG
>CAJGBW010000078.1 GCA_904501835.1 uncultured Bacteroidales bacterium
CGTAAAGCGGTCTTAAATACGGATCGACTTTCTGCTGAAGGTCACCCGGCAAGAAACCTAATTTTTCACCCGCTTCAACCGCAGGTCGGGTTAGAATAATGCGGTTTACCTGCTTCGCCCTGAAAGCATTTACCGCCTGAGCCACAGCAAGATAGGTTTTTCCCGTACCCGCAGGGCCAACTCCTATTGTTATGGTATTATTCCTTATCGCCTCAACATACTGTTTCTGACCGAGAGTTTTGGGTTTGACCGGTTTTCCCTTTGAAGTTATACAAATACTCAAAGGCCATCTGAACAGAAAGTCTAAACCGCTTTGCAAACGCCCTGATACAGGCATTTATATATGGTATTTGATACTTGCTCCCCATACGAATACTACTACTCAACAAAGATATAATTTTTTTGTCAAAGTTTTAGCCATTTATGGGAGCATTCCATACTTTTTCATAAAAAACGAGGTTTCCTCCTATAGCGAAAACCCCACCGTTCCCTCCAGCGAGTAGGAGCGGTCGAGGTTATGCGCCCGCATATCAAATCCTACATACATATTGCCACAGGATTTGAATTTGGGGAGCTGATAACGAAGGCCCACGCGTTGGAAGTTCCAGCCTATATTTGATAACAATCCATGTATACTGATTGGTTATCAAAGTATTTTTGTTTTAGAAATACTTAAGATGGTTGAATAATACATCCGAACGTTGAAGAAGTTGACTGACTAAATGACCGAATTTGTTGGCTTTCTTTTTTTCCTTCTCAACATTAATCATTTCCTCATGAGGAAGATCTATATTTATACTTTCACTATTAGTTGCCACCCTAATCTTTATAACCCCATCTGCAACAATTTTCGCAATAGCTTCTGGGGTTAATTCATACCTACCACAATATTGCGGCGCATAGTAGTCCCCTTCGCCCGTGGCTGGATTATATATAGGAATCGCGTCATATGAAGTAAATTGATTTCTTACACAAATAGAAGAAATTACTTCATCTTTTCCAGTTTTAATTAAAAGCTTTCCTCCGCTAGGAATCTCTACACCATTAAAATTTAGAATAATAAAATATTTAAACTTTTCATCAAGATCGGACTCATTGATATTATTATACACTTGGAAGGCGACTTTAAAACCCATCTGTTTTTTCGGTTTAAACGACACATCAATTGTCATAAACTCCCAACAATCATCGGTAAGTTTTATATATCTATAACCAGTATAACGAAAAAATTGGGCAAATACTGGTG
This sequence comes from uncultured Bacteroidales bacterium, assembly GCA_904501835.1. Lineage (GTDB taxonomy): Bacteria > Bacteroidota > Bacteroidia > Bacteroidales > UBA932 > Cryptobacteroides. The sequence goes on from CAJGBW010000078.1 coordinate 1,247, forward strand.
CTCCCAAAAGAAATAACGATAATATAAGTATGATTTTTTTCATATTTGTATTTTTTAGAAATCTTCACTAAAATCGACATTTTTATGGATCAACTCATGGTCCTTAACAAGAATCTTACCTATGACATCTTCCTTGTAGACAATAGTATAGATAGTTGCAGTTGTCATAAAAGCGAATTTTTTTACACCTTCGTTCATTATAATTTGAAGGTCCTCTTTTGATATAGTGTAACTGGGAAAAATAGAATACACGTAGAAAGACCCCTTACCGACCTCTTTTATTCTGCAAGACTGATGCTTGTTAATCTCATAATGCGGTTTAAGTTGCTTCAATGTTATGATATTATCCTGAAATGTTTTTATATACAAAAAGGCATTTTGATCAACTGATAATGACTCGTCCACAGTTTCCAATTCGAAAAATAAGATGTAGTTTTCTACTCCACTTTTTTTATCCAACAAGTAAGTAAGGGCAATGCCCGTTCTATCGATTGGGAATATGAACCCGCCCGACCTATCGTAAGAAAATCCAGTTGATACGAAAGTATATAAATCATTTTCATCCCTAGATATCAATTCTTGAGCGGTTAGAGGAATTGTTAGTAGAAATAAGATAGCAATTGATAAGAAACGCTTCATAATTCTTAATCATTAATAGGATTTTCACATATGTTTATTTTTTGCAAATTTCGACAAATAACGCCGTCTAATCCAGCAAGAGGCGTATGAGGTTTATACGGATGCGTATAATTATTTTACACACCTCGAGCGTCAATGTGGGCAAGAGTAGATTGGCAGACTGCGGAGGTTCAGTCTTCATTAGAGGCTGACTCGGAATGAAGTTCGTCGGTGTAATAGGCAAAGAAATCGCAGTGTAAGGCACGACTGATACGCAGAAGCAATTCAGTGTTTATATGAGCCTGGGAGAAGATATAGTACATATTGGGGCGTTGGCATGAAATTTTTCGTGCCAGCCATGCAGGTGTACGTTCTTGACGTTCCAACTCCTGCTTTATCAATGAGCCGATATGTACCATAAAAAAGGATGGAATCATTGTCCACATCTTCAACTGAGGTACCGCCAAGCACCATAAGTACAGAATAGCACAAATGATTCACATCCTTAATTGATGCGAACCTCCTTGGCTTACTCTCGTACTCTAAAAAAATTTGGCGGTTTTCAGTTGAGAGAATAAGAACTTGAGTTCAAATATGTCAAATATATCTAATTGCTTTTCAGCTAATTATTCATCAAAAAATCTTTCATAAAATCGTTGAGGTCGCCGTCCAGGACTGCCTGGGTGTCGGAAGTTTCGTGGCCGGTGCGCAAGTCCTTGACCATTTTATAAGGATGCAGCACGTAGGAACGAATTTGGCTTCCCCATTCAATTTTCTTTTTCTGACCCTCCAATTCGGCCTGTTTTTCCTGACGTTTCTTCAATTCAATGTCATACAGACGAGATTTGAGGATACGCAAGGCATTCTGACGGTTGTCAAGCTGCGAACGCGTTTCCGTATTTTCCACCACAATACCACTGGGAATGTGGCGCACACGCACGCCCGTCTCCACTTTATTTACATTCTGTCCACCCGCACCACTACTTCGGTAGGTATCCCACTCCAAATCACCGGGATTGATTTCGATTTCAATACTGTCATCTACCAAAGGATAGACAAAAACGGAAGAAAAGGTCGTCTGACGCTTTCCCTGGGCATTAAAGGGAGAAATGCGCACCAAACGATGCACGCCACTTTCGGCTTTGAGATAACCAAAAGCATAATCCCCTTCCACCTGAATCGTAACCGATTTGATACCGGCCTCATCGCCCTCGGTAAGTTCCGTGATTTCGGTCTTGTAACCGTTGCGCTCACACCAGCGCAAATACATACGCATCAGCATGGAAGACCAGTCGTTAGACTCGGTACCGCCGGCACCGGAATTGATGGTCAGGACGGCACCCAGATTATCACCTTCCTCGCCCAACATATTGCGAAGCTCCAACTCCTCAACCTTTGCCACCAAGGACTTAAAAGCCGCATCCAATTCTTTTTCCTCGTCGCTTTGCGCTCCCTCTTCGGCATCATCTGACACAGACTCGTGGGCAAACTCATAGAGCACCTCCACATCATCGGCTGCTGCCGACAACGCATCATAGGCCGTCACCCAAAACTTTACAGAGGCAATTTCCTTGAGGAATTTCTCTGCCGCCTTGGCGTCATTCCAAAAGTCCGCCGCCAGGGTTTTTTCCTGCATCTGCTCCACCTGTGAACGCTTTGCTGCGATATCCAGGCACTTGTGCAGAAAATCAATCCTGCCGCGTATTTCTTTTATGTTTTCTGCGTTAATCATGTTTTACTCAAACGAAAATCTATCGATGACGCAAAGCCAACTCGCGCTCCAAATCCTCCCAAGAACATCCCATCTGCTCCAAAAGCACCAGATAGTGATAGAGAAAATCGGAAGCCTCATAGACAAAACGATCATGATTGCCATCCACGGCCTCAATAATCATTTCACTGGCCTCTTCGCCCACTTTCTTGGAAATACTCTTGACGCCTTTGATGAAAAGTTTGGTGGTATAGGACCCTTCGGGCATCTGCTCGTGACGTTTGTGAATAAATTCAGACAAATGACGAACAAAACCCTCCTCATCGGGCGTATCAAAACAAGACAGCGTACCACGGTGGCAAGTCGGACCGATGGGAGTGGCCTTAATCAAAAGGGTATCACTATCACAATCCCCATACATCTGCTTCACCAACAAGAAGTTACCGCTGGTTTCCCCTTTGGTCCAAAGGCATTGACGGGTACGGGAATAAAAAGTCACCTTCCCCTCTGCACAAGTCTTTTCGTAGGCCTCTTGGTTCATATAGCCCAACATCAAGACCTTCAAGGTGCAAGCATCCTGCACAATAACAGGAAGAAGGCCATCGCCTGTCTTATCGAGTTTAAAATCTGAAAAATTCATAATCTTACACTAATTCCTCTTTGGTTTAACGCTGCTTTCAATTCCGGAATGGGAATTTCGTTATAATGGAAAATGCTGGCAGCCAAGGCCGCACCTGCCTTTCCCGTCGTCAGCACATCTACAATATGGTCGATATTGCCCGCGCCGCCGGAAGCAATCACGGGAATACGTAAACTGTCACACAAACGGGCATAGACTTCACAAGGATATCCCGCTTTCGTACCATCGTGGTCCATGGAGGTAAACAAAATCTCACCAGCGCCTCTTTCCTGCGCCTCCAACGCCCAGGAATACAATTCCTTATCGGTAAAATTGCGGCCGCCGTGCGTCGTAGCCAGCCACCTGCCGTCCACACATTTGGCATCAATGGCACAAATCACAAATTGAGAGCCATAACGGGTCGCAATCTGTTCAATCAAGGCCGGATTGGCAATGGCGGAACTGTTGATTGAAATTTTATCTGCCCCGCTATCCAACAGACGCGCCGCATCATCAAACGACGAAATTCCTCCTGCAGCCTTAACCTTTACTTCTGCACCAATATGTTTTCTCATAAGTGCTACATCATCA
>CAJGBW010000079.1 GCA_904501835.1 uncultured Bacteroidales bacterium
ATGGCTATCGCCCTTGCGAGGGAAGGTGGAATAGGCGTGATTCATAAGAATATGTCTATTGAAGCACAAGCGGCTGAAGTTCGCAAGGTTAAACGTGCAGAAAACGGTATGATCAACGATCCCGTGGTCATCAGCAAGGACCAGACGGTGGGCGACGCGTTGAAAATTATGCGCGACAACCACATCGGCGGCATTCCTGTCGTAGATGATAATCGCAAATTGGTCGGCATCGTGACCAACCGTGACGTGCGTTTCCAAGAGGACATGAACGTTCGCATTGAGGACGCGATGACCTCCGAGAATCTGGTGACCATCCGCGACAACCAGATTGACAGAGAATATGTCAAAGAGATTCTTCAGAAAAACAAGGTTGAGAAATTGCCCGTAGTCAATGACAAGGGCGAAATCGTCGGCCTCATTACCTATAAAGATTTGATCAAGGAGGTGCTCCATCCCAATGCTTGCAAAGACAGCAAAGGTCGTCTTCGCGTCGCTGCGGGTGTCGGCATCACCGGCGACTCGTTGGAGAGAGTGGCTGCACTGGTAGCTGAAAATGTGGACGCCGTCGTTTTGGACTCCGCTCACGGACACAGCAAGGGCGTTATTGACACGCTCAAACGCATCAAAGCCCAATATCCCAACCTTGACGTGGTTGTGGGCAACGTAGCTACGGCTGAAGCAGCTCGCTATTTGATTGACAACGGCGTGGATGGTATCAAGGTCGGCATCGGCCCTGGTAGTATCTGCACCACCCGTATCGTAGCAGGTGTGGGTGTTCCCCAACTTACCGCCATTTATGAGGTCAGCACCCAAATCAAAGACAGCGGCGTAACCTTGATTGCCGACGGTGGTCTTCGTTATTCCGGCGACATCGTGAAAGCATTGGCGGCCGGTGGCGACTGCGTGATGTGCGGATCTATGTTCGCAGGAACGGAAGAGGCTCCGGGCGAGACCATTATTTTCAACGGACGTAAATTCAAATCCTACCGCGGCATGGGATCCATCGATGCGATGAACGCCGGCTCCAGCGACCGTTATTTCCAGGATGGTGCGACCGCCAAAAAATTGGTTCCCGAGGGAATCGTAGGACGCGTACCTTACAAAGGAACTTTGGAAGAGACTGTATATCAGCTCGTTGGTGGTATCCGCTCCGGTATGGGTTACTGCGGCGCCAAAGACCTTGCAACTTTGAAGACCGCCAAGTTTACCAAGGTAACGGCCAGTGGTGTCATCGAGAATCACCCGCACGACATTACCATTACCAAAGAAACGCCTAACTACACTCGCGGAGAGTAAATAAGCACACGCCAAAGAACTAGAGGTTCGAGATTGCGTACACAAACAGAGTATACATTATATAATTATATGCACAACGGAACTTTTATTGCGGAAGAATTTGTTGCTTCTTCCATCAAAGAATTGAAAGAAAGCCTTGGCAATGACATTGTTATCCTGGGCCTTTCTGGCGGAGTTGATTCCTCCGTCGTTGCTTTGTTGCTTCACAAAGCCATCGGCACCAACCTCCAATGTATCTTCGTAGACCACGGTTTGCTCCGTAAAAACGAGTTTGAAGATGTAATGGAGAGCTACAAGAAATTCGGTCTGAATGTGAAAGGCGTTCGCGCTGCTGACCGTTTCTTCGAGGCCTGCAAAGGCATCACTGATCCTGAATTAAAGAGAAAAGCCATCGGCAAGACCTTCATCGACGTGTTCAACGAGGAGGCTCGCAAGGTGGAAAACGCCAAATGGTTGGCACAAGGCACCATCTGGCCCGATATCGCAGAATCACACTCTGACAAAGGTACCATCAAGAGCCACCACAACGTAGGTGGTCTTCCCGAAGAAATGCACTTGGGACTTGTTGAGCCTTTGAAATACCTCTATAAATTTGAAGTTCGCGAGGCGGGTAAAGTACTCGGCTTGGATGATTACTTCCTCGGCCGTCACCCTTTCCCCGGTCCGGGTCTTGGCGTTCGTTGCTTGGGTGAAATCACCCCTGAGAAAATCGCCATCCTCCAAGAGGCTGACAAAATCTGGACAGACAATTTGCGTGAAGCAGGTTTGTACGAGAAGATTTGGCAAGCTGCTGCCATTTTCGTTCCCGTTAAAACAACGGGTGTGACCGATGGTTGCCGTACCTATGACAATGTGATTGCCCTTCGCGCCGTAAACAGTAAGGACGCCGTGACCGCACAGGTCGTTCCCCTTCCTTGGGAATTCCTCGACAAGGTACAGAATGATATCATCACCAACGTTAAAGGTGTAAACCGCGTGGTATTCGATATCTCCTCTAAACCTCAGGCTACGATTGAGTGGGAGTAATCCGAATTAACGAATCAAATTGAGGAACTCGTTGCGGGTTCGCTCATCTTTAAGAAATATACCAGAGAAAGCCGACGTGGTAGTAATCGCGTTGGCTTTTTGTACGCCCCTAAGTGTCATACAAGTGTGGCTCGCCTCAATCACGACCGCTACGCCACGGGGGTTCAACGTCTGTTGGATGCAATCACGAATCTGCATAGTCAGGCGTTCCTGCACCTGCAAACGACGGGCATAGGTCTCCACGACACGGGCAATTTTGCTCAAGCCCGTAATTTTGCCATCGGGAATATAAGCCACGTGACATTTCCCGATAAAGGGCATCACATGATGCTCGCAGGTGGAATACAAATCGATATCCTTGATGAGCACCATCTGGCTATAATCCTCCTCAAACAGCGCCGAATTGATAATTTCAGCCCCGTTCTCACCATTGCCTTTGGTCAAGAACTGCAAAGCCTTCGCCACACGCTCCGGCGTTTTGAGCAAACCCTCTCTGTCCGGATTCTCGCCCAACAATTCCAAAATTTTACGGTAATGCTCCGCAATCTCGCGAGTTACCGCCTCATCGTATATTTCTTCTTTTCTGTACGCCATAGTTCTAACTCTTTCCCTTTTGGAATGAGCGCTGCAAAGTTACTTAATATTTTTGGAGTATATGGTTATTTTTTATACATTTGCGCACTTTTTGAAAAAGGGTCCCCAAGAGACCGCTAAAATTATAATTAACAACAACTTACAACATTTATAATTATGTACTGGACACTTGAACTTGCATACCGTTTGGAGGATGCTCCCTGGCCTGCAACCAAAGATGAGTTGATTGATTACGCAACCCGTAGTGGTGCCCCTCTTGAAGTGGTTGAGAATCTTCAAGAACTGGAGGACGACGGCGAAATTTATGAGAGTATCGAGGATATCTGGCCCGACTACCCCACCAAAGAAGATTTCTTCTTTAACGAGGAGGAGTATTAGGAGGTTATACTAAAAAAGAAACGGTTTCAGGTTGTCAGCCTGAAACCGTTTCTTTTTTTGCGAAATTTAAAGCATCACAATTAAAACAGTTGATCAATTTTTGCCCAATAGTAATATGCTTCCGGAATAACATTTTTAAGTTTACGAAGCTTAGTTGGGAGAGTATCAGAAATCTCCATAGTAAGGACAACTTCTGGATTATCTTTGGGATATTTCTCTATCTCCAAAACTCCTTTTTCAATCAGACTCTTGTCGTTATATTCAAGTTTCGCAGATATCTCCTCAATCCACTGCGATGTGAAACACTCTTTAGATATCATAGTTCATTGTAGATTTTTTCAAGTTCCTCCTTTACTCCACGTCTCTTTGCGTATCTTAATAGTTTGGTTTTGTTGATATTGAAGATAGTCATAGCATTCTCCGCAATTCTGATATACTCACTACCTTGCAAATAACTAAAGTCCTGATCACAGTAAATATCAACAAGGATTTTTTCCAATGTAGAAACAGGGACACCATCAATCTTCTGCAAAGGAGCTTCAGAAATGAGATTCTTTACAAAGACACTCCTTTCATCCAGATTTATATATCTATAAACCATATCCTCATCAGGCTTATAGTATGCATTAACCCCGTCAGACTTCAAATGATCGAACACAAATTCAGAGGCATCTTTTTCAACATCAATATATATTGTCTGGTTAGAAGCCATGTGATGTAGTAGCGATGAAATCCAAGGACCTTCATAAATACAAACCTTTGTGAATGGAAACCTACCTTTGAGAGATTCATACAACTCCCTCACCTCACTGCTTACCTGAGGACGAAAGACCGGCTTATCCGACAAAGCATATGTTCCACTCCCTTTACGAACTAACTTTCCACTGCTAACAAGTACACTCAGTCTTTTCCTTATCTTAGTCTTTTCTTCATCTGAAGAGACAAGACAACATTGATAAGCTTCTTGCAGTGTTACAGTATCTTGTTTTGAGGCAAGTTCAAGTATTAATGTATCAACTCCTGACATCAGTCTTAATTTTGCCCAAATATAAGGAACAATCGGCAATAAACCAAAATATTGCCAATTGTCTCTTTTGTGCAGCCGCCGAAAATTTCGGTTGCTGTTTTTTGTTTTTTTTAAATAAAGCGCTATATTTGTTGCGCTTTGCACTTGGTGCGGGCGTTACATATTGAAAGTGTTTTCGCTGTCCTACAAGAAAATGTGGAAGTTTTCAAGAACGAAGGATGAACGAATAACACTC
>CAJGBW010000080.1 GCA_904501835.1 uncultured Bacteroidales bacterium
GGATTACAAACCCAACGATTTGAAGAAGTCATTTCCCTTGTCATCCACCAGGATAAAGGCAGGGAAGTTCTCAACTTTAATCTTCCAGATGGCCTCCATACCCAACTCGGGATATTCTACACACTCGATGCTCTTAATGTTATTTTGAGCAAGGATGGCGGCAGGGCCTCCGATTGAGCCAAGATAGAATCCACCATATTTCTTACAAGCGTCGGTAACTTGCTGACTTCTATTACCTTTCGCCAACATAATCATGCTGCCACCGTGACTCTGGAACAGATCCACATAAGAATCCATACGACCGGCAGTCGTGGGACCCATGGAACCACAAGCCATACCCGCAGGCGTCTTGGCAGGGCCCGCATAGTAAATAGGATGGTCTTTCAAATACTGCGGCATCTCTTCTCCTCTATCGAGGCGCTCTTTAATTTTCGCATGCGCAATATCACGGCCTACAATGATGGTACCATTCAAGCTCAAACGCGTTGAAGTGGGATATTTGGTCAATTCAGCCAAAATATCTTTCATCGGCTGGTCCAGGTTGATTTTAACTGCCTCACCCTCACCGGCTTGACGAAGTTCTTCCGGAATCAAGCGTGCCGGATTGTCATCCAATTTCTCGATCCAGATACCGTCTTTATTGATTTTGGTCTTGATATTTCTGTCTGCCGAGCAGCTTACGCCCAAACCTACAGGACAGCTGGCGCCGTGACGAGGCAAACGGATTACGCGAACATCGTGTGCGAAATATTTACCTCCGAACTGGGCACCGAGACCAATTTTGTGAGCCTCTTCAAGCACCAATTTCTCCAATTCAACATCGCGGAAAGCACGTCCTGTCTCGTCGCCCGTCGTAGGAAGTTCGTCATAGAACTTGGTAGAAGCCAATTTCACCGTCAGCAAGTTCTTCTCGGCAGAAGTACCGCCAATCACAAAGGCAATGTGATAAGGAGGACAAGCTGCCGTACCCAAGGTCTTCATTTTAGACACCAAGAAAGGCACCAAAGTCGCAGGATTCAAGATAGCCTTGGTTTCCTGATAGAGATAAGTCTTGTTGGCGCTACCGCCTCCTTTGGTTACGCACAAGAAGTGATATTCTGCACCATGGGTTGCCTCAATATCAATCTGCGCAGGAAGGTTGCACTTGGTATTGATCTCATCATACATCGTAAGAGGCGCATTCTGCGAATAACGCAGATTTTCCTCTGTATAAGTCTTGTACACACCCAGAGAAAGGGCTTCCTCATCACAATAACCCGACCACACCTGCTGGCCTTTCTCGCCGTGGATGATGGCAGTACCCGTATCCTGGCAGAAAGGAAGTTTGCCTTTGCAAGCCACTTCTGCATTGCGGAGGAAAGTCAAAGCAACATATTTATCATTTTCAGAAGCCTCGGGAGCGTGAAGAATTTTCGCCACCATTTCGTTGTGCTCCGGACGAAGCATAAACGAAACATCGCGGAAGGCCGTATTAGACATCACAGTCAAGCCTTCTTTAGCAATTTTAAGGATTTCATATCCCTCAAACTCTCCCACACTTACATACTGTTCAGAGCCGGGAATCTTGTAGTATTCAGTCTTGTCCTCGCCAAGCTGAAACATTGGTGCATATTTAAATTCTGCCATTTTATTGTATTATTTTTAAGATTTGTGAAGAACGCTTATTTGCTCAAAATCGCGGCAAAACCGCCACCAGGAGCCATTTCAACAACCAGTTCGGAGCCTAGCTCGGTGAGCAGTTTCTTATAATCCTCGGCATGGCGTTTTACATTGGCGCCATCCTTAAAAATTTCTGCAGTCCACTGACCTTCGCCCAAGAAACTCAAATCAATGGTAACCGTCTGGGCATTTTGTCCCACAAGACCACCCAAATACCATTTGTCACCACTGCGACGGGCCATAACGATATACTCGCCCACCTTGCCATCGATAGACAAAGTCTCATCCCACACGGTAGGAATTTTGGCAATAAATTCGGTACATTCTGCATTCTGCTCATAATGCTGGGGCGCATCACAAAGCATATTAAAGGGCGACTCAAAGATGACATACATACCCAACTGGTGGCAACGCGTACCCTGACTAACGGGGTCAATGTTACGAGGACGATACCATTTGAAATTGTAATTCTGCATCGCGCCCTGGGTGTAATCAATAGGACCTGCCGCCATACGAATATAAGGGAAAGTCACGTCATAGGTAAGCTGGTCGGTGGTTTTAGGAGACCATTTCATTTGCTCCAAGCCGTGTACACCCTCGTAGTTCAACACATTGGGATAGGTTCTATTCAGACCGCAAGGTTTATAGGCGCCATGGAAGTCCACAAACTGCTGATATTTTGCCGCAGTCGTCGCCGCACGGGTATAAAAATCCACCATCATCTGGTCGTCGCGATCCATAAAGTCAATCTTCCATCCCTTCACACCCATCTTTGCATAGTGCGAACAAATTTCGTCCATATCTTTGTCGAAGGCCCAATAGCCTGCCCAAAGAACAATGCCTACATTTCTCTCGGCGGCATAATCAACGAGTTCCTTCACATCAATCTCCGGTACGACCTGGAAAAGATCGGCCTCACCATTGACAGCCCATCCCTCATCCAAAATCACGTATTCAATGCCGTATTTTGATGCAAAATCAATATAATATTTATAGGTATCATTGTTGACGCCGGCTTCAAAATCAACGCCGGTGATATGCCAATGATTCCACCATTCCCAAGCCACTTTGCCTGGTTTCACCCAAGACCAGTCTGCCGAAGCATCTGCCGGCTCACCCAAAAGCCAAACCAAGTCATTGTCAAGCATATCCTTGTCCTGCGTGCTGATGCTTACGATTCTCCAAGGGAACGAGGTCGCCCCCTCATAGGCAGCAATATAATCCTCACGCGTTTTCACCATGCCTTGAAGTTTGTTGTGACCTCCCTGCTCAATGTCTTTCGGATAGGAAGCAAAACGTGCCTCCAAAGTAGCATCTCCGTCAGAATTATACAGATACATACCCGCATAATTGGTCAAAGCAGACTCCATGATATTGATTTTATAACCGTCAGGCGAAGCAACCATCAACGGCAAAAAGGCCAAACGCTCTTTGTTCCAGGCCGACAAAGGAACATTCTCATACGTGTTTTCAAAAGAGTTCATGTATTGAGATTCCAAAGTCTTGGTGTTCTGGCAAACATAGGGAACATACATATTCCAATCTGCAGGAAAAGCAAATTCTGCTGTCTCCCCAGAGACTTTGAAGGCTTTTTTCGATTTGGCAACAAAACGATAGGCAACGCCCTCATTATAGGCCCTGAAAATCAAATCAAAAGTCTTAAACTGGAGTTTCAACTGATTGTAACACTCCTTAACTTGTGATTTTTTGTAAAACAAGGCATTGAGCGTATTATCAGCACTTGTACGAACTGCTTTTCGGACTTTGGAAGTTCCATCAAACGCCGTTCCGTCCGCCAACTGCATCGCTACCGTAGAGGGGGCAAGAAGTTGCACGCCGTTTTTCGCAACTGAATACTTAATCGCACCGTCAGCAATACAAATCTGCGTCTGCACGCTCGCATCAGGGCTATTCAAAGAATAGGTTTTCGGGGCCGCATAAGTCACAGAAACCGCGAAAATCATCAAAAAAGTTAGAATTAAATTACGCATGGTTATTGGTTGTTATTCATGTTTACGTCAATCTCTTGTTTCAGCATCTCATAGATATATGACGGACTCTGCACATATAAGTCGCCTTCAGAATCTTGAAGTTGCTGATAAACTTTGGAGTTATATACGACTTTAAGGGCCTCCGCGATATCTATGTTTGAATCCACCACGAGAAACTCTGTCAGTTTATCAACAACTCTATTAACAAGGAATTCTTTTTGATTCTGCGCTATCATAATCTTTTGAGATAATTAAGCGATTTCTCTGTCCCAAAGAAAAACTGACTATTCAGCTCCTTGTAAGTGAGATCACGGCTGAGTTCGTCGATTGTCAATGTCCCTTCTTCATAACGTCCAAGGAGGTATGCAACTCCATCATTAGCAATTGGACCGATTACCACATCATAGTCATGAGAAAAATTCAAATCACGATTGCGATTCTTGAATACGAACTCTGCCCATTCCTTGCAAGGGCGATCAAACTTGAGCACCTTTAGTTCTCCATTCTGCAAGAATTCTTCGTTGAATTCATATTCTTGAATAATCGGATAAGCCCCGAACAGTCTTGCTTTCTTTGCTGCTAATTGCTCTGCTTGAGAACGATTATCTGTCAGGTAAAAGCCTTGCCCAAAATCTTTGTATTTGCGAGATTTTTCAAGATCAATGCTATCAAAATCTACATTGGTGCCATGGTAAAGTCTCATCTCAACGTACCTCCATTATTAAGACAGCACACAATAAGATCATCAACGGCATCGTCAAGTGA
>CAJGBW010000081.1 GCA_904501835.1 uncultured Bacteroidales bacterium
GCAGAGATCAACTTCACGGTTTCAAGCACGGAGGTATATTGATGAATTTCTCTATGAAATGGCGCACCATAGACCTTATAAGTGCGACCGCTATGCCATTTGCCGTCATCATACCACTCAAACAACCAGAGCGAAGGAGCGCCTTCTTCGGCAGCAAAAGTCAAGTCAAATTCCACATAACTGCCTGCAGGCAAATGACTTTGGGGAAACTCCATCACAATACAATCCCCTGCCGCCATCGGGCCTGCCATCGGACGATAACGAAAAAAGGTACAACTGTCGGGAAGACTGCCGTCGGCCTTACGGGCTTTCAAAAGGGCGTCACCATATTCAGAAGGCTTCATCGTACCCTCCGAACACCAACTTTCTTTTACTTTTTGATGATAATCCTTACCAAAATACCATTTGGAAGGAAATTCTTGGGCGTGAATTTCCGCCGTAATAAAAAGCAACACAAATAGTTGCCACAGAACAGTCCTTTTTCTCATTTCGCTTTGTTTTGCGTAAAGGTAAAAAAAATCTTACATTTGTTTATCATCTAATCCTGAATGCTATGCTTAAAAGACTATTCGGCTACGACGCCAGCCAGACCAACATCAAAACAGAAATCATCGCCGGACTCACGACTTTTCTAACCATGTCGTACATTCTTGCCGTCAATCCTGCTATGTTTGGCATATTGGAAGGCATGTCTGCCGGTGCCGCGTTCACGGCCACCGCTTTGGCGTCCATCGTAGCCACGCTTGCCATGGCATTTATCGGAAAATTGCCTTTCGGATTGGCCCCGGGCATGGGTCTGAATGCCTTTTTTGTCTATACCGTTTGTCTGGGCATGGGATATTCCTGGAAATTTGCCCTGACCGCCGTGCTCATTGAAGGTCTTTTATTTATCATTCTCACCCTTGCCAATGTACGCGAAGCCATTGTAAACACCATTCCCCTCAGCCTGCGAAATGCCATTGGCGCCGGTATCGGTCTTTTTATCGCATTTATCGGACTGAGCAGCGCGGGCGTCGTGGTGAACAATGAGGCGACGCTCGTCGGGTTGGGAGATATTACCTCCGGCACCGCTTTGCTGACGTTCATCGGGATTTTTATCACAGGAGTCCTCTACGCGAAAAAAGTTCCGGGAGCTATTTTAATCGGTATTGTCGCAACGACCTTGTTGGGCATCCCCATGGGAATTACCGAGTTCAAAGGGTTTGTCTCCAAACCAGAAAGCATAGCCCCTATTTTCTGCCAATTTGAACTTGAAAACATCTTCACGCTGGATATGCTGGTCGTGGTTTTCACCCTTCTTTTCATTGATATTTTCGACACGCTCGGCACGCTTGTAGGAGTAAGCACCAAAGCAAATATGGTTGATAAAAATGGCCATATCAAAGGCATTAAAGGGGCCTTTATGGCGGATGCCATTGGTACGACTGTGGGAGCTTGCCTGGGCACTTGCACGACGACTACCTATGTAGAAAGTGCTGCCGGCGTGGCGGCGGGCGGACGCTCGGGATTAACCGCTTTCTTTGTCGCCGTATTCTTCGGTATCGCCATTTTCTTCTCTCCTTTCTTCCTTTCGATACCGGCGGCAGCAACGGCTCCGACCTTGATTATCGTGGGCTTGCTGATGATGGAACCCATTCTGAAAATTCCCTTCAACGATGTGACCGAGGCTCTTCCTGCCTTTATCTGCATTGTCGCCATGCCGCTGACTTATTCCATTTCCAACGGCATCTTGCTCGGCCTGATTTCTTACGTTCTCATTAACGCCGCCTGTGGTAATTTCAAAAAAATCAGCCCGACGATGTATGTCCTAGCCGTGCTGTTTATCCTGAAATATATTTTTATTTAGGAACCCCTCGGCTCCCCCTTAAAAGCTGCGGAGCCAGGCGGAGAGTTTGGATTTGATGTCGTCCAGATTTTCGTATTTGGAGCCGTCATTGACCGTTGTTCCGTCAAAGACCACCGTGCCCCAATGCCAGCCGTGACGTGTGCCGCTGTAGGTATAACGAGTCACGGGAATTTTTTTGTCACACAGGGCCTGATAATAAGCAAAACCATTATAGGTTGCAGGCACGACATTATCCCCCTCCGCATAAGTCAGGAATGTTCTCGGCGTATCTGCACAGACCTGTTTGTGCAAACTGTATTGATTTACAAGGGCGTCAGATGGATTGGAACCCAAGAAATTATTGCGTGAACCATTGTGCGTCTTGCCGCTTTCCATCGTAATCACGGGATAGAAAAGCACCTGGAAATTGGCCTTTGTATTGCCTGTGCCTGTAGTCGCAAGGGTAGCCGCCAAATGTCCGCCCGCAGAAAAGCCCATGACGCCTATCATATTCGGATCGATATAAAGATTGTCAGCCTGCGTGCGAAGATAAGTCACCGCATTGGTAATATCCGAAATGGGACGGGTACGGTCGCCTCCGGGCATACGATAATACAACACCGCCAAAGCATAGCCCTCGTCATTGAACAAATCCTTATAAAAAGCCCCCTCATAGCCGTCAGCACCGGGAATGGAAGAGTAGCCACCACCCGGACAAGCCACGACGATACGACAGCGCTTCTGTTGGGTAGCAGGAAAATAAATCTTCATGGAGGGAGAAGATACCGTTACAACGCGTTCCCCCAAATCTGGCACCACGATTTCCTCCGGCTCCGAGGATGCAGGAGGTTCGGGAACATCCGGAATGTTAGGAACAGCGGGTACATCGGGAACAAAGGGAACAGAGGGCTTGTTGCCATCTTGAAGATTTCCCGCGTCCGTATTCAAATCAGGTCCCGTGCAGGAAAAAAGCAAAACCGACACGAGCAATAATAGTAAATGTCTCATTTTCTTCATCATATCGCAAAAATAAAAAATTATCGTTACTTTTGCTATATGAAACGTATTTTTTCTTTTATCTGTGTATGCCTGATGGCCGGAGCCAGCCTGGCAGCGAAATCTTATTCGGTCAAAAGTCCCGACGGACGCTTGGAGTTAAGCCTCAATGTAGAAAAAACCAGCGAGTGGGCCTTGAAAATTGATGGAGCGGTCGTTAGCGAAGGAAACCGCCTTGCTATGGAACTTTGCGCTGCTGACAAAAGGGGCGCAAAGACGCAAGTGTTGGGCGACAATCTGAAAGTGCAAAAAATTATCCGCAGCAGTAAAAACGAGACGGTATGCACACCCCTGTATCGCCAAAAAAGCGTTCAGGACCACTATAATAGCCTTCTTATCAAAGCAAAAGGCGGCTATAGCATTGAAATGAGAGCCTACAACGAAGGAGTCGCCTACCGTTTTGTCACGAATATGAAAGACTCGTTGCTCGTCAAGAACGAAATCGTCGAGTTTCACACAGGCGGCAAAATGGACGCAGTCATTCCTTATAAATATGATGTGCGCGCGGACATTTACGAATGTTCTTTTGAAAACCAATATGACTATATCGCAGCCGGCAGCGGGAAATATAGGACAGACCGTTTTGCCTTCCTCCCTATGTATGTAGATACGAAAGGCGCCGGTAAATTGCTGCTGATGGAGTCTGACGTATTGGATTATCCCGGTATGTTCGTATCGGCCGCTGATGACAATTGGACGGCTGTTTTTCCTCCCATCCCTACGAAATTTCATTATAGCAAACGTTGGAACGAAATCCGCGAAGAATACAGCGATGTGATTGCCCGTACGGTGGGTACACGCAGTTTCCCGTGGAGAGTGATTGGCTATGCACAAGAGGACACCGGTCTTCCTACCAACAATTTGAGTTGGCTGCTTGCCACCCCGTCACAGATTGAAGATTTGTCTTGGATTACGCCCGGACTTTCTACTTGGGATTGGTGGAACGGCATCAAATTGTTAGGCGTAGATTTCAAGGCAGGTGTCAATACTGAAACCTATAAATATCACACAGATTTCGCGGCCAAATTCGGATTGAAATATGTGCTGGTGGACGAAGGATGGTACCAGGCACCCAACATTTTCGAGCCCATTCCCGAAATGGACATTCAGGAACTTTGTGACTACGCTGCCGCCAAAGGGGTGAAGGTAATCTTGTGGAGCACGGGTGGTCTGGTGGATATGGCCGGGATTGAGAAAGTGTGTGAGAAATACGCCGCGCTCGGGGTTGCCGGTTTCAAACTTGACTTTTTTGACGGACAAGACCAATTGACGATCAAGCAGGTAGAGAAAATTTCCAAAATTTGCGCCGACTACAAATTAGTGTTGGATCTTCACGGTATCTACAAACCCGCCGGTTTCAACCGCAGCTGGCCCAATGTCTTGAACTTTGAGGGAGTATATGGTGCCGAGAACCTGAGCCGCAAGGATTTGAATCTGCCTTTGTATAATGTAACCGTTCCCTATATCCGTATGACTTCCGGCCCCATGGATTACACGCCCGGTGTGATGCGTAACGGCGCCAAAGAAGA
>CAJGBW010000082.1 GCA_904501835.1 uncultured Bacteroidales bacterium
ATTATTTTGACCAGCTCTATCAGTGGGCGGAGCAGATGATTGAGAGGGGATTGGCCTATGTGGATGATCAGACAGTGGAGGAGATGCGCCAGAATCGTGGTACCATCGAGTCTCCCGGTGTGGATAGCCCTTATCGCAATCGCAGCGTGGAGGAGAACCTGCAGTTGTTCCGTGATATGAAAGCCGGTAAATATGCCGACGGAGAAAAGGTGTTGCGTGCCAAAATCGATATGGCACATCCCAATATGATGTTCCGCGACCCTATTTTGTATCGCATCAAGCACGCTCATCATCATCGTACCGGCAATCAGTGGTGCATTTATCCCATGTATGACTACACCCACGGACAATGTGACTCTATCGAGAATATCACTCACTCCATCTGTACCTTGGAATTTGATGTGCACAGACCTTTGTACGACTGGTTTATTGAGACTTTGGGAATTTATCCCTCTCATCAGTATGAGTTTGCCCGTCTGAATCTTACCTATACCTTGATGAGCAAGAGAAAATTGCTTGAATTGGTGCAGAAAGGCTTTGTCAGCGGCTGGGATGACCCTCGTATGCCGACTTTGTGCGGTGTACGCAGAAGAGGATATACTGCCCGTGCCCTTCGTAATTTCTGTGAAGAAATCGGTGTGAGCAAGCGTGACCAATTGATGGAAATCGGTCGTCTGGAAAATTCAGTCCGCAACGATTTGAATGAACGTAGTAACCGCTATATGGTGGTTTCGTCCGATGCTATCAAGGTGACTTTGGTGGATTGGGAGCCCGGAAAGACCGAGTGGTTCAATGTACCTTTGAATCCGGCTTCTCCTGAAGGACCTTTCAGAAAAGTGCCTTTTACCGGTCAGTTGTATATCGACAGGGATGACTTTATGGAGAATCCCGTTCCCAAATATCATCGTCTCAAACCCGATGGCGAAGTGCGTTTGAAATATACCTATATCATTCGTTGTCAGGAAATTATCAAAGATGAGAACGGAAATGTCGTGGAGTTGAAGTGTACGCACGACCCTCTCTCCAAGCCCGGTGCCGGCGAGTGGCGTAAGGTGAAAGGTACGATTCATTGGGTCAGTGTCGAGCATGCGAAGAAATTGGAATTGCGTCTTTACGACAAACTCTTTACCCAGGCCGATATGTCTGCCATTCCCGAGGATAAGGATTATAAGGATTATTTGAATCCCGAGAGCCTGGTAGTAAGCCAGGGATATGCCGAGCCGGCTTTGCTTGAAGACAACAGTGGTATCGCCGTACAGTTTGAACGCGTAGGTTATTTTGTCAAGGATGCCGACAGCACGGAAGACAATCCCGTATTCAACAAGACCGTAGCCTTGAAGGATTCTTTCAAGTTCTAATTCATGAGAAAGAAAGAAAAAAAGCCCCTCTCAATGCGCGCAAAGCTTGTTTTGGCTTTGAGCTCTATTGCGGCTGTCCTGTTTATATCCAGCGTCATCAGCATCATAGAGTACAGTCGCATGAGTGACTACGTCAGCCGCAGTCTGTTGGAGGATATGGAAAGAAATGATGCCGCAGAGAATTTGGCCGATGCTTGTAGAAAATACAATCTCACCATCTTGTCTTTTGTAGGAGCCGCCGATTCTCTTACGGTTGTCAACGAAGATAGACGTGCTGCGTCGTTGGCGGACTGTGATACTGCTTCCATTTTGTTTAACAGGATTGCAGTAGGGGATTTTGCCGACAGCGTGCTTTATCATTACAACGATTATATTTCCATGTCCATGCAGTTGGATAGCGTAATCGTATCTGATTTTATTGATACGCGCGCCTGGTATTTTGATGCGCTTCAACCTCATTACAACGACTTGCTTCGCTGGGTGCGTGTCTATGAGGAAGAAATCAATACCCATCTGATGCGTAGTGCCGATGACTTTGAGAATGGTTTTTATCGTGGAATTATTCCCGGTATTGTTGTGACCGGTGCAGGTCTCGTCATGATTTTCCTCCTGCTCTTTTTCCTTCTGATTTTTTATGTGAGTCCTTTGCGACGTATCCTTTCCCAGTTGGACGCTTTCAACAAGGGGGGTATCAAAAAATACACGGTGGAATTTGACAGTGAGGATGAATTGGCAGCGCTGAATCAAGGTGTGAAGGATCTGGCTGATGAAAACATCCAGCTCAAACGCAAGATTCGCTCTCTTAAAAAGGACGACGAATGAATGTAAAGGCCATATCTGCCAATGTGGGTAAAGCGCTGTTGGTGAGTGCATTGTTTATGTTGCTCTCTTGCGGCGTTTCCATCTTTTATGGTCTTGATTCGTCCTTTGCTCCTTTACTTTTGAGTTTTATCATCACTTTTTCAGTGGGTATCTTTCCCCTGATATTTGTACGTGATACGCCGGCCTTGAGAATGCACGAGGCTTTTGTCACCATCGTGTTGTCATGGCTGCTTTCTTTCTTGTTGGGTATGTTGCCCTATGTCTTGTGGGGTGGCGAATTTTCTGTCATCAACGCCTGGTTTGAGAGTGTATCCGGTTATACAACGACGGGAGCGACAATCCTGAAGAATGTAGAAGCCTTGCCGAAAGGTTTGCTTTTCTGGCGCAGTTCTACCCAATATATCGGTGGTTTTGGAGTCGTGGTCTTTCTTATGATGATTTTGCCGACGGCCAGTCCTTTGCGAATGAAGTTGGCGAATTTGGAAATTTCCTCCCTTTCCCGCGATGGCTATAGCAATCGTTCAGCCATTGCAGCCAAAATCATGTTGAGCGTTTATTTGGGGTTGTCCTTATTGTGCTTTTTATCTTTCCTGCTCGCGGGAATGCCAATCTTTGATGCCATTAACCATACTTTGACGGTACTTCCCAATGGTGGATTCAGCGTAAAGAATGCGTCTATCGGTTACTATGACAGTACATGGATTAACCTGATTGTGATGTTTTTCACGACCCTCTGTGCTATCCATTTCGGGCAACTTTACACCAGTTTTGCGACGCGTTCTTTCAAGCCCCTCAATAATCCTGTTGTCAAGTACTTCTTGGGCTGTATCGTTGTGGCAAGTGTTGTAACAGCCTTTTCCTTGAAATTCAGTCAGGGGTATGAAAGTTGGGGACGGGCTTTTATGGATGCTTCTTTTGCGGTCGTAAATTATATCACAACAGCGGGGTTTGGCGGTAAGGCCGATACGGGGACCTGGCCTATGTTGGCGGGTACGATGTTGATGTTTGTGGCTTTTCAGTGCGGCTGTTCCGGCTCAACCTCCGGAGGTTTGAAGGCAGATAGGATTTTGCTTTCTTTCCGTGCGGTGGCTCGTCAGATACGCCATAGTGCCAACCCTTCCGAGGTGAGTCATATCACTTTGGGTAAGCATACGATTAAAGATGATATCGCCTTGGGCGCCATTGCCTATACGGCTTTATATGCTTTGATTCTGGTTGTTTCGTATGTTCTTCTTTTGATGTTGAATGTGGATAGAGAAATTGCTCTCAGCGGCACCATTTCCTCCTTGAGTAATGTAGGTCCTGGTTTGGGGGCCATCGGTTCAGCCGGAAACTATGGCGCTTTGCCCGGCATTGTCAAGTTTATCTTTTCCATCAACATGATGCTGGGACGTCTTGAAATCTATCCGGTTTTAGTGGTTGTTTCACTTCTATTCCGTAAACAACGCTAATGCTCTCCCGAGAAGAATATTATTATCAGGAATTTATCGCGAAATTAGGGTTTGAGCCCACTCCTTGTCAGCTCCAGCTCTTTCGTCAAATCGCAGACTTCATTGTGTCTGATGAGGATTTGATGGTGGTAAACGGTTATGCCGGAACGGGAAAGACCAGTGCTTTTGCTGCCGTGATTCGTGTGATGGATGAGGCGCAGGTACATTGTTCGTTGATGGCGCCCACCGGACGTGCTGCGAAAGTGCTCTCTCTCTATGCCGGCGTCCCTGCTGCTACCATCCATAAGACCATTTATCGCCAAAGTTCTATTTCCGAGACCGGATGGGGAAAGTTTACGCTCAATATCAATAAAGACAAAGATACCTTATATATAGTAGATGAGGCATCTTTGATTGGAATCGATACCGTAGATAAAAAATCCCTGTTTGGAACGGGAGATTTGCTGGCGGATTTGCTGGCGTATGTCAGAAATGGCCGAAATTGTAAATTGATTTTAATAGGGGATGATGCCCAATTACCGCCTGTGGGCTTG
>CAJGBW010000083.1 GCA_904501835.1 uncultured Bacteroidales bacterium
AAAATGTCGAGGATACGCAGGATACAAAAGCCACCAATACAGGAGAGTACAGAGAATCGGCAAACTCGGCGGTCTGTAAAACCGTTCCCTTCGGGGGTAGTGGGGTCGGCACCCACCTCTCCTACCAAATGCTCGTGTAGCTCAGCTGGAAGAGCAATAGCCTTTTAAGCTATGGGTCGGGAGTTCGAACCTCCCCACGGGCACCAATTTTCCTCTTGACAAACTGGGCGGTTTGTAGTATAATAAGATCAGGACAAGAAAAGGAAAGGTGATACCTATGATCTGGCCAAGGGTGTGGCGACCCGCACCAAGACGCCTACATCCTGCCGCAAGTCCAGTAGACTGGCTGGAAACTGCGGAAAGGTGAATTGTATACAGAATGAAGACCTCCGAGGGGCAGTCCCCTCGGGGGCATTTTTTTTTGAAAAAACCTCTTGACAAATTCCAAAAGCCGTGTTATAATTAAGGTACAAAAAAGGAAAGGAACTTGATTATGAGAACTTACACTTGTGACTACGCAGCCATCGACCCCCAGACCCTCGTTGAGGCAGTTGAATACGCATTCCCTGGTGCGTCCGCCATTTGGAAGGACATTGACGAAGAGAGCTTCGAGGTCACTGTCTATGGCGCAGACGAGCGGCTGGACGAAATCCTTGAGCCGTACCTCTACACCCATCCCGCTGATTGGGATGACTGTGACTACGAATGCGGCTTCGACCCGTATTGTGGTTGCTACACGGACGACTGCTGATGCGGTCGTCCTTTTAATTTTCTGCGCGCCGGCCACGAATCTCGCGGCCGGTTTTTCGGCATAATTACCAATTCAGCAAGTTTTTGTGCGAATAATTTTGTGCATTTTGACTATTGACAAATCCCGAAAGGTGTGGTATACTTAGGGTACAAAAAC
Organism: uncultured Bacteroidales bacterium; assembly: GCA_904501835.1. Classification (GTDB taxonomy): domain Bacteria; phylum Bacteroidota; class Bacteroidia; order Bacteroidales; family UBA932; genus Cryptobacteroides. Next base: position 908 of record CAJGBW010000083.1, read on the forward strand.
AGAAAGGAATTGATAACAATGATGAAATTTGAAATGACTTACCACGCACAGGTCGAACGGCTTGACCGCCTTGTGGCTTGTATCGAACACATTGGTGTGGGCGAGGTTGTGCGAGAGGTGGAACGATTTGGAGCAGTTGAACGGCTGACCGATACTGGTCTGGTGCTGATTGTCAACCCCCAAACCAATGTGCTGATTACCGGCTATGCCGCTACTGTCAAGCAGTTGTGCGGTATCTACCAGGGGCAGAAAGTTCCCCAGTACCTCTACAAGAGAGTACAGACCAATAGCAAGAAATACGCATTTCTTTATAAAATGTAACAATTGGGGGTTGACAAAACCCCCAAGCTATGCTATAATACTTACAGAAACCAAGAGAAAAAGGAGAACTTCAAATGGAACCTACTAATGCAGAAATCATCTTCTATGTAGTGCTTGCTATTCTTGGCATTGCATTTCTCATCATCGTCAATTGCGCCAATCGCGTTTCCGATGTGGACATTACTTGGGGTCAGCGCAGAGATTGGGAGCGCAGAGAAAAGGAGTGGTACAAATGATTATTGCACAATCTGTGCCGACCTTGCTCGGCGGTATCATCAAGCAAGCGCAAGACATTGTAAGCGAGGCTCGTTGGATGGAGTTCTACGCACACGGCCCGCAGACCGAAGACCAAATTGCAATGCTTGAAGATACAGTATTTCAAATTGAAAATGCTTTGATTGCTGTCAAAGCCAACATTGCAGATTTAAAAGGTGAAGATTTATAAATATTGGGGGTTGACAAAACCCCCAATCCATGTTATAATAAAGACACAAAAGAAAGAGAGGTAATAAACATGAGCATTCTGGGTATCGTTGTCACTGCAGTTTTGGTCAGTTTCTTTATTCTGTGGGCCATCGCATTTATCAAGAGCGTTTGAAAATAATGCTTGACAAATAATAAAAACCATGTTATAATAAGGGTACAAAAGAAAGAGAGGTAAATCCAAATGGCTAACAAAAAGAGCAAAAAGGTAGACCGCAGAGCATTTAAGAAAACTGGTGAGGAACTCCAGCAATGGCTCATCTTCACTCGCAGAGGTAGCAAGGTGGAGAGCGGTAAAAAGTACAACCGACAGAAATTCAAAAGGGGTGATAAAGAATGATGAACGAGGTTCGGTTTGCCGATTTGATGGACAATCTGTCCAAGATGAATGAAAGCCAGTTGCAGGCTTTGGCAGAAGCTGCGAGTGACCGCATCATCGAGCGAAGAGAGCGCTTCACTCTTTTGTGCGAGAATCTTGCTCGTGACTTAAATACACTCTTCGACGAGTTTCCCAACGCAAAAGTTCCGCTCGGTGGAATTGACTTAATGGATCACATTGTTCCTAAAGATTTCGCTGACTCTTGTGAAATTGGGGATTGACAAATCCCCAATTCAATTTTGGCCGCCCGCTCACGCCCCACGCGGGCGGAATTTGGCATAATAACTAATCCCCCACATTTTTTCGAGCGATTTTTTGTGTAAAATAACTACTTGACAAATCCCGAATCTATGGTATAATACTGGTGTAAGGTAAATGAACCCCAACCAAAAGGAGAATGAACCATGCTGAATACTTTGATTAACGCATTGAACTACTACCTCAAGGCTTGCCGAAATGCCCAAGACAAGCGGACACAGCGCACTTTCTGTGACCAAGCTTTTGGCGCGGCTCAGTACCACATTCTGATGTTCCCCAATGACCAAAAGAGAGTGGAAGACCTGTGGGATGTATACAAGCCTCAGTTTGAAGAAATCATTTACGGATAAGGAGAGATAACAATGGCTAAGAGAATGTCTTTTGATGATTTGCGCAAGGCGATGCTGTTCCACAAGATTGTGGAATGGAAGGACAACTACATCCGACTGGATAATGGCATGGAACTGCGCATCGAGGAAACCGAGCAGGATTGCTGTGCTTGCGCAAGCGGTCGATTCGAAGATGTGGTACTGGATGCCGCAATCACTCATGTGGGTGATATTCAGTATGACCATTGGGAAGATGGCGATACCTATGGCTGTTCTGCAACTGTCACTATCATGCACAACCGCAACATTATCTGCAAGGCTATTGGTGATGCTGATGCCGGAAATGGTGGTTATTACTACTCTATCGCCTCTTTCTGCGTGCGGATGCCTCAGGGTCAGCCCCGGCAGTGCCACTTTGTTGGGTCGGAAGATGAATAAAGGGGTTGACAACAACCCCTAAGTATGTTATAATACCAATAGAAAGGAAGTGAATGAAATGCGCAAACAGATTATTATTATTGACGAAGAGAACCATGGTACGATTGGTGCGGCCACCTCTTACGCTGCCGCCAAGCGCTACATCATCGAAGAGGGTTGGCTGACCGAAATGGATGATGTATACCATGACCACGAACTGGTGAATGTCAAAGAGCTGTTCGGTGAGAACTGGAAAGAAAGAGTTATCGAACAGGATAATGACTGGTTCGATGGTATGTTCTATTTCCGAGAAATGGATTTGGCCGAATAAAAAATACAAAAAGGGGCTTGACAACAAGCCCCTTTTGTGTTATAATAAAGGTACAAAAAGGAAAGGAACTGATAACTATGAAATTTACTGCTATGGCTGTTGCCGTTAACCAGCTGGACATCAAGGATGTCGAAGCAATCCAGCACACTGCCGAAATGCTCCGCAAGGTAATCAACCACTATGGTGACGAAGCGGTTCTTGGCTCCCCCAATACCGGTGAGATTATCCAGACCGCTGAAATCCCCCGTGTCCTCGGCATCCTGGATTTCTTTTTGGAAAACCGAGTGGTAGAGGTAAACCCCCAGTAATGGGGGTTTAATTTTTTGGCCGGCCCTTCTCGTGCGCGCGGGCCGGTATTTCGGCAAAATGCACAATTCAGCAACTTTTTGGAGCAATTTATTTGTATAAATTGACTATTGACAAATCCCATAATTGGGTGTATAATTAAGGTACAAAAGAGGAAGGGAATTGAAAACAATGAAAGAAATGAACATCACTATCAACTTCGACATGGACGGCACGATTGCTGACCTCTACGCAAACCCCAACTGGTTGCCCCTGCTCCGTGCA
>CAJGBW010000084.1 GCA_904501835.1 uncultured Bacteroidales bacterium
CGGAAGCGAGGTCTTCATCCACGAGATTCAAAATCGCTTCTGCCATATAAATACCGATAGTTCCGTTGTAGAGCACTTCCGGAATGGCCTCTGACAGGTGGCAGTATTCTTCCATGTTGATAAGGAGTTGCCAAGTCTCGTCGTCAAAGAGAGGGGCTATCTCCGGCTTGTCTGCGTATGCTTTTCCGTCCACCGCATAACGGTATGCCTTTGCGGCGTCCAAATGATAAAAATCAGTACCCGGCAAAGAAAGGTAAACAGAGTACACGCTGCGGGTTACCAAAGCCAATTTTCCGGCTTGTTCCTTTTCAACTTGCTTGAATATGTTTTTAGCTAGCGCTACGCTGTCAAGGACAGAACGGAAGTAGTCGTTGCGGATTTTCTTGACAGCCGGTTTGTAGTCGATTTTATAATGGTAAACGTATTCCTGCATGGGAGAGACTTGAATCAGATAGCGGTTGCTGGCTTCAGCAAGGATGCGAATCTTGGAATTTTGTCTTCCCATTTCTTCGCAGAATGCGCCCATACTCTCGATACAGCGCGGTACCAAGGTACTCCAGGCCGTCAAAGTGGCATCAGGAGTGAACAAATGTTTGTATTCGGCATACATTCTCTTGGCGATGCCATAATGCTGCTGTCTGCCCAGTTGGGTAAGTTCACCGTCTCTATCCATCATATAAGGGTAGTAGGCTTTGTAGGCCTCATAGACCATTTGACCCCTTTCGGTAAGATTGCCTTGTGCATTGGCCTCTTCCAATACCTGCAACATCTCAAGGAAACTGGCGTTTTCGTTGCAGTAGTAACGCTGTCCGTGTCTTCCATAGTGGCTGATACCCACGACCTTGAATCCCTTGGGGATTTCGCTGATGACTTTGGGCGCGTTCTCATCATAGAAATTATATACGCCGGCGTCGTTTACACGTGGAGTCGGAACTTCAAACTGTCTGATACATTGTGAGTTCGCTTGAAAATTCAGGCTTGTGAGCAAGCAAAGTCCCAGGCAGAAGCCGAGGGTGGCAAACATTTTTTTCATATTTGTTTTTTCTTTTTGAACAGCCACCATTCTCCCAACGCAAAATTGACAGAGCCGGAGAAGATGAGGGCAATTAAGTTACAGATGACGACATCCCATCCGAAAATCCGTTGGAAAAGCAGCAGGAACGCCATTTTAACAAGGAAAATGGTTGTGGATGTAAGGTTATATTTAAGAAAATGGAGGATGATACGTCCAGGCGATTTAAGTCTCAAACGCCCCTTCCAGGTCAGATTGTACGCGCAGATATAGTTGGTCAGCACGGCAAACTCAAACGAGATAACCGGGGAAATGATGTTGATGGAGACGTAAGGGGAAATCAGATAGCGGGCTTCCGTGAAAATCAGGTGTGCGCAAACCCAAAGTACAAGGGTGTCTACCAGCGTTCCTAACAAGTTGGAAACAAAGAACTTGGAGAAGGTTTGCAGGAGTTCGCTAATGCGTTTTTTCTTCACGGCGTCAAGGGTCTATTTGTCTCCAAATGGATTTTTGTAGCCGGGAAGCGGGTCCTCAATCGCATATTTCTTTCCGTCCTTTATCAGGCTGCCGACGTGCATGATCATCAGCACAACCAATACGATGGCGGCCACAATGTCAAAGGTGCCGAAGGTAAAGGGGGCTCCGAATACATCAATGGTATGTTGGAATGTACGGAGCGGCGTGACATAAAGGAAGATCAGGTTGAAGAAGAACAATACGACACGAAATTCTGTGGGGCCAAGACCGCCGTAGGTCAATTTGAATTCGCCGCGCAAGTGGGCGCTGATATAGACGTAAATGTTCAAAAGCAGATAGACCGCCAGCACCATCAGGGCCAGACCAATGTGAATGTAAGGAGAAAGACCGGCACCCAAGCAAATCATCGTCATGCCTATGCCATCCATGTTGTGGTCGATGAAGAATCCGTACAGCGGGCGTTGGGTGTTTCGTACGCGGGCGATGGTGCCATCCAAGGAGTCGCCGAACCAATTGACGAAAAGTCCGAATGAGGAAAGCCAAAGAAACCAGGGGCTGAACCAGCAAAGCGCATATCCCAAACCTACGATAAACGCACCCAGTATGCCAATGGCTGTGAGCATGTCAGATGTAATCCGTCGGGGGAGTCTTTGCGCAATCCACACCAACACCTTTTTCTCGAGTCCGTTCAGGATGGAAGTCTGTATTCTTACTGAATTTTCTTTGCTCATATCCAAAAAATTTTCGCCTCCTCTTCGCAAAAAGCGGGCTAACTCAACTTGTTTTACAAAAAGTTCGAAATATTTCACAAAGTAAAGAAAATTATGCTAAATTTGCAACGCAATATTGGAGAGATGCTCGAGTGGCTGAAGAGGCACGCCTGGAAAGCGTGTGGTCGTCAAAAACGGCTCGCGAGTTCGAATCTCGCTCTCTCCGCAACAAAACGAACGGATGACCTTTGTCATCCGTTCGTTTGTTATTATATCATGCTTCCAGTACGAAGTTCATTATCGAGATACTCATATACATACGCTGTACTTTGACTATACAATCCCGATTTTAGATTTATTAAGATGGAATATGTATCAGAGTTGTATATGGCATGAAGAGCATCCATCATAGACATCCCTTTCTCATCAATCAGAATCAGAGCCATCTCTTTCACTAGCTCCTCAATCATAAACATTTCCTTGCTCATATACGTTTTAGATAGCTTATAGATTTCTCTGTGGCAAAGAAATACTGGAATGTTATACCTTTTTTGAATTTGAGTTCTTCAAGAAAGTGGTCGGAATCAATCAAACCACCTACCAATTTACGAATCAAAAGTCCGATATCATCGTCTGCTATTGGACCGTAAACTATATCATAATCATGAATGTTCTGTTGAGTTCTATTTCTACGATTCGCAAGAACGAAATCTGCCCATTCCTTGCTATAATCGTGAAACTCTAAAACTTTCAAGTCTGACTTCATTAATGACTCATCAAATTCATATTCAGTAACACACTGTGTTTCAACTTGAATTTGCTCCGCCTTCTTTGCGGCCATCTTCTCGGCCTGTTCCCTATCTGGAGACAAGTAGAAACCGCATCCAAAATCCTTTCCTACCTTGGATAGGGAAATGTCTATCTTATCAATATAGACTGACGATCCGTGATACAATCTCATGCTAATGCCCCTCCATTTCTTCTACAATAATCCGTCAAATCTTCAACGACATCTTCAAATGACAATGTGTGCTCTATGTCATAGAACTTATCAATAAACTCCAATCCTTTATAACGATGGAGATAACGATACGCCTGCTGAGAGTTTAGAGTGTGCGCCTGAGCGAACTCATTTATTACAGCAATGATATAACTCACTTTCTTTTCCATAAATCACATAAGTTTATGTACATCAACAAAGATATAAAAAATCTCACATGAATATATAGTATAACCCCATAGATTCAACCTGAAATATCAAAAACCATGAAAAAGTGGTATAGCAGAAGCCCGGAGCGTAATCAAATTAGCCCGGGCTCTGAATTGTTCTCCTGAAGACTTACTCTTCTAGAAGTCTCTCTTTCAATCAACTAATTGAGGTAGAAATCTGTTCCGAGCTCTTTCAACATGGTCGGAACGGCGTGTATTTCACTGCTATACGAAACGCTTGTCCAGTAGGTTGTTACTTTGTTCTCTCCTCGTGTAATCGGTAGGCTATCTCTGTTTCCAGTCAAGTTCAGTAGCTCGTATAAGTATTTGTTTGTGTACGTGGTTCCCGTACTCATCTTGACC
>CAJGBW010000085.1 GCA_904501835.1 uncultured Bacteroidales bacterium
GGCTTCGCGCAGATGTCCATAATCCAGACGGGGTGCATAGCCCTTGCTCAACACAAACACGACATGGGTTACGATATAGCGGCCATCGGCATGCTTAAAAAAGGAATCGCGATAGTCATACGCACATTCCTCTCGGCTGAAATGCACCATTTCCTCTTCCACGGTGTCATAGCAATAGACCGTCTTGATTACATCCTTGACCTCCACACCATAGGCACCGATATTCTGCACGGCAGACGCACCGACCTCACCGGGAATCAAAGAAAGATTTTCAACGCCCCAATAGCCCTTCTCGGCACACCATTGGCAGAAATCATCGAACACAACACCCGCTCCGACAGAAAGCGTCACCGTATCAGCATCTTCCGAGAGCAACTCCGTAAAACGGACTGCTGAATGTAAAATCGTTCCGGGAAAATCCCCAGTAAACAGAAGATTGCTTCCCCCGCCGATATGTTTGACAGGCTTTGCCAACTCTTCGAAATCCAAATCCAAAAGGTCAGCCACACTATCATATTCCATATAATAACGCGCCGCCACCTTCAGACCGAAAGTGTTGAGTTTCGACAAGTCCTTGCTATACTCCTTTTTCAGCATAATTTATCCGATTTCTGCGCCATTTTCCAGACGTTCCTGCGGCGTAACAAAACGCATTTTTCCATCTTGCTGACGTGCCATCAGAATCATACCTTTGGACTCGATGCCACGAATCACACGGGGCTGCAAGTTGGCCAAAATACAGATTTGCTGTCCGACCATGTCTTCGGGACTGTAATACTCCGCAATACCGGACACAATGACACGTTTGTCGATACCGGTATCAATGGTGAGTTTCAGCAACTTATCAGTCTTGGGCACACGCTCCGCCTCCAACACGGTGGCCGTACGGATGTCCATTTTCTCAAAATCATCGAAAGTGCAGGCCTCTTTCTGCGGAGCCACAGCGGGAGCAGCCGGTTCAGCGGCAGCCGCAGCAGCCTCACGGGCTTTACGTATCTCCTCCAGACGCTGAAGCTGGGCATCAATTGCGGCATCCTCAATCTTTTCAAACAAAAGTTCGGGCGCAGCAATCGCGTGACCGACAGGCAAAATCTCCTCGGCACCCAAGTTCTCCCAAGTCAAGCAAAGTCCTTCGACACCGCAAACCGCACCCGCAGAAAGCGTATGCAAAGCCGCACCCTCGCCTTCGCGGTAGGTATTGATAGTCTCCTGCTCACCTTTTCTATGGTCGTAACCCGCTTGAAGACAAACACCCAACATACGGCGCAACTTCTCGGCGGCAAAAGGAGTAAAAGGCTCAAAAGCAACCGCCAAGGAAGCACAAATCTGCAGACTGACATTCAAAATGGTCGCGCAACGTGCCATATCGCTCTTCGCCACTTTCCAAGGCTCCGTATCAGAAATATATTTATTACCCACACGAGCCATAGACAAGGCATCCTTGAGCGCCTCACGGAACTTGAACTCTTCCAGATTCTTCTCCATCGATGCTTTCAAAACGGGAATTTCAGCCAATGCCTGACTATCAACTTCCTCAAGCTGTCCGGCTGCAGGAACTTTTCCCTCGAAATACTTGTGAGTCAGCACCAAAGCACGGTTGACAAAGTTACCGAAAATCGCCACGAGCTCGCTATTGTTGCGTGTCTGGAAATCTTTCCAGCTAAAGTCATTATCCTTGGTTTCCGGTGCATTGGCAGTCAGCACATAACGCAAGACATCTTCTTTTCCGGGGAAATCCTGAAGATACTCGTGTGCCCACACCGCCCAATTGCGGGAAGTCGAAATTTTATCCCCTTCCAAGTTCAAGAACTCATTGGCAGGCACATTGTCCGGTAAAATATAATCGCCGTGGGCTTTCAGCATAGAAGGAAATACGACACAGTGGAAGACAATGTTGTCTTTTCCGATGAAATGCACCAGACGGGTACTCTCATCCTGCCACCAGGTCTTCCAACTCTGCGGCAACAATTCACGCGTATTGGAAATATAACCGATGGGCGCGTCAAACCACACGTACAATACTTTTCCTTCCGCACCCTCAACCGGTACAGGTACGCCCCAATCCAAATCACGGCTTACCGCACGAGGCTGCAGACCTCCATCTATCCAGCTTTTGCATTGGCCATAGACATTGCTTCGCCATTCCTTGTGTTCGGAAAGTATCCAACGTCCCAACCAGCCCTCATACTGATCCAAAGGCAAATACCAGTGAGAAGTCTTCTTCTTGATAATTTCGCCACCGCTGAGTTTGCTCTTGGGATTGATGAGTTCCTCCGGACTCAAGGTCGCACCGCATTTCTCACATTGGTCGCCATAGGCGTCGGGATTGCCGCAACGAGGACAAGTTCCGCTGATGTAGCGGTCTGCCAAAAAGGTCTTGGCCTCTACATCATAAAACTGCTCGCTTTCTTTGGTAATGAATTTTCCCTCATCATACAATTTGCGGAAAAATCCGGAAGCATTCTCGGCATGCACCTTGGAAGAAGTGCGGGAATAGATATCGAAATTGATACCCAATCCCGAGAACGAATCCTTAATAATCTGGTGGTATTTATCCACCACATCCTGTGGCGTACATCCTTGCTCGCGCGCTTTGATGGTAATGGGAACGCCATGCTCGTCCGAACCGCAGATATAGAGGATATCCTCCCCTCTCATTCTCTTGAATCTCACATAAATATCAGCGGGGACATATACCCCGGCAAGGTGTCCGATGTGTATAGGCCCATTCGCATAGGGCAAGGCACAAGTAACCAATGTTCTTTTGTAATTCATCTTTATCTCTTTTAATTTTATATCTCTTTTAATTTCTGCTGCAGGGTCTTGACTTTTCTGGCCAATTCCGTAATCTGCTGCATATATTGCGTCTGCGTCTGTTCATCCGCCTCGGCCAATTTCCGCCTCAACTCACGTCTTTGCTTTTCCATTCGCGCCACATTATACTCTATCAAGGAACGAGGCACAAATTTCACCAACGAAGAGTCTTTCTGCATCATGGACTTCAGCAGACTATCCATAGTAAGTTGCTGACTATCAAAACGAAGCTGCATCACTCTATCTGCAACCTCTCTATCTTCGCCCTCTTGCAGGCGTCGTTCAATTTGCTTGGAATCCAGACATTGATCAAACAATTGTCCATAGAGCAGATAGATTTTTTGATGAAGTGCATCGGAAAACTCACAGCCATCATCGGCCAACGAGCTGTCGATAAACTCAAAAACAGTATAGGGTTCATCCTCCACATAAAATTCCGAACCTTTGGGGAATTTAAGGCTTTCACAACCGTAGCGCAAGACATAGGAAAGCAAACTCTGCTCGGACAAATACAAACGATCCGCCCCATTTTTACGTCTCGTCTTGGGTTTCAAAGCCACCGAAGTTCCCGAGGCCATCGAAGTCCCCGCGTCGCCCGAGCCCTCTACCGAAGGAGGAGTGACCGATGAGTCCTGTCCCGCCACCTTTGCGTCTAAAAGTTTTCTGCGCGTCTGCTCAACTCGGGTACGAATCGTCCCTTCTTCTATATTAAATTGTCTGGCACATTCCTGAATATAGACATTCCGTTTGACCGGATCCAGGATACAAGCCATTGTATCAGCCAATTCATTGATGAGCGTAGCACGTTTGAGAGGATCATGTAAATCCTTTTCAGCCAACAGCTTGCGATAACTGATAA
>CAJGBW010000086.1 GCA_904501835.1 uncultured Bacteroidales bacterium
ACAGGTTCAGGCGCTTTTGAAAAAGGCTTCTACGCTTCCGATTCGCTCCATCCGTCCCTTGCATGGTCCTATTTTGGAGGATAATCTGGGCTTCTACTTGGGTTTGTATGACACTTGGAGCAGTTATGGTGTGGAGCAGGAGGGGATTTTTATTCTCCATGCTTCTATCTATGGCGGTACGGCAGAGGCCGCGGAGAAATTGGCGGAAATTTTGCGTGCCAAAGGGGCTCCGAAAGTGGTGGTCAGCGATTTGCTACGCAGCGATTATGCTGAAAATGTGGAGGATGCGTTCCGCTATTCTACCTTGGTGGTAGCCGCGCCTTCTTATGATGCAGCGCTTTTCCCTGCTATGCATGCTTTCTTGCACAAATTGCAACTCAAAGGCTGGTCTCGTCGTCGTGCAGCCATCATTGAAAATGGCTCTTGGGCGCCTTGTGCGGGCCGTTTTATGAAGGAAATGCTTTCGCAAATGAAAGAGGTGGAAATCATCGAACCCATGGTTACCATCAAAAGTCGCATGAAAGATAGTGACCTTCCCGCCCTCGAAACCCTCGCCAACGAACTCTTAAAATAAACTGCGCTATGCTTGCATTAGAAAATGGTCAATATGTATCCGAATTGACGGATGGGGTTAAGGAAATGTTAAAGGGAATTCGCCATGTCTCGTTGGATATGGACGGAACCATTTATTTGGGAAGCACGCTTTTCCCTTATACGCTTCCTTTTTTGGAGAAATTAACCCGTATGGGGATTGATTATTGCTTTTTGACGAACAATCCGACGCGTTCTTTGGCGGATTATGTCAGCAAATTGCATCGTTTGGGCATTCCTTGCGCGGACAGTCAGATGTATAGCACGACAGCGGCTGCGATTGATTATATCAAGAAAAATTACCCGCAGGCCAAACGTCTGTTTTTGTTGGGTACGCCTTCCATGATTTCGCAGTTTGAGCAGGCGGGCTTTGTCTCTTGCGCGGATGACCCTGCGGATCGTCCCGACGCGGTGGTAGCTGCTTTTGACCTGACTTTGACTTACTCGCGTCTGTGTCGTTGTACCTGGTGGGCTTCCAAAGAGGATATACCCTATATTGCAACGAATCCGGACTGGGTGTGCCCGACGGATGAGGAAACGATATTGGTGGACTGTGGCTCTTTGTGTGCTTGTATTGAGGCTGCTTGTGGCCGCAAACCGGATGTAGTGATTGGTAAGCCGAATCCGGGTATTCTCTTGGGTATCTTGGATAAATATGGTGTGGCTCCTTCACAGGCCGCCATGGTGGGTGACCGTCTCTATACGGACGTTAAAACGGCGCTCAATGCGGGCTCTTGTGGCGTTTTGGTGCTTTCGGGCGAAACCACTTTGGAAACAGCCCTCGCTTCTCAAGGCGAAGAAAGGGCTACACTCATTTGTGAATCCATCGAAGAATTTGGCAATCTGCTAGAACAAGCCCGCGCGTAGAGTTGGCGCGCTAAAATTATTACACCTAAATTTGGCTATTTCTTAAAGACACCGGTCTCGTATTCTTGAAATCCGAGGTCGGTGTATAGTTTTCTGGCAGCGACTCTGGAGGGTCTGGATGTCAGGTAAAAGACGCAGCCGGGGAAACGTTTGCAGCCATCTTCCAGGGCAAATTCCAACAACCCTCGTCCTATTCCTTTTCCGCGTGCGCTGCTATGCACGACGACATCTTCAATCCAAAGTTTGTCTGTCATTGCGGTCTGGCAGGGGACTAGGTAGCACATACCAACCCATTCTCCGTCCTCTTCTGCCACATAACAAAACAGACTGCCTGTCTGTATCAAGGAATTGATTCTGTCCAAATCGGGGGTGAATTCCCGTCGGGTCAATTCCGAGAAGAGTGCTTGCAGTCTGTTTTTGTCTAGGATCTGATCGCTTTTGCGATAAGTGACCATTAGTAGTTCTCGGCGTGAAGTTCGAAATATGCCTGAGGGTGAGCGCATACGGGGCACATTTCAGGAGCTTTGGTGCCCACTACGATGTGACCGCAGTTGCGACATTCCCATACTTTCACTTCGCTCTTGGCGAACACTTCTTTCATCTCCACGTTCTTCAAAAGTGCGCGATAACGCTCTTCGTGGTGTTTCTCAACGGCTGCAACCATACGGAATTTGGCAGCGAGCTCAGGGAAACCTTCTTCCTCTGCGGTCTTTGCAAATCCGTCATACATATCAGTCCACTCGTAGTTCTCACCAGCGGCTGCTTCGCCCAAGTTTTGAGCGGTGTCACCAATGCCGTTCAACTCTTTGAACCACATTTTAGCGTGCTCTTTCTCGTTGTCTGCGGTCTTGAGGAAAAGGGCAGCAATCTGCTCGTATCCTTCTTTCTTTGCTTTGGATGCAAAATAGGTGTATTTATTTCTTGCCTGTGACTCGCCGGCGAAAGCTGCTTCCAGATTTTTTTCGGTCTGGGTACCTGCATACTTATTACTCATAGTTGTCAAATTTTAGTAGTTAATTTTTACCAATGCAAAATTAGCAATAATTTTAAATTATGCGATTCTTTCGCAAATTTTTTTCGCCTTTACTTTTTTACAAGATGTGTTCCAAAAAATCCCCCAAAACCGTTACACATATCTGCTTTTGCTTTTCTTTTTACACTTTCGGCATACCATCTCTGCGAAAAATGGGCAAAAAACTGCGTGATGGTACTTTTCAGCTCCTTCATACCCACTACAATGACTCAATAAACTCTTCAAGATTATCCAAATTGATTGTTTCCAGATTCTCATTATCTCTCGCCTCTTTTACTGCGGCCATTGTTTGTGCATTAGGTACGCGATAGACAGCGTCCATGAGAACGCTCTCTACAAAGTTGTTAAGGCTTCGGTTTTGTTTGCGCGCCTCGGTCTTCAGTCTTTTCAATAACTCCGTGCTGAGTCTGAAAGCAGTCTGTGTTCTTGTTATTGCAGTTTCCATCTTCTTCATTATATTTTATATCACAAATATATAACACTTATATAACATTTGCAAGAAGTAGGCAAAACTTTTAAGAAAATATTTCTCTTTTGGAAGCGATTAATAATTCACTACACAAATGATGGGTAAATTCTGAGAATTGGGAAAATATGTTTTTTGAAACGATATACGTGTTTGTACTAAATGATATTAGGAGGCGTGCCGTAAACATGTTTTACCCCTTATGCGACTTTTGCCCTAAACTCGCACAAGGTGTACTACATTTCATGCCTAACTGACATTTTTTGATACCCCTTAGGTGACTTTTGCCCAAAACTCGCGCAAGGTGTAGTAAATTCGTGTGAACTTGTATATAACTTGTATATCACTTCTTGGGAGGGATTTAGTTTTTCACCCGCCGCACTGCCGAAGAGTGCATTAACGGCTATTGCGAAGGAAGCGGAGGGCGGCCCAGATGAGCATGGGGCCGAGGCCGCAGTAGAAGGAAGCGGTAAAGGTCGAGAGGTAATTGTTGAGGGTGGCAGCGGAGAAGTCCGCGCCAGCGGAGCCAACGGAGCCAGCGGAGCCAGTGGCGGCATGCGAGAGGGATGTGAGAATGTCGGGGAGGTGTTTGAGGGTAATGCCGAGCCCCATCATGCAGACAAGCATAATCCAGCCACGTAAGGGGAAGGTCTGCCATATGTGCACCCGCGCAGTGCTCTGTTCAGAAG
>CAJGBW010000087.1 GCA_904501835.1 uncultured Bacteroidales bacterium
AATAAATACTAATAGTACTATGCTTAAATTTAATATGGGAGGCTGCAACTCCTTTGTAAACAATGCAGAATACGAGAACTATGTTGAAAAAGCACTTTCCGCTTTGTCTGTTTTGGAAAAAGAGACCGGCGCGGGAAATGATTTTTTGGGTTGGAAACATCTCCCCTCTTTGACTTTGGCCGGCAAATTGGTGGATGAGTGTGAGGCTGTACGCGACGCTTGGTCTGCCAAAGGAGTGGATCTTGTGATTGTCATCGGTATCGGCGGTTCTTATTTGGGAGCCAAATGTGCATTGGAAGCATTGAATCACACCTTTGCCAAATCATTGGCAGGAAAAAGAGGCATGCCCGAGGTGGTTTTTGCCGGTAACAATCTTTCTGAAGAATATTTCTGCGAATTGATGGATTTGGCTGCACAGAAAAATGTAGCGTGTGTGGTTATTTCCAAATCCGGTACCACGACCGAGCCCGCCGTTGCCTTCCGCGTGGTAAAACAATTCATTGAAAACAAATATGGCAAAGCAGAGGCTGCCGAGCGCATCGTGGCCGTTACCGACGCCAAAAGAGGTGCTCTCAAATCCTTGTCTGATCAGGAAGGCTACAAGACTTTCGTCATCGAGGACAATGTAGGTGGCCGTTTCTCTGTTTTGACCCCTGTAGGTATTCTCCCCATCGTATTGGCCGGCTATGATATGCGTGCCATGTTGCGCGGTGCCTTGGAAATGGAAAAGGCTTGTGCCAAACCTTGCGAGTGCAACCCCGCCGTACAATACGCCGCTATGCGTAACCTCCTCTATAACAAAGGAAAAAAGATTGAAATTCTGGTTTCTTTCCAGCCTAAACTACAGTATTTGGGTGAGTGGTGGAAACAGCTTTACGGAGAATCTGAAGGTAAGGACGGAAAGGGTATTTTCCCTGCATCTGTCATCTGCACCACCGACCTTCACTCCATGGGTCAGTATATTCAGGACGGCGAGCGCATCTTGATGGAAACCACCGTTACCGTTGAGCAGAGCAACCGCCAACTCATCATCGAAGCGGATGAACAGAATTTGGATGGCTTGAACTTCTTGGCCGGCAAACGCGTAGAGGAGTGCAACAAAATGGCCGAGTTGGGTACCCAGTTGGCTCACATTGACGGCGGTGTTCCCCAGATGTCCATTTCCATTGAGAAAATCGACGAATATAACTTGGGCTCTTTGTTCTATTTCTTTGAGAAAGCCTGCGGAATCAGCGCCTATATCTTGGGCGTCAATCCTTTCAATCAGCCGGGTGTAGAGGCATACAAGAAAAATATGTTTGCCTTGTTGGAGAAACCGGGTTACGAAGAGCAGACCAAAGCGATTAAAGAAAGAATCAAATAACCACCATTTATGAAAAAAACACTATTTAGCCTTATCCTTTGCGGATTAGCATTCCAAATCGCCGGAGCGGCCATCCCTGTTATCACACAGGCTGACAAAGACCGTGCGGCTGCCATTGTAAAACAAATGACTTTGGAAGAGAAATGCAAACTCATTTCCGGCCAACGCGAAGAATTCTACACTTTCCCCATTGAAAGACTGGGTGTTCCCGAGATTTTGATGGCAGACGGTCCTCAGGGTGTACGCTCCATCGGTCGTACCCCCAGCCATAGCACCTACTACCCTTGCGGTATTGCTTTGGCTGCCGCCTTCAATCCCAATGTTGCATTGGGCGTAGGTACGGGTATCGGATACGACGCCAAAGCACGCGGCATCAACATCATGCTTTGCCCGGGTGTAAACATCTATCGTTCTCCTCTCTGCGGCCGTAACTTTGAGTATATGGGCGAGGACCCTTACCTTGCGTCAGAGACTGCCGTTAACTACATCACCGGTATTCAGGAGCAGGGCGTGATGGCTACCATCAAACATTTCGCCTTGAACAACCAGGAATACGACCGTCACGCCACCAGCAGCGGCGCGGACGAGCGTACCATGAACGAGATTTATTTCCCCGCCTTCCGTCAGGCAGTTGAGCGCGCGAAAGTGGGTGCCGTCATGACCAGCTACAACCCTGTCAATGGTCAGCACGCCGCTGAAAGCGCATGGCTTATCAAAGACAACTTGCGCAAATGGGGCTTTGAGGGCATCGTTATGTCCGACTGGGTATCCACCTACACCCCGATTGGCGCTGCCATGAGCGGTCTGGATATGGAAATGCCCAACGGTTTTGCTCTTTGCTACAAGACCTTGAAACCCTTGATTGACAATGGCGTCGTGCCCATGGCCGTATTGGATGAAAAATGCCAGCACATCCTTCAGTCATTCATTGCCTACGGTTTCTTGGATAAACCCCAGAAAGACAGCAGCATTCCTGAGGATTATGAAGTAAGCCGCAAATTGGCTTATCAGGCCGCAGTTGAAGCGCCCGTATTGTTGAAAAACAATGGTTTGCTTCCGATTAAGGGCGGTAAAATCCTCTTGGTAGGTCCCAACGCCGACTACATCACTTTCGGTGGTGGTTCCGGTGCCATGCACCCTTTGAAAAAGTACGAAATCACTTTGTACCAAGGTTTGAAAAACTTGGGCAAGAAATATGACGTGGTTTTGCGCAATGGTATTCCTGCGGACGAGAAGGTTATGAAAAATGTCAGCACCATCATTGTGGCTTGCGGTTTCAACAAACGCACCGAAAAGGAGAACAGTGACCGTACTTATGACCTCGACAGCGACCAGAACAAACTCATTGAAGAGGCGGTTGCTACCGGCAAAAAGGTCTTGGTGGTAGTTTACTCCGGCGGTGAAATTGATTTGAAGAAATGGGGCGACAAAGTGGACGGTATCATCATGGCTTGGTACACAGGTCAGGAGGGTGGCCGTGCGTTGGCAGACATCATTTCCGGTAAGGTTTCTCCCTCCGGCAGACTTCCTTTCACATTCTGGGGCAGTCTGGAGAAAAACCCCTGCATGAACTACTACCATCCCCAGAAGCTGGATGAGTCCGTTTATACCAAACACGAACCCAACTGGTATGCTCCCCGTCACGCAAAATATC
>CAJGBW010000088.1 GCA_904501835.1 uncultured Bacteroidales bacterium
AAGCCCTCACATCACCATGGGCAATCTCTACCTCGCGCGGAACACGCACAGCTATGACCTTCGGCGGTACAGACGCGCAGATGCCCGCCCCCCGCCTCCCAAGGCAAGTGACGATCCAAGTCACGAAAACGCCACAGAAACGTTTTTTGAGCCTTACAAGCCCAAGATAAGAAAGAGCGGCGCCGGTTGCGTGACGATGATAAACGATCACCTCTACGAGGGGCGGTTCACGCCTACCAACGCCGACGGCAAGCGCATCTCGCGGAATGTCTATGCAACTACGAGAGAGGAATGCGAGAAAAAGCTGGCGGTGATGATTGTGGAGATGAAGGCGGAAATCAAAGCGGAGAAGGAGAGAAGGAAACAGGCGGCAAGTGCATGATGAAAGAAGGGCGACCATGGCGGTCGCCCTTCAATATTTGGGATGCGGTAAGCAAAGAAAACTCAATTGACAGGAATAACTTCAGCAAATACATACCCTGTAGCAATATTGGGTTCTTTGATTTTTGCATCAAAAGGATAACTATAGTTGCCGTATGCATCAAATACAGACTCATTGCTTGTTGGCAAATCTGTTTGCGATGAATTGTTATCTACTAACAGCTCGAGTGCTTCTTCCCGAGTCATCATTTTTATCTCTTTTTTATCCATGGTATTTCTCCTATTGTAAATCTCAATTCAATATAGTTTATGCCTTATGGATTTCTCTTGCCATTGATAACAAAAGTTTGTCCTCTTTGGCATTCTATATATTTTATAGAAGAAGGCAGACGATATATGCTGAGAAGATACGAGTGGTACAGTGATAGAACCTTGTCTTGGAAATCTTGATCGCTTTCCAATGCAGTCACTTTCAATCCCAACTTTTTGCATTTTTCAAAATCATAATGTCTATCATGTAGTTTGGATGCATCATGACTTGATAATTCACTAAGAACCTTATCTATTCTGGCTTTCTTAGTGACTTTGTACCCCTTAAACATACAGTCTGAGAGCCAACCATCTACAAGATCATAAGACATTTTTACGGCATTTTCACATTCCCCAACAAATGTGGGTCTATACTGTTTAATGATTTCTTTCCAAATAAGAGATTTGTTTGGATCTACCTGTGTTTCAGCAATAGCTCTTTCAAATTCTTTTAATACACCTTGTGCAGGGACGTTGTGGTATTGCGGATCAATTGGCCCAAGGCTTGACTGTTTACCCATAACAATTTCTTTACTTGAACAGGCAATCATAGTGCCAGCCGACATGGCCATATGCGGCACAATGACACGAATATCCATTTTAAAAATTTTACGCAAATAAGTTACAATACTTTCGGTAGCAGTGACCCCACCCCCTGGAGTATGTAAAATCAAGTCTAACCCTTTGCTCTTATCCATTCCAGATATAGCATTCATAAAACCATTGATGTCGTTGTCATTGATGGAGAGTTCCGGATTAGCCACAGATGATTGCAGAAATGCAGAAAAATAACAAATCACATTTCTCTCCGTAAAAGAAGACAAATCGGTCATTTTTCTTGTACGTAACAAAAATAACTCCTGCGAAATTGTCGCATTAATCTGTTGCTGACGTTGTGGAGTATTGTTTGGATTCGTAGCAAAAATCGCATTGAGTTTAGGCTGAATAATTGCCTCAAATTCTTTTTCGATATCCGTATAGTTGCCCATGTTGTCCTCCGTCATTTCAAAAAAGCCGCAAGGTATCCCCCTGCGGCTTTGATTTGCGGTCAAAACCGCGTTTTTGGTACTCAAATGCCTTATGAATACCCGAATTGGTCGGAATGACAGGATTTGAACCTGCGACATCCTGGTCCCAAACCAGGCGCGCTACCAACTGCGCTACATCCCGATTATTTAATTGTTTTTTGAGTTCAAATCCTGACAGGATTTGGTCTCGCTGCGGCTCGGTCACCTCGCGGCTCTCACATGCCCCCGGCATGTGATTCACTACCGCTCGGCCGTTCGCTTCGCTCACTACCTGCGACGTCCCGGTCACAAACTCGGCGCGCTACCTAATTTGGCTCTGCCAAATTTCGGCGCATACATCCCGATTATTGATCGGTTCTTTCGAGTTTATATCCCGATAGTTCCTAACTATTATAACAGATTGCCCTCGAAAAGTCAACTCCTTCCCTTCAAAAAAACGATAATTTTTCCGAACATTCTTGGGCGCGCCTCTTGACATTTTTTTCATCTGATGATACAATGAAAGATGAAGTTTTACGTTCCTTCAAACATTTGTGTAAATTCAAAGGAGTATTGTTATGGCAAACAGCATCAAGGACATTCTCTCTCTGATCCGTGAGAAGGGAATCAAAATGGTTGACTTTAAGATGGTGGACATCAACGGTCAGTACCGTCACGTAACCATTCCTGCCGAAAATTTTTCTGAAGACACGATGAAAAGCGGAATCGGCTTTGACGCATCCAACTACGGCTACGCTGTGGTGGAAAAGAGCGACATGGTCTTCATTCCCGACCCCGACACCGCGGTGATCGATCCCTTCTGCGAGATCCCTACCCTCTCCATGACGGGTAATGCAATGATCATTGACAATCCCGAGAACCGTCCCCTTCCCCAGTATCCCAGAAACATCGTGCTTGCCGCTGAGCAGTACATGAAGGATCTCGGAATCGCGGACACCATGCTCATTCTCCCCGAGTTTGAGTTCTATCTCTTCGATCAGGTGGGCTGGGAAGTCAGCGGAAAGAACATCTCCGCCAGCGTGGACGCCGTTCAGTCCTACTGGAACAGTGCAGTCGAGGGCAAGGGAGTTATCGTTCCCAAACAGAAAAACTATC
>CAJGBW010000089.1 GCA_904501835.1 uncultured Bacteroidales bacterium
ATTTTTGTTCCCCGAAAGTCCGTCTGCTTTTCTTGACAAGCACGGCATTTGTGTCTACAAACGCAAAAATACGGCATAACTCTTCCGAGATATACCGTATTTTTGAAAACTGTCCTTAAGGGTATTGCTCTATAAGGGTTCTCCCTGTTTTTTGTAATATTACTTTCCGTAGAATTCCTTCTCGATGTCGTCCCAACGTTTTGCCAGATCATCTGCGCGGACGAATTCACGGTCGCCCTCGGAGAGCAGCATATCAATCAGCTTGTCCAGCTGTTCAACGGCGTAGTCTCCGGTGCCCTTTACGATGAATTCATCTACAATGGTTCCGCCTTCGCCGAAGATATTCACAGCCTTGCAGGGCTCGAATTCCCACGGATGCATATAGAAGCAGAGGACGGAGGGAACGCCCTTTTCCTCGGCAAACTTTTCGTATTTCACAATGCGGTCGTAGAGCGCTTCCGCAGATTCGGTGCGGAACAGGGGCCACTGGTCACGGTCACGTTCCAGACCGGGGTCGTTGGATTCCATAACCATATCGGCGAAGTTGGGGATCTCAAGAAGCTTCATGTCTCCAACCTTTGCCCAATCTTCCGCGGAGGGGTGGTAGGGAGCAAAGCGTTCACGGTAGAAATACATGGGATAGGATGCATCGGACAGGAAGCCAAGCTCCTCAAGGGCATTGCAGACTGCGGTGGAACCCCAGAGTCTCGGGCATCTCCAGGAAACAGCCTTTACGCCGGACACTTCTTCGACCCACTCTACCGCACGCTTCACGCGGAGGGGCACTTCCTCGGGGAGAAGGGGCTTAACACCGGGAATATCGACGAGGGGGTCGCCTACAGTTTCATGATAGAGGGAATGAACACCCACTTCGCTTCCCGCCGCAAGGACTTCCTTTACCGCATCGGGAACTTCCTTTGCACATTCTCCTGTGAAGTAGAAGGTTCCCTTGATTCCGTACTTGGAGTAAAGGTCGAGAATCTTTCGGCAGCCGGAAAGGGTGGTGTTGTAATAGGGGGTAAAGGAGCCAACGTCTGTCTCCATGTCGATACCGATGAGTACATAAGATTTTGCCATGGTAATTACCTCGTTTTGAAAGAATATAGAATAGAATTCGGGTGTTCTTAACCCGAAATATAATTTATATGGGATTTTTTGCGTCGGAGATACGGGGGATCTTCAAAGTATTTGTTCATTCAACGGATCCCCTTGCAGTATTTGTGCAGTACATGACAATTATATCATGTATTTCAAATAATGTCTATATTTTTGTATATCTTTTTGCAGATCTTTCATGGGGATTTTGTGCTTTTGGCTGTTCGGAAAACCATTTGTCATTTCCGCTATTCCATCCGAATACGGAGGCTTTATTTATGGCGATTTTGCTTCTTGACTGGAAAGGCAGTTTGTGGTATGATTGATAAGGTTTCGCCCTTTTGCAAAAATTTATCATACAGGAGCAAATATGACGGCAGTTGGCTTTATCAAAAAGAACGCAGTTGTGTGTATCGCCTTTGTTTGTGCCATTATCACCTGCTTTTTTGTGCCCCCGGACAAGGAATATCTGGGTTATTTCGACTATAAGACCCTTTCCTGCCTGTTCTCTACCCTTGCGGTGGTATGTGCGCTGAAGAACATTAACTTTTTCAGCTTTGTTGCCCATCGTATTGTCTGCCTTGCGGGAGATATGCGCCGTGCGATTCTGGCGCTGATCTATATTACCTTTATCGGATCCATGCTGATTGCAAACGATATGGCTCTGATCACCTTCCTCCCTCTCGGATACTATGTGCTTTCCTCCACGGGAAAGACACGGTACATGAGCTTTACGTTTATTATGCAGAATATCGCCGCAAATCTTGGCGGTATGCTTACCCCCTTCGGCAATCCCCAGAACCTTTATCTTTACACCTATTTCAATATTGATACCGTTGAATTTGTAAAGATCATGTTTCCCCCCTTTATTCTTGCCATTGCCATTATTACCGGCTGCTGCTTCTTCATTAAGCCGGAAAAGCTGGTGCTTGACAGCAATGCGGGGGAGAAAACCGTAAAATGGCGTGCCGTTGTTTATCTGATCCTGTTCGCACTTTCCATCGTGATGGTGTTCCGCCTCATTCCTTACTATATCTGCCTGCCGATTATCTTTGCTGCAGTACTGATCCTCGACAGAAAGGCCATTCGGAATGTGGACTACGGGCTTCTCCTTACCTTTGCGGCGTTCTTTGTTTTCTCGGGAAATCTTGCGAGAATCCCTGCGGTCAGCGAATTCCTCGGCGGTCTGATTCAGAAGAATACCCTCCTTGTGTCTGCGCTGTCCTGTCAGTTCATCAGCAATGTGCCGAGCGCAATTCTCCTGTCCAAGTTTACGGAATCCTACGCAGAGCTGCTGGTTGGCGTCAATATCGGCGGTGTGGGTACCTTGATTGCATCCCTTGCCAGCCTGATCACCTTTAAGGAATATATCAAATATAAGCCGAAGTATACTTTCCTGTATATCAAGGAGTTCCTGGCATACAATTTCGGTATGCTTGCTGCCCTTCTTGTGGAGATGAATCTGGTGTTTGGGTATTTGCCCATATGAGTGGATCGCTCAACGAAAAATATATGTAACAGAAACAGCGGAGTCACAACGAAATGTGTTGGCTCCGCTTTTTTCAGTGGTGATTGATATGGGCTTTTGTGTAGATGTTGCA
>CAJGBW010000090.1 GCA_904501835.1 uncultured Bacteroidales bacterium
AAAATGCCCAAACTGATAGCCACAAGTCCCATTTCGATGGCACACATCCGATGCGATTTTCCGCCAAAAAAGCGATCGGAAATCCATCCGGCGCACAACATCCCCGCACATCCGGCAATTTCAAAAATGGCAATGCTCCATCCGGTCAATTCGGCAGAAAGAGGGTTGGCTCTGTCCTGCAAAAAAGTCGGTCCCCAATCCAAAATGGCAAAGCGGCAGATATATACCAATAAATCCACGACGCCCAGGGTCCAGATGATGGGATTGCGGAATACCATTTTTCGGATGAATGCCTTGAAGGCTTCGGGACTTTCGTTGTCGTCGATTTCGGTCTTGGTTTCCTTCAATTCCGGCAGTCCTAACGATTTGGGCGTGTCGCGCAGCATGATGGCGGTAAAAATAACGCCTCCGAAGGCAATGAGAGCCGGAATCCAGAAGCAGTATCTCCAATTTCCGCTTGACGCAATGATATAGCCGCAGACGACGGAGACAATTCCGGCTCCAATCGAGTGAGAGGTGTTCCAGATGGCTGTTTTGGTGGCGAGTTCTCTGGGAGGGACCCAATGGGATAGCAGGTGGTTGCACGGGGCAAAGCCACAGCCCTGAAAAATGTTGTTCAAGATGAGCAGGATGGCCATGACGACCACAACAGCATTGACAAAATCCGGTCCGCTTTCCTGTCCTGTAATCCAATGACTGAGGCGGTCACTCCAGCCGAAAATCAGATTGATGATGGCACAGGCGCCCAGTCCTATGACCAGATGCCAACGTGCGTTGGTGCGGTCGGCCAAAATGCCATTGATGAATTTCGAAATGCCATAAATGAGTCCGATTAAGGTCAGAATGACACCGAAACTCGTATTCGTGATGCCATACTCTTCATTGAGAGCCGGCATCGCGAATGCAAAATTCTTCCGTACAAAATAGAATACGGAGTAGGTAACCATTGAAGAAAGAATGATTCTCCAATGCCAATACTGAAAGGAGTGTTTTGTCTTCACTTCCTTATTTCAAGTGCTCGTAGGTGAATTTTTCCCAAGGGAGGTTGCTGTCGGCCATGCCTTCGTCAAGCACTTTTGCAATGTGCATCATCAAGGGGAAGTTGTCCAAATCTACCAAGCCCAGTTCAGCTTTGCGGCGGATGGCCTGTCCCATCACGCGGGTAATCACCAAACTTTCCAGTGTAATGCCGGCAAGTGCTTCTGTGACTTGCTCGTAGTTCAGACCTTTGCCCATCAAGACGCCGCATTTGCGGGTGCGACCGCTAAAGATGGTTACATACAAGTCTCCCAATCCGATGCACTCTGACTCGAAGGTTCCGCCTTGAATCTGCATCAAGGCATGTGTCTCACGGACAGCCTGTGAGAAGGTGCCAGCCTGTGAGTTATAATGTTCGGGCTCGCTCTCTCCGTGCCAGCGAATATTAAGTCCTACGGCCAAGGTAACCGCCATGGCATAGGCATTTTTGAGGGCAACAGCACTTTCCAGACCGATAACGTCATTGGTCAAGGAAATGTGGTAATACGGGCGCTTCATGGCTTCTTTCATCATACGAAGGGCGTCGCTGTCCTTTCCGCAGAATCCGACTTCGGTGGGGTCCATGAAGACAAGTTCGTAGGAGGTACAAGGACCGCCGACGGCGCAAATGGTGCGGTGGATGCCACGTTTAGCCAATTCGCCTTCCCAATAACCGGGATAAGACATCAAAGAACCATCTTCGGTGGCGCGCAAGCCTTTTGTGACAGACAGAACAGGCATCTTGGGGTCTAATTTCATAAGGATTTCTTCCAAGAACCAATCTACACCAAAAGAGGAGACACCACCAATGACGAAGTCAGAACCTTCAGTCACCTTTTCCCAATCTTTGAAATAGTGGAATTGAACGTTTTCAGGGAAGGGGCGGCAGAATTTTTCATGCTTGCCTGTTGCGATATATCCATCGATAATGCTGTCGTCCAAGCAAGTGCCGACAATATGCACCTCGTGTCCGTTTTCTGCTGCGGGGAAAGCCAGGGCCGAACCCATCATACCCGCTCCAATGATAGTGATTTTCATGATTATGGAATTTAATAGAGATTATACATGCACCAATGTTCCCACTTTCTTTCCCTCCAGTAACGCGCTCAAATTGCCCGTCTGATTCATATCGAAGACAATGATGGGCATATTTCCCTCGCGACACAAGGAGAAGGCGGTCTGATCCATTACTTTGAGTCGATCGGCAATGGCTTTGTCAAAGCTCAATTCGTCGTATTTCGTGGCGGTGGGGTCTTTTTCGGGGTCGGCCGTATAGACGCCATCCACGCGCGTTCCTTTCAGAAGAGCATCCGCTTTGATTTCAAGCGCTCGGAGTGCTGCCCCAGAGTCGGTGGTAAAGAAGGGATTGCCGGTACCTCCTGCAAGCAGGGCGACACCGCCCCTTTCCAATACTTCCACCACGTCGTCCCTCATATAATATTTGGCGACAGGCTCCATCGGGGTTGCGGTAAATACACGGGCTTCAACGCCTTCCGAACGGATGGCCATGGCAAGTCCCAATGAATTGATGACGGTCGCCAGCATGCCCATTTTGTCGCCGTCCACGCGGTCAAAACCTTTTCCAACTCCTTGCAG
>CAJGBW010000091.1 GCA_904501835.1 uncultured Bacteroidales bacterium
AGACTGGTTCTATACCGATAAGCCCGAATTCTGTATGTTTATCGCACGCTCTGTGGTAGGAGGATATTTTATCAAAATGCTTGAGGAAAAAGACAACGAACAATGAAAAGCCGAGATCTTTTCAATAATTTATTATCTTTGCCGCGTATTAACTAAAACCTAACGTATATGAAAAAGTTCATTTTAAGCATCGCTTTTCTTGCGATGTCGTTTTCAGCCGCGTTGGCACAGGATGTCATCGGCCAATGGAAACTGGAAGATGGCACCGCCATCGTAGAAGTGTACAAAAGCGGAGACGTGTACAACGGCAAAATTGTCTGGTTGGAAAAACCGACCGAGGATGACGGCACCCCTGCCATCGATGACAAAAACCCCGATAAATCCTTGTGTACCCGTCCTTTGATGGGGCTCAACATGCTGCACGGCCTGAAAGCCAACGGGGGGAAGTACAGCGGCGGTAAAATCTACGATCCCGGCAACGGAAAGACCTACAACTGCACCATGCAGGTCAAAGGCGATGTCCTCAAAGTCAGAGGTTCACTTGACTCCAGAGGTATTATTGGCAGAACTATGGACTGGTTCCGTGTGAAATAACGATAAAATTTCATATATTTGCGAGTTATAGTTTTTGAAACAGTAAACCTCGTAGATATGATGAAAAAATCGTTTGTTCTATTGTCCTGATGTGGGCGGCGTTTGCCCCTGCATCAGGACATACGGTGTATTCAGACGCCCAGGTCTCTCCGGAATTCAGGGTGCGCGAAGCTTGGTTGGACGGCGACGATGGCAGACAGCGATGAGGATTTTGAGCGTTTCGTGGCGCCCGTATGGAAATTCTACAACGAGACCATAGACCGCGTGCCTATGTCCGACTGGTTCTATACCGATAAGCCCGAATTCTGTATGTTTATCGCACGCTCTGTGGTAGGAGGATATTTTATCAAAATGCTTGAGGAAAAAGACAATAACTAAAATGAAAAAGACCATTACAATTATCGGCGCGGGCATGATGGGCTCCGCGTTGGCTTACCCGGCCGCAGAAAACGGGCACGAAGTCAGATTGGTAGGGACCCCCTTGGATAAAGAGATTATCGAGGGCTGTCTCAAAGACAACAAACACCTTAAATTTGACATTCCCTTCCCGCAAGGGATTAAATACTACCAGTTTGAAGACTGGAAAGAGGCAGCAGCAGGTGCCGATTTTATCATTGGCGGTGTGTCTTCTTTCGGTGTCGATTGGTTTTTGCAGGAGGTATTGGCGCAACTTGATTCGTCTGTTCCTGTCCTGTCGGTCACCAAGGGTCTTATTAATTTAGAGGATGGAACCTTGATTTCTTACCCCGATTATTGGCAGCGCGAATTGGCTAAAATGGGTATTGAACGCGAGGTTTGTGCCATTGGTGGTCCTTGTACCTCGTACGAACTTGTCTTCCATGACCAGACCGAAGTGGCTTTCTGTGGTAAGGATGCAGCCGTCTTGAAAATGATGAAAGAGGCCATGGCAACAGATTATTACCATATTTCCTTGACCAGCGATGTGATCGGACTGGAAAGTGCCGTTGCGCTCAAAAACGGTTACGCCCTTGCGATTGCCATGAGTATCGGACTGGTAAATCGTGAGCACGGTGCTCAGGCGGGGATTCACTACAACTCACAGGCAGGTGCTTTCTATCAGGCGGTCAAGGAAATGCGTCTGCTGCTGGAAATGCAGGGTGCTACACGCGATTGTGAAAATATCGGCATTGGAGACCTGTATGTGACCGTTTATGGCGGACGTACCCGAAAAATCGGCATACTCTTGGGCGAAGGAAAGACCTATCAGGAAGCGATGGATATTTTGGCGGGCGTCACCTTGGAAAGCCTTGTTGTGGCCCGTCGCGTCTATGCTGCCGTTGCGCGTAAAGCAGAATTGGGACAGGCAGACCTGAACCAATTCCCCATGCTCTGCCACGCAAATGCTGTCTTGGACGAAGGAAAAGATGCCCAACTTCCGTGGGAATCCTTTACTTTTGAGCAAATTTAACTCGATAAACTACTGGAAAATAACGATAAAATTTCATATATTTGCGGGTTATAGTTTTTGAAACAATAAACTTCGCAGATATGATGAGAAAAATCGTTTGTTCTATTGTCCTGATGTGGGCGGCGTTTGCCCCTGCATCAGGACAAACGGTGTATCAGGATTACAAGAATCCCGGAATGGTGCACCATTACAATTATTCGGAGCCTCAAAGAAAGGAATTCATTATTCCTGGTATTAAAGGCTATCATGCGTACAAGGCCGATTTACACACGCATACGGTGTATTCAGACGCCCAGGTTTCTCCGGAATTCAGGGTGCGCGAAGCTTGGTTGGACGGCTTGGATGTCATGGCTATTACGGACCACATGGAGTATAGAAAAGTGGAAGACAGAATGGTGGAATATCTGGGAAAATACGCCAAGGAGG
>CAJGBW010000092.1 GCA_904501835.1 uncultured Bacteroidales bacterium
AACAGGCGTGGATTTGGAAGCGCTGGGTCTTGTCAAAGAAGACAGTTTGAAGACCGTTGAGATTATTACCGATAAGGATGAGACCGCGGAATATTTCGAAGTGTCTGAAGAGGATACCGGCGTGATTGCGACGGTGATGAATGCCCTCTCCCGCAATTACAGAGAATATTGGAATATTTTTTTCGGAAAAGAATAAACTTGTAGCACACAAAATTGGAGGGTATAACCGTTATTTAGGGGATACTCTCAATTTTGATTCATTGATAAAGTATACTCAATTGTAAAACTGCGTTTTACAATTGGGACCGCGCGGCGGGTCTGCACGCGCGTATCGCCGCTTACAAAAATCAAAGATTTTAGTAAGCTCCCCCGGCGCGTGAACTCGATTCTCTTGACCGGGTGGTGTTTTTGTCAAGGCAGAGCCTTGGCAAAAACGAATTTGATTGTAATTTATATTTTTTATGGGTGAACCAGAAAGATAAGAAGGGAGGCGGAAAAGCGATGAAACGAACCAAAAAAATGGGTAGAACTTTATTGATTCTATTGTTATTTGTCGCTATGAGTCTGGGGCTGTGCGGACGACTGTACTATTTGCAGGTAGTGAAGGGCAATGAGTACCGTGACTACGTATTGGAGAACTTGATTCAAAAGCGTGTCATCAAAGCACAGCGCGGCACGATCTATGACCGTAATATGATGCAGCTTGCCGCCAACGCCACCACCTACCGTGTGTTTATTTCTCCTTTTGACATTGACAAAGCAACAAGCAAGGACGAAAAGGACTACACCGATACCATGGATGCTGAGCTCATTGCTGCCCGTCTTTCCGATATCTTGGGACTTTCCTATGATGATATTTATGAAAAGACCCAAAAGAAAAAGCGCAAGGATGAAACCATTGCCAAAAACGTGGAAAAGAAGCTGGCAGATGAGATTCGTCTGTTCATTGATGACTACGGATTCTCGCGTCAAATTCACTTAGAAGAAACGACCACCCGTTATTATCCTTATGAAAGTCTGGCGGCTCAGTGCATCGGTGTCATGGGTACCGATGGCGGTTTGTTCGGACTGGAGCTGCAATACAACAGTGTCATGTCGGGTACCGACGGTCTGTACATCAGTGCCAAGGACGCTATGAGTAACAATATGCCTACCCGCTACGAAAGCTATATCGATGCGGAAGACGGATTGAACGTGGTGACAACCCTGGATACCAACATACAGGGCATTCTGGAAAATCAATTGGAAGCAACCTATAAAGAAAATTTGGCAGGTAATCAAGTTTGCGGCGTAGTCATGGAGGTGGCAACCGGAGCCATTTTGGGTATGGGAACCTATCCCACCTTTGACCTAAACGATCCTTACACCCTTGTGGGTGAATATGCCGACAAACTGGCAAACTGCGAATTGGAAGAGGGAAGCGAAGAGTACAATGAATTTTTCTGGCAGCAGGTATATGCGATGTGGAAGAACAAGACCATCACCGATACCTACGAGCCCGGATCAACTTTCAAGATTATTACGTCGGCCATGGGTTTACAGGAAAACCTGGTGACAAAGGACACCATGTTCAATTGTACCGGCAAACTGAACGTGGCGGGCACCACCATTCACTGCCACAAAACGTCGGGTCATGGCAACAAGACCTTTGCCTATCAGCTGCAGCAGTCCTGCAACCCCACCATGATGAATGTGGCGGCAAGATTGGGCACCGAAACCTTTTGGAACTACTTTGTGAATTTCGGATATACCGATAAAACAGGCGTTGATCTGCCCGGCGAAGCTGCCGGTATTAACCACGCCGCCAATCGTTTCAACGCGGTGGAATTGGCGACCTCTTCTTTTGGTCAGACCTTCAAAACCACCGTTATTCAGCAGATCACTGCTATTTCTACCGTAGCCAACGGCGGTTATGTGGTAACGCCGCACATCGTCAAGGCGTTGACCGATAACGATGGCAATGTGGTGGTTTCCTATGAAGATCAGGTAAACAAGCGTCAGATTTTGAGTCAGAGTGTCTGCCGAACCCTTACCGATATCCTGACCGAAGGTACGGTGACGGGGGTGGCTAAGAACGCTTACATTGCGGGTTATCCCATTGCTGCCAAGACCGGTACCTCTGAAAAACGAGATTCCGAAGACACCACCAAGCGTGTAGGCTCGACCATTGCATACGGTCCGTCCAATAACCCTACCATCGCGGTATTGATCATCGTGGATGAACCGGGTACCGAAACAAAATCGGGTGGTGTGGTAGCCGCACCTTATGTAGCCAAGGTCATGGAACAGACCCTTTC
>CAJGBW010000093.1 GCA_904501835.1 uncultured Bacteroidales bacterium
AACTTATTATGGCGCATGAGACGGTCGATTTGTCCGAGGTTCGTAAGATTTGCGAAAGGTTGTTTGCGAATCGAATGGCGCAGACATGGCCCCCATCATTTGCTGTAACGGAGGAGTGGAAAATAGGTTACGAAAAAATGAAAGGCGGGTTGGTGGTTTTACCGTCATGCGAAGATGCGGCGAAGTGGTTGAAGGAATTGATTTTGAAGATAAGTCAAACGGTATAAATGCTATCGAGCAGGCGGATGGACATTCAGGGGTGGATCTTTAGGGGAGACCCTTGGAAGAATGAAAATTTACCGACGACATTGTGATATTTTTGAGATAGCTTGATTTAGGTGGTTGTGGGCAACGGGGACGTTGCCCCTCCCAGTTGGGCGTGTTTGGGGGATAGATGTGGAGATGCGTCATGGTAGGATAGTTGGCGGCGGATATTATCATACCAAGCATGAACGCTTCGATCATGGGAAGGTCCGGTACAACACGGCGATTCACATCAAGCGCGACAAGGGTATCAAGTTCGATGTGTGTTTTAACGGATGAGCATGTGAAAGTCGGATAGCGTCAAGATTGAGTCTTGTGGACTATCAAAGAATGGCAGATATTTTTTGGTCGAAGAGTCAAATTTCTGGTAGTCATGCAGAAAATGGAAAATTCTCTGTAAGATTATCGGGTGAGTTGCGGTATTGTATGTAGAGGAACTGAAATTCATCAATCCTCAAGAAAGGAATGAAGAAGATGGAGAAAATCGAGTACAAGCGCAGTTCAACCGATGAAGTGGTTGTTGACGAGGGTAAGGTCTATTGCGTAAAGACGCCCTGGGAGCCTGTTGAGGGCGGAGAAATGTTCTCGGCCAAGGCGGTTGAGGAAGGCGTCGAGTTGATGGATGGGAAATTTCCGGCCGTCGAGCTTGAGGTATTCAAACGCGAAGATGGATCGTGGGAAGTGAATGGCGTTTGGGGACCGGAGCAGGTTGATGAAACGGGCGGCGAATATGGGTATTTGGTCTGGAGCGAAGAGAAGGGGTTTGAGTACGATTATTATGGTTGTACTTCGTGCCACCCGGCAGAAGCGTGATTTGTTGGTGGACGGACGCAAGAATGCGTCCTAGCAGGACAAATTGTGGCGGCACAATGGCCTCTGTTCGTAGGGGTGTAGCTACCAAAGGTCCGCTTCCTGAGGGAATTCCGGGCTCCAATACCGGATATTGGGCCGGGAAATCCATCGGATGAAAAAAAGGTGCGGAAATGGCCAAAATAACACAACACGGATTTGGAAAAGTGTGTATAATCAAATGCGCGTAAAGGCCGCTGTGCAAAAAACGAAAGGAACAAGAAAATGGGCAATAATGGGTTCGAGACTTTGATAGACACCGCAAGGTTCAGCGTAAAGGAAGATGAAGAACTGACAATCCTGCATTTCCCGAAGGAGAATGCGCTGATACGCCAATTTAAAGATGGCACATTGACCGAGTTCTACTCGTTCAATGAAGGCAAGGTATGGGTTTGCGAAAATGGAGCCGGGAAGATGTACGACATGGACGACTACTGCACGGTGGAGGTCTGCAATCTTGACAAGGGCGGCGCAATTGAAACGCATAAACTGAGCGAAAACGAAAAACTCCGCGAGAAGTACATACAAATGCTCATTAACGGGGAAGAGTGAAAGAGAAAGGGGTGGGCTATGGAAGACATTATTGATACATCCAAATATGCGAGGTTGGAGGAATTGAATGAGCTGGAGAAGAAGCTTGCAGCCAAAGCTGCAAAGTGCGCTTCGGCTGCAAGTGGTGCAAGTGTTCCGTCCAATTGTGAACATAAGGCGGAATACGAGGCTTTCTGTTTTGATCGATTAGGCAAACTTACGGCGCAGGATTGGATTTACATTGTCGAATTCCCTGAGCTTCAAATGCTTAATGAGAATCTTGCAGAATATCTCGGCAAGATGGATCTCCAGAGTCTTTCTGCGGACGATACGGTGATGTTGGTGAACGAAAGGCCTGATTTCGCTGACAAGTGTCCATGGGAAAAGTTGGATGGACATGATTGGTCCAACATTCTTGGTAACCAGCCGCAATTTGCCGACAGGTGTGCATGGGATAAGTTGAAAGGACGGGATTGGGCATATTTGCTTACAGTGCAACCCCAATTTGCGGACAAGTGTCAGTGGGAAAAATTGGAGAAAGAGGATTGGAAAGATTTGCTCTATTATCAATCATGCTTTGCGGACAAATGTCCTTTTGGCGATCTTTGAGACTATTGATTAATAATGTATTTGTTGAG
>CAJGBW010000094.1 GCA_904501835.1 uncultured Bacteroidales bacterium
AAAGGTCCGTCAGCGCTGTCGCCTTGTCAATCTGTCCCCAAAGCAGGGGCAAAGTGCTGTAAATCACCATGAAAAACAACATCGGCGGGAGTATGCGTTTGAAACGGCTGCGATAAAACTGCCAAGCCGTCTGCTCTTTTTTCATCGGCACCAAAAGGAAGGCGGACACTATCATAAAAAGAGGCACCGCCATTCTGGAAAATCCATCATAGACCGAAACCCAAAGCCTATCTGCCTCATTCTGCAAAAACGACTGCGGGCCAGCCAGTTCTCCGGAAGCCGCTCCATAATAATTCTCTGCCGCGTGCACCAACATCACCAAAAAACAGGCAAATACACGCACGTAGTCCAAAAACACAATTCTTTTCATAAGTCTAAAATTTCAGCAAATTTGCCTTAATAATAAAAGCCCGGCTTTGCACCGAGCTTTTGTTGGCATATTGCGCTTACTTATTTTGCAAGCGTTACAGCAATTACATAATCCATCTCGGTGGGAGTCTGCGGCAAGGTCACAGAGATTTTTCCGTTTTTAACCTTGTATTTCAAAGAGGCTCCATCGCTGAGTGCAACCACCGATTTTACTTTACCCTCGATAGGCATCTCCACCACAGGGCAACCTTCAAGCGGCTCAATCAAGTGCATGTAGATGGTGTTGTCGTTGCGAGTTGTCACACCCCAGCTTTGTGCAGGGATATTGGTAGCGTTGGTGCCATAGACAGACTCGCCATATTTCGCCAGCCACTCACCGATTCCGGCCAATCTGTCAAGAGAAGTTGCCGGGAGACATCCGTCAGGTTGGGGGCCGATGTTAAGAAGAAGGTTGGAACCTTTGGCTGCCGCCTTGACAATCAGCTGTACCAATTGTTTCACAGATTTATACTCCTGGTCAGCCACTTTGTAACCCCACATTCCGTTCATGGTCTGGCACATTTCGAGAGGAAGGGCACCAATGGTCTGCTGGTCGTGATAACCGGAAGTATTCTCACCCGGAAGGTCTCTCTCAAACATCTGGAAGTCCTCACCTTTGATAGGGGTCAAATGGTGGTTGTTACCAATCAAACAAGCGGGCTTGATGGCGTGGATATGACTGTAAAGGTCATCAAATTTCCACTCGAAAGGCTGAGGGTCGCTGTCGTGATCCCACCATCCGTCGAACCAGATGGCATTCACACCTTCATATTTGGTCAAAATCTCGGTCAACTGATTTTTCATGAAAGCACGGTATGCCTCATAGTCTGCATCAGCGGGATTTTTGCCACATTTCAAACCGGTACGACCTGCCGGATAATCGCCGCGCGTCCAGTCAATCAAAGAATAATAGATATGGAAAGCAATCCCCTCTTCTTTACAAGCCTGTGCCAATTCAGCCACGATATCTCTCTTGAAAGGCGTAGCATCCATGATATCGTAATCCGAATACTGGGTATCGAACATGGAAAATCCATCGTGGTGACGACTGGTAAAGCAAATATATTTGGCTCCGGAAGCCTTGATGGCTTTCACCCATTGGCGCGCATCAAAAGAAGCCGGATAGAAACCACCTGCCGCTTTTGCATACTCCTGTGCATTCAAATAGCCTTTAGCCAGATACCACTCGCCCTGGGCAAACATACTGTAAATACCCCAGTGCAAGAACACGCCAAAACGGTTATCCTCAAAAATTTCTCTTTGTTTGAGATTCTCCTGGGTCGGAACATAATCCGCCTGCGCTTTCACAAACGGAGCGGCCAACACGGCCAATAAAATCACTGTAAATAACTTTTTCATATCGGACTTTATAATAAGTTTTCAATCGAATTCGTAAAGATACAAATAAATCGCAATCCCACGACAAAAAAATGAGATTGCCATGTTTTTTGTCGATACGGTTACAAGAAATTGAAACATTTTGTATATTTGCGGTATGAAACGTCGTATTATAACATTTGGCAGATATTTTGGCGAGTTTATGAAAGGGTTGACTGACAAAGAACGGGAAAAGGTGGATTATGGATTGGTGCTGCTTAAGACTCAGGATCGTTTACCGGCAAAGTTTGTCAAGCATATTCGCGACGGACTATATGAACTAAGGACGGAGTATAATGGCAACATATATCGGGTGTTCTTCATTTTTGATGAAGGAAAGATTGTAGTGTTGTTTAATGGA
>CAJGBW010000095.1 GCA_904501835.1 uncultured Bacteroidales bacterium
AAGGAAATGCCGAGATTGATTGCATTGTGCTTTACGAAAA
Organism: uncultured Bacteroidales bacterium; assembly: GCA_904501835.1. Lineage (GTDB taxonomy): Bacteria > Bacteroidota > Bacteroidia > Bacteroidales > UBA932 > Cryptobacteroides. The sequence continues at coordinate 41 of CAJGBW010000095.1, forward strand.
TAAGCTCTTTGCAATAGAAGTAAAGCGTTGGAAAGGCTGTCTTACAGAATGTGAAGATGGCTTTCTTCAGGAAAAGACAGACCGATGGACAGGGGAAACGCACACTAAGTTTCTTAAATCGCCCTTTAAACAACTTGCAAGAGCCATATACCTTTTGCGAAAGCAAGTTTCGGTCAATGCTTGGGTGAATCCAATCGTGTTCTTTGAGGGCGATGAATTGGAATCGGTTTCCGCATTTTCCAATCATGTATGGTTTGATTGTTATCAAGACCTTGCAGCGCATATCCGCAATGGCGGGAAGGCTTCCTTCGGCTCATGCGCAATTGACTTTTTTGAGGAATGCGTTCCTGCCGATTACCTCTATGCGAATACTTGGGGCCAGTCTAAGCAATGTATTATAGATCGTGCCACGCTCCGGCTTGGCAGTATAGCCGTTGATGAAATTGTTTCTATTCGCATTGCCCATCATTGGTCTTATGATGAACTGTATGTGGAACTAACGGATGGCACAGGAAGCATTATTACCTGTGAAAACGGCAAAATTCAAGTTAGCGACAATGGATCTATCAGCACATATGCGCTTTGTAAATTAAACTATATAGAGCTTGGAAAACGCTCATTCAATAAAAGAGAAAACAGTAGATTGATATGATTGTATCAATCTACTGTTCTTTATTTGGCGGAGAGTGTGAGATTCGAACTCACGGTGGGTCGCCCCATCACCAGTTTTCAAGACTGGCTCCTTAAACCCCTCGGACAACTCTCCATACACGCCCCACTATACCATTCTGCCCCGTAAAAGTCAATAGTTTTTCCTCTTGACAAACCATACCCCTTGTGCTAGAATATGCGGGTAACAAGCGAATATCTTTGATTCGGAGTGATACCCAAGAGGCCGAAGGGGCTCCCCTGCTAAGGGAGTAGGCGTATTAAAACTGCGCGCGAGGGTTCAAATCCCTCTCACTCCGCCAAATCCACCAAATTCTGCCGAACGGCAGTCGTTTGGTGGATTTTTATATGGAAAAAAGGCAGGGAAGAATCCCTGCCTTTTTCATTTTTAAGCTTGCTGCTCTGCTTGTGACAGAGCGGCCAAAATCAGCTTTTTGTCCTTATGCGCTGCGCGGATGACGAAATTCATGGTCACCATGGCGACAATCATGAACACAGCCAAAACGGCGAAGGAAACATTGTAGCTCTGATTGAACAGGTCATAGCACGTATTTACAAAAGGAGAACCCAGGGCAAGACCGGCGTAATTGGCGGCGGAGAAGATGCCAAGAACCTTTATAAAGCTCTTGTCACCAAACATTTCGCTGGCGAAGATGGAGATCATAACTGTTTCCAGCGGCAGGGCGATTGTTCCGGCAATACCTCTTACATAGGCAAGTACCTTTCCTGCGTCGGAATTGTCCAGCAGAATCAAACCGCCCAATGACACAAAGGCACATACGAAGCAGATATTCATCGTGACTTTGATACCTTTTCTATCGTACAGGAAGCCGGTACCAATCTTAGTACCCATCAGGCAAAGGTTGGTGACCGTGCCGATATTGGCCACAAATTGCTTTTCGAATCCCAGGTCGTACAGATGTGGGGCAGACACGTTTCCAATTCCATTGAGGGAGATGCCGGTGAGGAAAATGGCAATGATGGCCAAATAAAAGTAAGGCTTTTTCTTCGCCTGATCGTACTCCATGCCAACCCAGCCCACGCCGCGGGCCTTCTTACTCTTTTTGCCAACGACAATCTCGGTGTCTTCCGCGCCCTTGGGCTTTTCCTTGAAGAACAGGATAATCAGCAAAAGCACAACCACCAAAATTATGGTGACAAGCTGGTAAGAATTGCGATAGCCAAAGGGCTGATTGTTGGGATCAAAGATGATGGGGGAGATGATTTGCACGGCAACGGCACCGCCAAGTCCATTGGCAGAAAGGATGATGCCGGTAATAGTGCCCTTGTTTTTCTTGCACCAAATGCCAACCACGGCGCTCATCATGGCGGTGCTGGTCCAGGCAAGACCGATGCCTAAAAGAACAGCGCCAAGATAAAATTGCCATAGTTCACTTGCAACAGAGCCAGTGTAAGCAAAGCCAATCAGGCA
>CAJGBW010000096.1 GCA_904501835.1 uncultured Bacteroidales bacterium
AAAAAAGTGTGGGGCTGACGATCGCTTATCTGATTGAAGGTTGTGGAAAGACCCGGTCAAAAACAAACGACGTAATACCCCACACTCGAATAGATATATGGGATATACAGGCACAGAACGCACCTGACCTCAGTATCTATACGAAGTGAGTGTAATTTCGTACATCCTTTTAACCTAGAAAACTTCCACATTTTCAATCAAGGACTTGCGAAAAACACTTTCACAATATGTAATGCCAAAGATTACGCATCTTCAGCAATGGCAAAGTTAAAAAAAATATTTTTATATAAAAGCGGTTAAAGCCACAATAGGCAAAACCGGCATAGAATATACTACGATACAAAAGTGCAACAGGCTGTAGCAGTAATTGCCCGCTTTACAAAACACGGTGCATCAGATGCGGCGGATGTTGGCGCCGAGGGCGTTGAGGCGGACGTCGAGGTCTTCGTAGCCGCGGTCGATTTGGTCGATGTTGTCAATCACGCTCGTGCCTTTGGCGGACATGGCGGCAATCAGCAAAGCAATACCCGCACGGATATCGGGAGAGAGCATTTTGCCGGCTTTCAAAGAGAAGCGATGGTCGTGACCGATGACAACGGCGCGGTGGGGGTCGCACAAAATAATCTGCGCGCCCATATCAATCAGCTTATCCACAAAGAACAAACGGCTTTCAAACATTTTCTGGTGAATCAAGACACTTCCCTTGCATTGGGTTGCGACCACGAGCATCACACTCAAAAGGTCAGGCGTCAATCCCGGCCAAGTCGCATCCGCAATCGTCATGATGGATCCATCCAAGAAGGAATCAATCACATAACTATCCTGATAAGGCACGTGAATATCATCTCCGACCACTTCTAATTTGACACCCAATTTGCGGAAGCACTCTGGAATCACGCCCAGATTTTGATAGGAGACATTTTTAATGGTAATATCACTTTGGGTAAGGGCTGCCATACCAATGAAAGAGCCGACCTCCAACATATCCGGCAAAATCGTATGCGAGGCGCCGTGAAGACGTTCTACACCCATCACTTTCAATAAGTTAGAGCCAATACCCTCAATTTTGGCACCCATCGCCACCAACAATTTACTCAACTGCTGCACGTAGGGCTCGCAAGCCGCATTGAAAATGGTGGTCTCACCCTCTGCCAACACTGCCGCCATCAAGACGTTGGCTGTACCCGTTACGGAAGCTTCGTCCAGCAACATATAAGAACCTTTCAAGCGACCGCCCTCGGGAGCGAGCAGATGGAAAGCCTTGCGCTGGGCGTCATACTCATAACTTGCACCCAAATTTTCAAAACCAATGATGTGGGTATCTACCCTGCGGCGGCCGATTTTATCACCACCGGGTTTTGGGAACCAAGCCTTTCCGAAACGAGTCAGCAAAGGACCGACTGTCATCACAGAGCCACGCAGAGAGGCGCATTTGGCCACAAATTCGTCACTGTCTATGTAATTTTCATTGATTACATCGGCTTGAAACGACCAACTACCCTTTTCAATTCGGCGCACTTTTACGCCCAATCCTTCCAAAAGATGAATCAGGTTTTTCACATCCAGAATTTCCGGGATATTATGCACCACAATCTCCTCATCAGAGAGCAACACCGCACTGATAATCTGCAAAGCCTCGTTTTTAGCTCCTTGAGGTTGGATTTCGCCACTGAGTTTGTGGCCGCCTTCTACAACAAAAGATGACATAGACAATCAATTATAAATGTTCCACTTCGGGACTTAATTCTATTCCAAAACGCTCTTTTACAGAGAGTTTGATTTTATTTTCCAAACGGATGATTTCCTCGGGAAGGGCCAGACCAGTTGCATTGACAAGCACAAGCGCCTGTTTTTCCCAGACTCCGGCATTGCCGCTTCGTTTCCCTTTCCAACCGCATTGCTCAATCAGCCAGGCGGCAGGAATCTTCACCTTATCCTCCACCTCATAATGAGGCACGTTCACACCGGGAACGAGGGCACATATTTTTTCGTAGCACGATCTTTCCACAATGGGATTCTTAAAGAAACTGCCTGCGCTACCGACCACACCGACACGCGGAAGTTTTTCGTTGCGCACTTTAATAATGGTCTGACGCACCTGCATAGGGGTTAG